>CAYHHO010000021.1:0-31259 GCA_964356445.1 uncultured Singulisphaera sp. | reverse complement strand
TCCTTGAGCGCGCAACCCACAACTGCAAGTTCTTCCATATTTGGATTCTCCCGAGAGATCATCGTTCCATGATCCGGTTTCTGACTATGTCTCACATGAATCGGAACACCAAACTTTTCCCCAAAGAGCACGGCTCGCGCGTGCATCACACCAGCACCGAGGGTTGCGAGTTCGAGCATCTCCTCATAGGAAATCCTCGGCAACTTCACGGCGCTGCGGACAAGGCGCGGATCAGCTGTATAAACGCCGTCGACGTCCGTGAAAATCTCGCAGTATCCACCCGCTTCGGCAACTCGAAGCGCTGCTGCGATCGCAACTGCAGTTGTGTCGCTTCCGCCACGACCGAGCGTGGTGATTTCCCCCTCATCACTCGTTCCCTGGAATCCCGCCACGACTGGAATCTCTCCCCTCGAGATCAACCGCTCCAGCCGTCCGCACTCAATTCTCGTGATGCGCGCCCGGCCATGCACACCATCGGTGCGAATACCTGCCTGCCCACCCGTGAGGCTGCTGGCAGGGCAACCCAGTTCGCGCAGCGCCATTGCGAGCAGCGCAACGCTCGCTTGCTCGCCGGTCGCCATGAGCATGTCGAGTTCTCTGCGATCAGGAAGTGGTGCGACCTGCTCAGCGAGCCCGATGAGGTCATCCGTCGTCGCGCCCATCGCGCTTGCGACGACAACAACATCGAAACCAGATTTCCGCGCACTTTCAACACGCGATGCGGCTCGGCGGATGCGGACGGCATCGGCGAGGCTCGTTCCACCGAACTTCTGCACGATCGTGGGCACAGTCCCATGCTACGGCGGTACCGCCAGACAGTCGCCATTCACAGAGCCGGACCTCGCAAACCGTGTAGCCCGTCGAAAGAAGGTCCCGCGCGAGTTGCGGAGCCGGCAAGCGTCCGCGCCGCCGGCGAGCATGTTTGAGCGCCGGGAGGTCCTTTCGCGGGCGCCGCGCTTCCGTGTGCCGGTTTCGGTGCCGCTTTCGGGTGCCGGTTTCGGTGCCGCTTTCGGTGCCGCTTTCGGTGCTGCTTTCGGTGCCGCTTGCAGGCACCGCGTTCAAACAGTTAGTCGTCTGCCCCGACGCCTGCCGCTTCTCGATCCTTCTGCTGACGGACGAGTCGTTTTCGGTCGTTCTCTTTCAGGATCTTCTTGCGGATCCTGACGGCAATAGGGGTGATTTCAACATACTCATCCACTTCGAGGTATTCCAGCGCCGACTCGAGCGTGAGCGGACGCGGAGACTTCAGCACGACCGTCGCTTCCTTGTTCGACTCGCGAACGTTGGACATCGGCTTCGCCTTCACCACATTGACATGCAAATCCTTGTCGCGGTTGTTCTCGCCAACCACCATGCCCTCGTACACGACATCGCCATGCTTCACAAACATGACTCCGCGCTCAGAGAGATTCAGAAGTGAAAAGGTCGTGGCTGTTCCCGCCTCGGTCGCCACCAAGACCCCGTTGTTGCGCTTTCGTGGAGCCACGCGAATTGGTCGATAGTCGCAGAACGAGTGGTACATCACAGCCTCTCCGCCTGTCGCATTGAGGATGCGAGTCCGCAGCCCAATGAGACCGCGCGCTGGGATATCCGCCTCGACATGTGTGCGTGTTCCCCGCATATCGACCTTTGTGATCTCGGCGCCGCGCTGTCCAAGCAACTCGAGCGCCCCGCCCATCACGGCCTGCGCAACGTCGAGAGCGAGTTTCTCATAGGGCTCGTTCATCACGCCATCGATTTCACGCTCGATGACCTCGGGCTTGCCGACTGTCAGTTCGAACCCTTCACGCCTCATGGTCTCGAGCAGCACGCCGAGGTGCAACAAGCCGCGACCTGAGACATGGAACTCTTCGGCACTCTCGCCAGGCGAGACTCGCAGGGCAACATTCGCCCGCAATTCGCGCTCCAATCGCTCCGCAATCTGGCGGCTCGTGACGAATTTCCCCTCACGCCCCACGAGCGGACCGTCATTGATCCGAAAGATCATGTGGAGAGTGGGACTGTCGACTTTGACCCGCGGCATCGGCATGGGGCTTTCAGGCAAGCAAACAGTGTCGCCAATCTCGATGTCTGTGATTCCCTCGATCGCGCAAAGATCCCCTGCTTCGATGGATTCTGCCGCCTGGCGAGCGAGCCCTTCGAAGCGCTTGACTCCCTGGATACGCGCCTTCTGAAACGAACCATCGGCCTTACACACCACCACCGGCATGTTCGCTTTCAAAACCCCATCGAAGACTCTGCCAATACCGAGTCGCCCAACATAGTCGTTTGAATCGAGATTGACGACGAGATACTTCAACGAAGCATTGATGTCACCTTTCGGCGCCGGCACTCGCTCCGCGATCGTCGCAAAAAGATCGTCTACACCATTGCTGCGATCTTCGCGGTCGCGACTCGCCCATCCATCGCGCCCAGACGCCCACACAATCGGAAAGTCGAGGGCGACTTCGTCTGCGCCGAGATCGATCAGCAAATCGAAAACCTCGTCCACCACTTCGGAGGGTCGCGCGTCGGGTCGATCGCACTTATTGACGACGAGGATCGGCTTCAAGCCAACTTCGAGCGCCTTCGACAGCACGAACCGCGTCTGCGGCATCGGTCCTTCCATCGCGTCAACCAACAAGAGGCACCCATCGGCCATTCGAAGCACGCGCTCGACCTCACCACCGAAGTCAGCATGGCCGGGCGTATCGATGATGTTGACCCGCAGTGGCGTCCCCGCGTGCGGACCCGCCTTCACGGCATAGTTCACCGCACAGTTCTTTGACAGGATGGTGATGCCGCGCTCGCGCTCGAGCGGATTGGAATCCATGACGCACTCTGCCCCCTGCTCGACCTCACTCGCTGCGCTCGAGGCGCGCAGCATGGCGTCCACAAGGGTCGTCTTTCCGTGATCGACATGTGCGATGATTGCGACGTTTCGGATGTTCTTCTGTTCGTATGCCATGTGCCTGCCTTGAATTGCGCGTAGAGTCTTGTGAGGGTACAGAGAATGACTGCACTTGAGCGAACAAATAACGGGAAAAGTGCCCTCTCTTTCGGATGGGGGCGCATCATGATTGCCCTTGCAATTGCCCTGATTTCAGATGGCATCAGTTTCTTCGGCTCCGCCGTCATCGTCGCGCTCCCTCTCATCATTGGGATCGACCTCGTGACGGGATTCCTCATTTGGCTCGCGCTCGGGCGACCAATGGTGCTCTTCGCTGTCTTCATGGCTGAGGCGATTCCTGGCGTCGCGATGATTCCGCTTTGGACGCTCATCGTGGTGGCGCTCGCTGTCACTGGTCGCCTGCCCTCTCGCATAACGCAAAGCCAGCCCTCTGCGCCATCCACCCCCGCCAACCATCCTGCACCAACTAGATCCGATAGAGCGGACGAAGTTTCCCCTCGAGATAGTTGAGATAGGGTTCAGAACTCAGCGGCGCCCCTGTGACCTTCTCGCAGAGTTGCTGCGGCAAGTACCGCCGCCCGTGCGAGTGGATCTCTCGATTGAGCCAGTGCAGCAGCGGCGCGAACTCTCCGCGCGAGAATCCCGCTTCAAGACCGGGAGTGGCGCGCTTCGCTGCATCAAAGAACTGCGCCGAATAGAGGGTCCCGAGGGTGTAAGTCGGGAAGTATCCGAACGCGCCCATACTCCAGTGCACATCCTGTAAGCAGCCGCGTCGATCGTCGGGCACAGTGAGACCGAGGTACTCCTTGTACAGCCTGTTCCACTCTTGCGGCAGGTCCTTCGGGTCGAGCGCTCCCGAAATGAGCAGCCGTTCGAGTTCAAATCGCACCATGACATGCAAGTTGTAAGTCGCTTCGTCCGCATCCACCCTGATGAAGCCCGGCTCCACAACATTTGCGGCGCCATAGAGTTCGTCGATCGAGTATCCGTCGACCGCCTTGCCGAAACCGTCGCGCAGCTTTGGAGCGCACCACTTCCAGAAGTGCACCCCACGACCAACCTGATTTTCCCAGAGGCGGCTCTGGCTCTCGTGGATCCCCAGCGATACAGCGACCCCGGCTGGCGTCCCCATCGCAGTGGAAGAGAGCCCTTGTTCGTACATCCCGTGACCTGCCTCGTGCATCGACGAGCCGAGCGCGTCATTGAGGCATGTCGGCGAGAACCGCGTCGTCATGCGGACATCGCAGCAGTGGCATCCACCGCAGAATGGATGCGTACTCGTATCGAGTCGCCCGCGTTCAAAATCGAACCCGATCGACTCCACAACCATTCGCATGAACTTTGCCTGATCCTCAACTGGCAGCGGAAGTTCGTTGAAGCGGTTCGCAGGTTTGTGGCTGCTTCCCGTGATCTCCCCGATCAACTTCACCAAGCGCACGCGCAGCGGGTGGAAGACTCGCTCGACAGAGACTGCTGTACAGCCTGGCTCAAATGTGTCTGCAAGCGCGTCCCATGCTTCGCCTCCGCTTGGAATTCCCAGACATGCTGCCTTCTCGCGGTTGAGGTGGACAAGTTTTTCGAGCCACGGTAGGAACCGCTTGAAGTCGCTCGCCTTGCGAGCCTGCGCCCACTCGTGCTGACCCTTGCTAGAAACTTCAGCAAGTTCGCTGACCAATCGCTCCGGAAGTTTCACGGCTCGGTCAAAGTCTCGGCGGATCTCACGGACATTCGCGGCCTCAACTGAGTCCATTGAAGTGAAGTCGCGATCCGATTCGCACTGCGCAAGCAGATCTCCGACCCGCGCGTTCGTCGACATCTGGTGCTGAAGGCGTGCCAACAGCGACAACTGGCGGCTTCGAAGTTCGACCGCTCCCGAAGGCATCATGGTTTCCTGGTCCCAAGTGAGTATCGCCTCGGTCGACGCAACGAGTTCGGCTTCGCGGACAAGATCTACGAGATTCTCGTATGCCTTCAAAGTTGCAGCGGAGGTTGAGCACGCGGAAAGGGTTGCGGAGGTCATTGGGTTACTTTAGCGGCAGGAACAGTCTGCCCCGAGGCAGGGGCGCGCGAGTTCCGACTCGCGTCGAACTCCAGTGGTGCAGCCAGCGCGCCCGCGAACAGACCCGCAGACAAAGAAAAATCCCCCGCGTTTGCGGGGGATTGAAGGGTTTTCTTCAGGCAGATCGAGATACTCGGATCACTGCCCTGGCGGAGCGGACGGTGTCGAAGTCGACGGAGCCGGCGCTGGCGCGGAAGGCACCGCACCGCTCGATACAAGGAGCGCTGCGATTTCCTTGCCGGTGTCATCGGATCTGCGATTTGCCAAGTCGAGCGCTGTCAAACCTGTTGCATCCTTCGCGGTCAGATCGGCACCGGCATCAATCAGCAACTTCGCCTTCGCCATCGTCCCCGAGAGCGCCGCGAGTTGGAGTGGCGTGTACCCCTGCTTGTTCACCGAGTTCACATTGGCCTTGTGCTTCACAAGCAATTCGACGCTTTCAAGTTTGCCGCTGCGCACCGCACGCATGAGTGCAGAGTCACCCGTGACGCCGTCCTTGACTTCGAGGTCGAGATTTGGATTCGCCGCCAACAGGACCGCCACCGTCTCGGGCTTGCCAATTCCAGCCGCCCAGATCAGAGGAGTCAGTCCGTTGACATCAATGATTGTTGTGTCGGCGCCCTTGGCGATGAGAATCTTCACGGTCTCGGCTGACCCCAGTCCGCAACCCCAACTCAGCGCAGTGCCGCCGATTGAATCGCGTGCGGTCAGACTCGATCCCGCGTCTACAAGGAGACGCGTCGTATCGACGCTGCCAGACTCTGCTGCAAGCGTCAGCGGACCCTTGCCGGTCCGGTCCGCTGCATTGACATTCGCCTTCGCGTCAATCAGAAGTTGGGCGAGTTCGAGGCGGTTCTCCTTCGCAGCCCAGTGGAGGGCAGTCCGCCCTGTGGAAACATCCACCTGATTGGGGTCGACTCCGGGAACTGCGAGCAGTTCCTTGACCTTGACCGTGTTGCCTTGCTGAACGGCAATGATGAGTTCACTCGTTGGCGCGGTCGGAGCACGCGGCGTCGCTGCAGGAGGCAGCGGTCGCTCCCCAACGGCCACAGGGCGCTTGATCATCACGCTGAGTGAGGCCGCCTTGGGATGATCGGTCGTCACCGTCACCTTGATCGCTCGTCCCATTTCCTCCCACTTTGGCCAGTCGATGTTGAGTGTGTGCTGTGCCGCTGCATCGGGGCTGAAACTCGCAAGGACAGGCGGATTTGCTCCCGTGACCTTGAATGCTTCTCCGTCAACTGAGGCGAGCACGAGTTTCCCGTCAAGGTTTCCTGGATTGTCCGCCTTCGCTGGACCGTCGATGACATCAGGAGCGATCGTCACATATGCCTTCACATCTCCCTCGACAGACAGCACGATTGGTGCGGCACCCTCAATCTGGAAGGTCACGCGCTTGGACATCTTGACTCCCTGCTTTGGTCCAGGCTTCAAGGTGATTTCCATTTCGACCGATCCACCCGCTGGGATCGGATCTTTTGGCGCGTTCGCAGTCGTGCAACCGCAGCCAGGAATCGCACGTGCAATCGTGACTGGCTTGTCGGTGACATTTCGAATCAACAACTTTCCGGTCTTCGGAACATCGGCCTGCATTTCGCCGAGGTCGAGAATCGCTGGCTCAAACACAATTGGCGGAGGACCCGACGGAACGAGCGCATCGGTTCCCTGTGGGGCTGGTTTGACAAGCGCGGAGCCATCAGTTGCCTGAATGGATGGCTTGCTCGACGTGAGATCCCTCGCAGAAATGGGCTTCTGGTTCCGAGTTGAAAGGACACCGTCAGATGTGCTTCCTGGTGCCTTCTGTGGAATCACCGATCCGCCCTCTTCGGGGGGCGCTGCCTGCCCAAACGCGAATGCTGTCGTGGATGAAACGAGTGCGAGTACGAGCAACAGGCTGTGGCGAGAATCGTGAGTCATCATCGAAGGCTTCCTTTTCGGTTCGTGTTCGTTGGTTTGCGTGCGGTGGGCGGACTTGTTACCTGAGTCGATCGAACTTGCGTCCACGCGAGCGCAGGGTCGGTGAGTATAGACCGACCTGCAACGGGGTGGCAGCGCAACTTGTATCGGTCATTCGCAGTCTGACTTGAAGACGCTCGCCGCAATCTGGCGGATTTACAATCTGACAATCGAAGTCCAAACTGCCTTCCCCTACACTCGAAAGCACATATGGAACAGATCCCGGCTCATCGCGAACGCCCTCATGTCCGAGTTTTTCTGCCGATTCCGGTGCATAACGCTGAGAAAAAACTCTTCATGGCACTCCGGGACCCCTCAAACCTTCGTGGTGATGGCAACAGCCCAGTCGTTCCGCCTGAACTTCTCCCATTGCTTGGGGTCTTTCGGGGAGAGCATTCCATCGACGAGATCAGCGAGCGGACCGGCGCGCCAAAGGACTTTTTGATCCAACTCGTCGGAGTGCTCGACGAAGGTGGGCTGCTGTGGGGACCCAATTGCGATCGACTTGAAAAGGAAGCGATGGATCGAGTGCGATCAACCGGAGCATTCCCAGCCGGTGCCGCAGAGGCGGCGGGAAGCGATTCAGAAACTGCAACGGCGTTCATCAAGAATCTGCTTGCGGCCGCTGAGGATCCAGAACTCGACGGCGACGTGCTCGGAATTGTCGCACCGCATCTTGATTACGCGCGCGGAGGTTCGACTTTCGCCGCGGCGTACAAAGCGTTCGGACCCGACGCCAAGGTTGACCGCGTTGTTGTGCTTGGAACGAACCACTTCGGTGCGGGAGACGGAATCGTCATGAGCCGCAGCGGATTCCAGAGTCCATTCGGGGTGTTTGGTCCCGACGCTGCGCTTCTCGAGGCGCTCGCGAAGTCTCTCGGCGAGCGGCTGTTCAAAGACGAAGTTGATTTGCTCGGAGAGCATTCCATCGCGATCCAGCTCCCCTTCATTCATGCGGTCTTTGGGAAAATTCCAGTCGTGGGCGCCCTCGTCTCCAACCCATTGGTTCCGATGCTCTCGGACGATGGAGCACGGGTCTCATTTGATGAATTCGTTCCCGCACTGCGTGGGGCGATCGAGGGCGCGCCCGGACGGACGCTTGTGATTGCAAGCGCGGATCTCAGCCACGTTGGACCACAGTTTGGCGATGAAACTCCGGTCGGGCTCGAGATACGAAAGCAGGTTGAGTCATACGACCGATCGCTCTTGTCGACCTATCTCGAGGGCAATATCGATAGTTTCCTCCTTAAAGTCACAAGAGATCGCAATCATCAGCGCTGGTGCAGCATCGGAAACATGACCGCGTCCAAACTTGTCACGGGCGGATTGCCCGAATTGCTGGAGTACGCGCAGAGCCCAGTCGAGTCTGATCCGCAGGGCAATGCGCTCGTTTCCAGCGCAGCCATTGCGCTCATGAAGGTCTGACTCAGTCGATGATCGCTGTCGTGCAGAGGGTCTCGCAGGCGGAGGTGCGCGTTGAAACGCGCATCGTCGGGGCGATCTCGCACGGCTTGCTGGTACTGCTGGGAATTGCACGCGGAGACACCGACTCCGATGTCACGTGGATGGCGAATCGCATTGCGAAGCTTCGAATCTTTCCGGACCAAGCCGAGAAGATGAACTTCAACATTCAACAGTGCTGCGGATCCGTTCTCCTCGTGAGTCAATTCACATTGCTGGCAGACTTGTCGAGTGGTCACCGCCCCGGGTTCAGCGATGCAGAAGAACCGAAACTCGCAAAGATTCGCTGCGATGAAGTTGCGCAGAGCCTCACAGCGATCGGCATCGCGACAAGCCAAGGCGAGTTCGGTGCGTCAATGCTCGTGTCGCTTGTGAACGATGGACCGGTCACCATCATTCTCAATTCCCGCTCCTGCGCTCTGGAATAAAAAGAGCCCGCCGCAAAGCAAGTTCGCGGCAGGCTCCTCGTGGGGTAAAACAAGTACTGACCGAACCCTTTTTCCTTCCCTCCAGCTGCTAGGCCCCATCCATCAGGGGCCCAGCCATCAGGGACCCAGCCATCAGGGGTCCCATCTCTCAAGGCTCGGACAGGGATCTGCCGCCGTTCGAGTCGCCCGAGTTCGCGTGATCGAGCCTCAAACCGTCGGCTGTATCGCCAGTATCTCTACGGCGGACCGAGCGAAGAGTTGCTCGGATCCCCCATAAAAGGTTTCGCAAGTGTTCGATTCGAGTCGCGTTGGCTACCCAGGCCGCCGTCCATCCAGGACCGCAAACTCAGCGGGTGACGCGCTCTATCACACTCTTGAGGTCAGCCCAAACCTCGCTTCGCGTCTGCAGTGTGTAGTTTCGAAGCAAGTACGCGGGGTGGTAGGTCGGCATGAGAGCAATCGGATCAATGCCGCTCGCGGGGGGCGGAGTCCAGACGCTCCAAACTCCACGAAGTTTGGATATTCCGACATCCACCTTGAGTAGCAACTTCGTCGCTGGACCGCCAAGCGTCACGATCACCTTGGGACGCACGATGATCAGTTGCTGTTCGAGATAGGGTCCGCACCGTTCGACCTCGAGCGGAAGTGGCGTGCGGTTCTCTGGCGGGCGGCTCTTGAGCACATTCGCGATGTAGCAATCTTCCCTCCGGAGCCCGATTGCCCTGATCATCTCGTCAAGTTTCGCGCCGGCTCGCCCGACAAATGGCCGACCGACACGATCTTCCGTTTCTCCAGGCGCTTCCCCCACAAAGAAAATGTCAGCATCTGGGTTCCCCTCGCCAAAGACGATTTGCGTGTGCGCGCGAGCGGTCGTGCAGTGTTCGCACTCCTGATCGTGGCTCTCACGCAGAGTCTGCAGCGCCAGCACTTTGTCATCCCCGAGTGCGGATGGAATGCGCGTGGGAATCGTCGCAGCCTGTTGTTGCACAGGCGCCGCGTTCGCCAGATTGGTTGACTGGTCCCGGCTTGAAGTAACAAGGACGACGCTGCTTCGGCTGGAGGTCATGGGCACATCGACCGCGCCAAGCAGACGATCTGTTTCGATCAATTGGAGTGCGGATGTTCGTAGGAGTTTGGAGCGCTCGGGCAGCTCAGGCAACTCAGGCATCGGACCACCACCATCCTCGTCAGCGGACCTACTACTTCAGACGTCGCCCGTCAGCCTTTGCGCCCAACTTCGGCGCAACTTCCGTCGACTGGAACATCGACTGGGTTCGCAGGACCATGCCGCAGTCGCTGCGCAGATGCCAGCTCTGGGCGTGAATCGCGTTGCGGTTCTGCTGAAGATCGACAACAGAGAGGTTTGCCTTGCCGGTACCGGGGTCGATCCAGTCAACCACGAGGGATCCATTCTCGCGACCGTGCGCGAGCATCTCCTTGTAGGTCCCCAAATACAGGTGCTCAGCAAGAGTTTCGGTCTGAATGGTGGTCATGAAAGTCAGAACTTCCGTGACGCTCTCTTCGTGGTCGTGCTCGCCAGCGCAGACCAGATTGGTCGAGAGCCCCCGCTCTGGGAGCGCCTGCGGATGGTCAGTGACAACTTCGCAGATGCAAACCTTGTCCTGCTGGAATCGAATCGCGTGCCCGCCCTTGAAAATCCATGCTTCCGCCTCAAGTCCAGCGTGTTCGATGCGCTGGCGGCTCTCAATGGCAAAGAATTCGGGGTGAATCGCCTTCCGATAGAGGAGCATGGTGTAGGACTGAATGCTGTTGGTCTTTGCGATGGGATTCATGACAAGTTCGAGTCTAACGATTTCAATCTGCAATTCAATACTCTTGTCTCACGATTTCCTTGATCGTGCGTCTTTGCACAGAAAGATCCGCAAGTACTTGTACCCGTCCGTATTGCAGAAGTCATCGCGGGAATGCAAGAGGGCGGATCCTTGCGGATCCGCCCAGCGCATGTGGTCATAAGCCGAATTCTGTTCCCTTGCGGGCGGCAATCATTTCTCTCTGGACCACCGTTACCGATGGCCTCGAAGCACGCTACCCGTCCTCAACCTGCGGACAGCAGGTGGCGGTTGAACCGCCAGAGGACTGCTTGCGCTTGCACGCGGTGGGGTTTGCCTTGCCTCCTTCGTCACCGAAGGAGCGGTGCGCTCTTACCGCACCTTTTCACCCTTACCGTTTCCTCGCGGAACCGGCGGTCTCTTTTCTGTGGCACTGTCCCGAGCCTGCGCCTTGGCTGGTGGTCATTAGCCACCACCGTGTCCTACCGTGTTCGGACTTTCCTCGCCCAACGAGACGTCGGGGGCGATTGCCTAACCACGTGCACAGAGTAGCCACGCGGTCGGCCGCGCGGCAACAACTTCATTCGAAGAAGGATTTACTCGGGAATGCCATCGCGCTGACACGCGCGGTGACATCAATGCGGATCAGATCGCGATTTCAGAGATCTTCACCTGCACGTACGACTGGCGGTGACCCTGCTGCTTTCGGTATCCCTTTCGCCGGCTGTACTTGTTCAGCGTTGTCTTCGCACCACGCTTGATGCCGATCAGTTCAGCAGTGACGGATGCTTTCGCGATGTATGGAGCGCCGAGCGACGCAACCGATCCATCCTCTTTACCAACAGCAAGCACCTTGTCAAAGGTCAGCGTCGTCGTGCCCTCAGGAATCTTGCGAAGGTCGACGTCAATGACATCGTCCTTGCGAACCATAATCTGTGTTCCACTGTCTTCAATGATCGCGTACATGGGGCGAACAGCATACATCAAATGTTCGTTCGCGCCAAGGTGCGCGGCGGATTCGCAGCGAGGCGCCTCTGAGCCTCGCGCATCGTGGATTCCTGCTTGCAGAAGGCGAACCGGAGCCACCGGCGATCCGCATCCTCAGTGCTGAAGAAGGCGCTCACTGGAATAGTCGCAATTCCCGCTTTGACAAGCGCGGTCGCGGCGGTCACATCGTCTGGGAAACCTGCCTCCATTGCATCGGCAAGGATGAAGTACGAACCTTCGGGATGGATGCAGTTCAGCCCGGCCTCCTCAAGGATCTCGAGCATGAGCGCTCGCCGCTGCATGTAGCTCTCGCGGAGTTCTTCGAGGTATGCACCGTTGTCGCAAACCGCATCGATCGCATCCGCGGCAGCGCGCTGAAGCGGCGTCGGCGCACAGAATGTCAGGAATTGATGGGCTGACCGGATTGCGTGGGTCAGCGGCTCGGGGGCTACAGCCCAGCCGATCTTCCAACCTGTCAACGAGAAGGTCTTGCCAATGCTGCCAAGCACAATCGTGCGCTCGCGCATACCAGGGCATGCCGCAATCGACCGATGTGGGCGCGCGAATGTGATGGCGTCATACACCTCATCTGAAAGAACGACCACGTCAAACTCGTGCGCAAGCCGCGCGACGATGGCATACTCATCCTCGTCGAACATCCTGCCAGTTGGGTTGTGCGGCGAGTTAAAAATGATCACTCGCGTTCTGGTGGTGAAGGCAGGTCGCAGAAGCTCCTCGGTGATCCGAAAGGCAGGACCTTGCAGTCGAACCCGCCGAGCAATCCCCCCTGCCATCGCGACACACGCGCCGTAGGAGTCGTACGCGGGGTCGAGCAGGATCACTTCATCTCCAGGGTTCAGCATGCCGAGCAAAGCAGCGGCGATCGCTTCGGTGCAGCCTGCGGTGATCGTGACTTCCCTCTGAGGATCGGCGAGGTGCCCAGTCGTCCGCTCGCACCACCGCGCGACGGCGCGGGTTGTCTCGGCGAGACCGAACGACCTTGCGTACTGCCCAAATCCACTGTCAATCGCCCGCTTTGCAGCATCTTTGGCGAAATCAGGACCATCAAAGTCTGGGAAACCCTGCCCGAGATTCACGGCATTGTGGGTGAGCGCAAGGCGACTCATCGTGCTAAAAATGGATTCGCCATGCGGCGCGAGTCGCTGACTGATGTGTTGCATGATCCGATTTCGAAAGTGGTGGTACGAGGTCGTGTTCTACGATGCGCGTTCTGCGATGATAGAGAGATGACGTCCGCGCCAAGTTCCAACCCCAGCATCGAGTGCGCTGAACTTTATAGCGATGACGATGTCATCGCGGTCAACAAGGCTGCGGGGATCGTGACGCAACCAGGCGCTGGTCACGCCAACGACACCCTCATGAACGGACTCTTCGCGCGTGAACGCACGTCACTCGCACGGCTCGGGGTCAACCGCGATTGGGGGCTGCTTCATAGGCTCGACCGAGAGACCTCCGGCGTGATCCTCGTCGCCAAGAACGAACGTGCGTACGACCACATCCGGTCGCAGTTTGAAAGAAGGTCCATCGAGAAGACTTACCTCGCTATCGCTCGGGGGCGGGTGGCAGGCAAACATGGCTGCTGCCGTCAGCCACTCGAAGAAGTCCGCCGCGCAGAAATGAAGGTCAGCGTTCCCTCTCCGCGCGGCGAGTCAGCGGTCACCCACTGGCGAATTCTTGCTTCGTCGAAGGAACTCTCTCTCGTCGCATGCTCGATTGAAACTGGGAAACTCCATCAGATCCGGGCTCATTTGGCGCTCCTGGGAGCGCCTGTAGAAGGTGATCGAATCTATCGATCGCTGCTCCCCCCAAACACCAGCAAGCCGCCGCCTGACCAGCGCGCTGCCCCTCCCACGCTTCGATTGCACGCTTGGCGAATCGGATTCACCCACCCAACAACGGGGAAGCGCGTCGATGTGGAAGCCCCGCTCCCTGCATCGTTCCTCAAGTTGGTCAGCCAGTGCATCCATGGCAAGGGCGCAGTCGGTGATCCGGGAAGCGCGGCCGTGGAAACCCTCCTGCGCCCCGTGCGGAGTGCTCAGTGGTGGCGCGAGGCGAAGGTGTGAGCCAAACCACTGACGACTCGAATCGGCAGCAACCGATGCGTCGCACCAAGCGAAAGTTGTTCGCTGTCGCGCTGCGAAGCCTCGCGCTGCTTTTGGCGATCGTCATTTGCACAGCGGTACTCCTCTGGAACTGGCCGCTCGGTTTCTACAAGGTCGCCACGTTTGCGGGTCGTCTTGGTGCCGGCGTTTCGCTGAGATACGTCGATGTCGAGCGAATGAGGACACCGCTCTTGGACAGCGGCGCCACTCTGACAGGCGATTCTCCGCAGGAACAGCCGACGGCGATCCTCTTTCTGCACGGGTGGGGAACAAGCAAGGAAGCAATGCTTGGCGAAATGCGCTGGTTCGCAAGAACACGGCGGGTCATTGCCCCAGACTTACCTGGATTTGGCGAGAACCCGATCAGCCCCGATCAGCCCGCCTTCACAGCAACCGACTATCTGCGTTGGATCGAGGCGCTTCGAATTGCGCTCAACCTTGGTCGCATCGATGTCGTCGGAGAGTCCATGGGTGCCGCCCTTGCGGCTGCTTACGCCGCTGCGTATCCCGATTCCGTTCGCCGAATCGTCCTTCAGTCCCCAGCAGGAGTGCGCGCGCCGCGCACCAACGCATTCATGACGGCAGTCGAGCGGGGCGAAAATCCGCTCATAATCGAAAGCGGTCAAGACTTCGATCGGGTCTTGCGACTCTGCTTCGTGAAGCCTCCACCAGTTCCCGCACCGTTCAAGGCTTATCTGGTCGAGCGCGCCCTGTCGCAACGACAGAAGCATGGCGAACTCATCGAGACGATGCGCGAGTTCCTTCTCAAAGGCAATGAGGCAATTCTCTCCTCAATCAAGGCGCCAACCCTCATTCTCTATGGCGACCGAGATCAGATCACCGATTCCTCGATGCTCGATGTCTACCGCGATGGGATCCCTGGCGCCGAGGGGGTGCTGATCCCGGGGCAGGTCATGTGATTATGTATGACGCGCCGAGACAGACATACCGCGAAATCGCACGGTTTCTTGGCGAAGATCCAACCGCTGACGCGTCTACCACTCTCCCAAAGAAACCTACAGCCGATCGATGACTGCTCGGGCGAATTGAGAGGTATTCAGCGCACCTCCGAGATCTCGAGTCTTGCAGCCATCCACGAGCGCGCGGTCGTACGCGGTTCGAATTCGAGTCGCAGTGCGCGCGAGTTCGCCGTCGGAGTGCTTCTCCGCGATGTAGTTCAGCATCATCACAGCACTCATGGTGATCGCCAGTGGATTCGCCAATCCCTTCCCAGCGATGTCTGGCGCACTGCCATGGACTGCCTCAAAGATCGCAGCGTGCTCACCAAGGTTTGCGCCGGGGACAACACCAAGCCCACCGACTAACCCAGCACAAAGGTCGCTGATCACATCGCCATAGAGATTCTCCATGAGCAGAACATCAAATCGAGTCGGATCCTGCACCAGCCGCATGCAAGCGGCATCGATGATGAGTTCCTCGTACTCGATCATTGGAAACTTCGACTCGTGTACTTCTCTGGCGCAGCGAATGAACATCCCATCTGAGAGCTTCATGATGTTGGCCTTGTGAAACACCGAGACTTTCTTGCGATTCCGATGGACGGCGTACTTGAAGGCAAATTCCGCAATCCGAGTGCACGCGGCGCGAGTGGCGACTTTCAAACTCGTGACCACCCCGTCTGTGATTTCGTTCTCGATTCCCGCGTAGAGACCCTCGGTGTTCTCGCGCACGACAACGAGGTCAACCTCGTCGAACCGAGTCTTGACCCCATTGAGAGACCGAACAGGCCGGACAGCACCATAGAGATCGAGCCGCTTGCGCATCGCGACATTCACTGAAGAAAACCCACCTCCGACTGGTGTGGTGCATGGACCTTTGAGTGCAACCCGATGCGTGCGGATCGCTTCCAAGGTCGCGGTCGGAAGAAGTTCGCTCTCTCCTGCCTCGAGTGCAGCAACTCCGGCCTTGCACTCGATCCAATTGATCGGAGCCTTGGCCGCTGCGAGAATGTCGCACGCTGCTTGCGCTACTTCGGGACCGATGCCATCACCTGGAATCAAAACAGCTGTGTATGCCATTGCGGGGAGGACGATAGCAGGGTCGAAACAAAACAGCCTCCCGCCGGTAGTCAGCCGACGGGAGGCGTGGATGGTTCTTGCTGACTTTGTCCGCTCAGCTCTTGCTTGCAGGAATCGTCAACCGCATACCGACCTTGAGTGCACTCGGATTGGATCCAATGATGGCCTTGTTCGCCTCGTAGATCCGCTTCCAGTTGGAGCGATTCCCGTAAGACTTGTCGGCGATCGACGCGAGGGTCTCACCCGAAACGACCACATGCTCATTCGCTTTCGGCGCCGTTGCCTGCGCGACCGTCGTCGAAGCAGCTTTTGTCGACTTCGCAGAAACCGAGGTTGTTTTCGCCGGAAGATTGAGCTTTTGCCCGATCTTGAGGTTCGAAGGATTCAGACCAGGGTTCACGGCAACAATCTCTCCCCAACGAGTCGTGTCTTTGAACCACTCACCTGCAATTCCGGTGAGAGTGTCGCCGGCCACAACAGTGTGGATCGCATAGGAACTGGCTGTCGAGGTAGTCGTTGTCCGAGCGGGAGTAACTGCAACGCTCTTCGCCGTCGATGGCGCAGGAGTGCCATGCACGAACTGGGGCTCCGTCGTGACCAGAGGCAGAGTCGTGGTCGGGAAAGTCGTCGATGACTTGGTCATCGGGGTCGCCAACCCAGGCACGACGGGTAGCGCGCCGGTACCAGCATTTGGGCTCACAGCAACAGTCCCAACGGGCACTGTCGAATCAACCCCGCTCGTGGAACGCGCGAATGCCGGATCTGTAGTCGACGGAAATGCGCTCGCCCCAGCAGGAGTCGCCGGTGCTGGAACTGCTGCGTTTGGCAGCGCTCCCACCAGAGAGTTACTCGAAGGGTCGAGAGTCAGACTTTGGGTTTCGAAAACAGTCGGATTTGAATCCGAATCGATCGTCGGCGTCGGAGTCGGCGCTACGAAACCGTAGTAGATCCCCGCTAGAACAAACAAACCTACAACTGAAAAAACAACAATCTTAGCTCCACGAGTCATATTGGACCTCCATGTCCAGGATTTGAAAGAACCGTCCGTGATGAATCAGACCGGAGCGGGGTTGACGACCCCTCCGGAGCCTGCGCGAGCTAGGTCTTGAATCGGATGATCTTCGCCTGCGACGTAAGTCAAAGGCGCGGCAATCACGACCGAACTGACCGTTCCCGCGAGCAAGCCAACGATGAAAGTAAAGGCGAATGGCTGAAGTGCCGGTCCGCCGTAGATATACAGAACTCCAGCACTCACAAGCGTCACACCGCCCGTCATGATCGTTCGACTGAACGTCTGGTTGATCGCGCCATTCACAGTCTTCCAAGAGGCATACTGCAACTTGCCCTTGTTCTCTCGGATACGGTCGAGGATGACGATTGTGTCGTTCAATGAGTATCCAATGATCGTCAAAAGACCTGCAATAACATTGAGATCTATTCGAAAACCTTCGATGAGAGTCATCCGAGCAAATGCCGTCCCCTCGATCCGAAGGGTGAGCGCGAGCGCACCGAGGCAGACCAAGACGTTGAACGCGACGGCGACGATCGTCGCCAGCGAGTACCGAAGGCTCGAGAATCGAAGCCAGATGTACAGAATCATCCCGATCAAGCTGACGATGATCGCCATGATCGCGCTCGCGGCGAGGTTCGCTGCCACGACTGGGGAGAAACTATTGACCTGATCTAGGCTCAATTTTGAGGTAAATGCGGCTTGGACCAGCTGCCACTCTGGTTTCGCGACGACTCGCTCCCATGTGGCTGCATCGACCTTTGTCAGGAGCGCCGTTGGCTCGCTCACCATGATTGCCAGCGATGTCCACCCCTTCTGAGGGCTCGCTGGGTCCGCGAGTTTGAGTCCAACGATCTGGGTTGGTCGACCACTGATCCCCGAGAAGTCCGGCTGTTTACGCATCCGACTGATCCGGCCTTCTGCGTCCTCAAGCATCAACGGCGGCTCAATATTCGTGAGCACGATGGCAACACCACCGACAAAGTCGCGGGAGGAAGCCTTGACTGAAGGGTCTCCGATGGAATCGCCAAGCACACCAGTGGTGATTGCCTGACTATGGAGTGCCCCTTCATTTTGGTCCCAACCAAGGAAGGTGACTGGCTTCGTGATGTCGAGGGATTCGGCGAAAGCGCTCGCAACTGCCGCCACGAGTGGTTCTGTAACCGTCTGCCCAGACGCCAGTTCAGCTGGGTTTGAAACCTTAATCTGGAACCCAGTGGAGCCACCATCCGGAGTCGACTCGCCAACCGTCAGGACGGTTGCAACGCGAAGTTCCTCGATGACCGGGTTGTCTGACTTCTCGCCGATCTCACGAACCCGCTTCTCGACATCCTCGCGGTTCAGGAGCAGTCGTCCGCCAGCGGACGCACGCTCGCCAGTAGTTGCCTTGCGAGTCATCAGAGTCATCGTGACGCCGCCTCGGAACTCCGTCTCAAGCATTGACCGACCAGCGGACCAGCAAAGCCCAAGGCAGATCAGGGCGACCGCCATGCTTCCAGTCCAGAAGACCCACCTCATGCTCAGCCAGTCGAGATTCGGGCGCAGCAACTTCATCAGGCTTGGAAGGACGGTCGGCATCATCGGCATCCGCTTCATGCCGAACCAATTCACCAAGATGGCATACATGACCCGGGTGCAGAAGAGTGCCGTGAACAGGGTCGTCAGCACGCCGATCATCATCGTGAGCGCAAAGCCCTTCACTTCAGTCGCTGCCAGTTTGTAAAGCACGACAGCCACGATCAAGTGGGTGACATTGCCGTCAAAGATGGCGTTGAAAGCGCGTGAATAGCCCAGCGTCAGTGCGTTCTTGAGCGGCTCCTTGTGATCGATCAATTCTTCGCGAGTGCGCTCAAAGATCAGCACGTTGGCGTCCACCGCCATACCAATGACGAGCGCGATGCCTGCGAGTCCAGGCAGGGTAAATGTGCCATCAATCATCGCCATGATCCCGAAGATCATTGCGACGTTTAGAAACACGGCGACGTCAGCGACGAGACCCGCTCCGAAGTAATAGAGCGCCATCAAGAGAGAAGTCGCGATCGCTGAGAGTGCGACAGCCCAAAGACCGCGCGAGAGATTGTCCGCTCCAAGTGCTGGTCCAAGAATGCTCACCGAAATTGGCTCGGGAAGGAGTTTCGCTTCGAGTTCGCCTCCCTGAAGCACGCGGATCAGGTAATCGAGTTCCTCGGTCGAAAACGAGCCCGTAATCTGCCCATTTCCTGGGATCAGGCTCTGCAGATTGGGGGCAGAGAAGAGTTCACCGTCGAGGACGATCCCCATCGGGCGACCGATGTTGGATCCAGTCAATTTGGCCATCAACTGACCGCCCGACGAATCAAGTTGGAATGCAACAGCTGCGCGCCCAAGTTGATCCTGTGTCTTGAAGGCATCCTTCATCGACCACTGGCGCCCACCAAGATGGTCGAGGCTCATCGCATCGGTGACATAGAGCAGCGCGTAGGGAGTTCCGTCGTACTTCGCCCCCACCATGTCGCGGTTGCGCAGGTATGACACGGGATCTTCAAGGAACGAAGCGATCTGTTGAGGCGAATCCCCCCACTGCTTGGGATCATCGATCGGGAACCACCGTGCAATCGGCGAATCCGTTCCAGCGGGTCCGCGTTCTGCGAGTTGCTTGCGCAGTTCATCGGGATTGACGCCTTCTGGACCAGAGGCACTGACGGCGATATGGAATTCCAACACGCCTGCACCGCGGAGGAGTCGCTTGAGATCTTCTGGATCGTCGTATCCGGTGACCTTTGACGAATAGTCGAGCTGCAACTGCGCCAGCGAATCGATCTCTTTCGAAAAGTCGATGAGCTGCGACTTCAACTGCTCCACTTCCAACTCTCGGGGGCTCGACGTCGTCTCGCGCGATCCGTCCGCAGCGAGTTTGACATTACCTTTCTCGTCGCGCACGAAAGGTCGGACATTCGAAAGACCAAATGCCCGCTTGAGCCTCGCCACATCGATATTGGTCGCGGCAATCGTCGCTCGGAGCGCTCGGTCGTTCAACTCTATCTGCGCGATTCGCTCTTCAATCACTCCAAGTTCAGTCGCGTCCGCGTTGCGCTCGATCGCCTGCTGATAGGCGACGCGCGACGCTGCAACCTCGGCGAACGCCGCTTGAAGCGCGATCAAAGTGTCGCTTCGACTGCCCGTGGCTGCGATCTTGTCCGCTCGCGGAGCCGGCGCAAGCGAAGTCGCCGTTCCTGCTGAGAGCGCCTCGTCCAGTTCGCGCGGAGTAATCAACATCTGTGCGCCCAGCGCGTCGAGCCCGCTGCGATATTCGTCGGCAAGCGCGCGAACTTCAGGCGAAGGAAGAGGCATCACGACCTCGATGCGGTCGAGTCCCTGTGGCTGAAGCGAGATGTCGAGGACTCCTTGCGGGTTCACACGTCGCTTGAGCGACTCCACCACTTGCGCAAGAATCCGCTGCGAGTCGCCAGTCGCTGGCATTGACACGCCGTAGACCAAACTGACACCGCCTCGAAGATCCTTCCCGAGCCGGATCTTTTTGTCGAGAGGAAAGATCTGCCAGATGCAGAATCCGATGACAATGACGGCCAGGAGGAGCCGAGGCCAGATCTTGATATTCATGACTTCGCGCCCTGCCCGTTCGTCGACGACGGAAGAACCTGCACAACAGCGCTCTTCGCAAACGTCATCCGCACATTTGAGTTTTCATCGATCTTGAGCACGATCGTGTCATCCTTCACTTCGACAACCGATCCGATGATGCCACCAGAGGTCTGAACCTCGTCGTGCTTTCGAATGGAGGACATCAGTGCGTTGCGCCGCTTCTTATCGCGTCGCTGCCCCATCACCGAAACCAAGACCATGATCACGAGAAACGGTATGAGCATCCACATCATGCCGAAGGGATCGCCACCTTGTTTCGCGGCTCCCGTTGAAGTGCCGGCGGGCTGCGCAACAGAACCAGCAGCAGGACTCACCGTCACTCCAGGGAGCGGCGGTGCGTCTTGCAGAGAACTGATCAGGGGGAGAATTATCATCGTGTCAACCATCCGTTGCTCCAGTCGTGTCGTGCGTGCCACCTTGAACCTGATTCACACAGGGCCATCGGTCGCGGATTTGAAGCCACGCATCATCCTCGATTGCGCGCCGAATGTCTCGTAGCAGCCGTTGAAAGAAGCGAATGTTGTGAAGCGAGACCAGGGTCGGACCAAGCATCTCCCCTGCCATGAAGAGGTGCCGAAGATATGCCCTCGAAAAGCCTCCACAACACGTTTCGCAGTCGCAGTCGACTTCAATCGGTGATGAATCGTCAGCGTGCACGGCGTTGCGAAGTCGGATCGCGCCTGTCCTGACAAAGGCCATCCCGTTGCGGCCATTTCGGGTCGGCAAGACGCAGTCGAACATGTCCACGCCGCTCTCGACAGCCATCACGATGTCGCGGGGATACCCAACACCCATCAAGTACCGGGGACGATCCGATGGCAAGAGCGGCGCAGTGAAGCGCACGACGCTTTCGATGGCTTCTGTCCCCTCTCCGACGGCCACACCACCGATGGCGTACCCAGCGAGATCGTGCGCGCAAGTCTCCTCAACAGAGGCCCTGCGAAGTTCAAGATCAGTTCCGCCTTGCACGATTCCAAAGAGCGCTTGATCCTCCCGTTTGTGGGCGGCGATGCATCGGGCGAGCCAACGAAGCGTTCGATCCTTTGCAGCGACCGTCCGCGCGCGGTGCTGGGTCTGTGGTGTCTCGGCGACCGCAGGCTCCCCCGCAGGAGGACAGTCGTCGAACGCCATCGCGATGTCCGCGCCGAGGGATTGTTGGACAGACATGCTCGACTCGGGTCCGAGGTGAACCTCTGCGCCATCGATGAACGAACGGAATGTCACGCCGTCTTCATCGATGCGGTTGATCTGCGCCATCGAGAAGGCTTGGAATCCCCCAGAGTCTGTCAAGATCGGACCGTCCCAGCGCATGAACCGGTGAACACCGCCGAGCCGCGCGACTCGCTCCGCACCTGGGCGCAGCAGCAAGTGAAAGGCGTTGTTGAGAATGCATTCGCTTCTGGTAGCTCGAACCTGTGTCGGTGTCAGCCCCTTCATCGCCGCAGCTGTCGCCACAGGCATGAATGCTGGCGTTTCGAATGATCCATGGGGAGTATGAACTCTCCCGCGCCTCAGATGGAGCGCTCCCCCACCGTTGGAAGTGCCCAGCAACTCGAACCGAAGCGATTGGGAGCGGCTCATGTTCGGTTCGGCCTGCTGCTGGATTGCTCAGCCATCGCTTCGATGCCGCGTTGCATCTCGAAGCGTCCGCCGCTCTGCTTCACTCAGCGATCCGAGCCCGCTCCCGCGAACCTTGTCCAGAATTCGATCGACCTCGGCGTTGGAGGGACCGCCACCACCGCCTGTCGTGGTTTTCTGGACGCGCCGTGCTTTGTGAAAAGAACTGGTCGGATCGACATGTCCGAGAAAGTCGAAGAAGTTTCGGAGTCTCTCGGGACGGTGGATGAAGTACCACCCCGCAATTGCTCCACCGATGTGCGCTGCCTCTCCACCTGCATTGGCGCCCCGAAAGAGCACCGTTGCAACCGCGATCAATACAAGCCCATATGCCAGCGTCTTGAGCTTCATTGGAATGATGAAGAAGAGGAGGACTGTGCTATCTGGCATGAGGCGCGCGGCGGCGATGATCACCCCGAAGACACCTGCACTTGCGCCAACGAGTGGCATATCGGGATCGTTGGAAAGCAATCCAGGAAGCCAGACTCTCCCCGATGTCATCTCGGA
This sequence comes from uncultured Singulisphaera sp., assembly GCA_964356445.1. Lineage (GTDB taxonomy): Bacteria > Planctomycetota > Phycisphaerae > Phycisphaerales > SM1A02 > F1-60-MAGs104. The sequence goes on along the minus strand of CAYHHO010000021.1, from coordinate 8,751 downwards.
CAGCACGAAGCCGCCAAAATTCAGCACGAGATAAAAAAGGGCTCCTGCCACGCCGCAGAGCAAGTAAAAGGCAGTGAATCGCTTCATCCCGAGATAGCGCTCCACGATCGGACCAAAGAAGAAGAGTCCAATCATGTTGAACACCAGGTGTTGAAGCCCAGCGTGGCAGAATTGGAAACCAATGAATCGCCAGACTTCCATCGTGCTGACCCCGATACCTGGAATCGACGAGTAGAGCGCTGTGGAAGTCGAGAAGTAGAGCCACTTCTGCAGAAACGGCATCGGCTGCCGCAGATTCGTTGCAACGGAAAACTGCTCCCCCGCGTCATTCTGTATGACGACCGTCTGAAGCATCTTCGAGGAACGCGCCCCGCCGTTCTCGTCAGTGACCATTCGTGTTGGAATGGTCCCATCGAGAACTTTTCGCTGCACTTCAATCGGAACGCCGACTTCCCACTTCGAACTTGTCACAACCCACTGGGGCGGTAGGAATGAATCCACGACGAAGACCGCAATACACGCGGCGATAATCCAAGTTGTTGCACTCCACCTGATTCCGCCCCCAAACGTGCGCGGCGAGGAAGTCTCGGATCGCCAATACTCGCGGTCATGTGCGCCCATCGTGTGAGCCTACATTCGCGCCGCGGGGGCTGCGTCGCTGGACAACTGCCACCTCAGAAATGTCGCGAGTGTCTTGCCATCACAGACTTCCCCCGATCGAACCATCCTGCGAAACTCGTCGACGGTTCGAAGCACGACCTCGATTCGCTCGTCTGCTTCAAGTTTCTGGGTCGATAGCGTCAGTCCGTGTGCGACGAACGCGTGCATGACTTCGTCTGCAAATCCAGGCGAGGTGTAAAAGGTTCCCAGCGACTCGATGGACGCTGCGTCGTATCCGGTTTCCTCTTTCAATTCTCGCAGCGCAGCAGCGCGAGGATCCTCACCAGGCTCTAGTTTCCCAGCACAAAACTCATTGAGCCATGCGCCGACTGCGATGCGGAAATTACGAATCGTCACCAGCCTCCCATCGTCGAGGACCCCCAACACGCAGACCGCTCCAGGGTGACGCACGAAGTGCCGCACAACCCGTTCGCCGCCTCGAACTGTCACTTCCATTCGCTCGACCGAAAAGATCGGACCTTGGAGCACGAGATCTCGTTGTTCGCTGGGCATGGCTGAGGCGCGGGATCATAGGATGCCAATATGGGCCCTCAAGTGGACATGCGGGTCGTCAATCTTCGCAAGCGCTTTGGTCGCCGCGATGTACTGCGTGGAGTCACGCTCGATTTCCCTCGGGGCAAGATCACCGTTGTGCTAGGTGCGTCGGGTTGCGGAAAGAGCGTGCTCTTAAAGCACCTCGTCGGACTCATGCGCCCCGACCGCGGCGAAGTCTGGTTTGGAACAACTCGCATCGATCGGCTGCGCGAACGCGAGTTGGGCATCGTCAGACGTGAAATCGGGTTTCTGTTTCAACAGAGCGCACTTTTCGATTCTCTTTCGGTGCGCGAAAACATCGCGTTTCCCCTACGCGAACATGAACTGAAGGATGAAGTGCTCATCGATTCAAAGGTGCGACGCGTTCTTGACCTCGTAGGGCTCGCCGACACGATCGATCAGATGCCATCTGAGTTGTCGGGGGGGCAGCGCAAGCGGGTCGCGCTCGCGAGGGCTGTCGTCCTCGAACCGCGCGTCGTGCTCTACGACGAACCCACGACAGGGCTGGACCCGATTCGGGCGGAGATCATCAACCAATTGATCCTGAAGTTTGCGCAGACGCTCGGAATCACGAGCATTGTTGTGACCCATGATCTTGTCAGCGCTCATCGAATCGCTGACTCAATGGTTCTCCTCCATGAGGGCAAGGTCATTCTTCAGGGAACCCCCGAAGAGTTCCAACTCACCCAGGATCCAATCGCTCGGCAGTTCCTTCGCGGAGAACTCGGTGCGGATGAACTGGCACGAATTCACGGAAGCGGCGATGATAAAGGCGCATCGCCTGCGAAGAGTCAGTCGCCTACTTCAGGATCGCCATGAAAGAGAACACTCGGAATTTCATCATCGGAAGCGTCTCCATCCTGGGAATGATCGGGTTCTCGTTCCTGTTGCTGCTCTTCGATCAATTCGACACCTCGCTTCGTCCGAGTTATCTCGTTTCAATTCACGCGAATGAGGCAATGGGGCTTCGCCTTGGCAGTCAGATCACACTTGCAGGAGTTCCTATCGGAGACGTCCAAAGCGTGGGAGTCGCCATCGAAAGCGATACCCCAGTCCGTATCACTGCGCGAATCAACGGTTCGATCGACATTCCTGCTGGAGTGGTGGCGGCAATTTCGACGAGTCTCATCGGGGGGACTGCACGATTGGACTTGGCCATACCGGTCGACTACGAAGCGGGTGGCGCGACACTTCCTCGGGACGGCAACGCAGTCGTGACCGCGCATTTCGAGGGGTTTGAAAGGCGGCTCTCGCGGATCCTCGATGAGAAAATCGTGGCGTTGGAGTCCAAACTGGATGAGAAGTTTGGCGTCTTCACCGACACGCTGCAGAGCGTCAACACGCTGGCGAAGGATGCACAGAAGTGGCTTGGCGACGAGCAGTTGCTGGCCGACTCCAAGAGTGCTGTGTGGAAGGCGCAGAATTTTATTGATCAGGCGACCGAGACAACAATTGCGCTGAAAGCGTCAATTCATGCGCTCGAAGAAAATGCAGCCCAGATCACTTCGAATGTGGTTCCCACTCTCGACCAACTCTCACAGTCACTGGTCGCAGTCGAAGCACTCATGAAGCAGGCGAAGGACGGCAAGGGAACCGTTGGACAATTGATGAACAACCCCGACTTGTACAACTCCCTGCTCGACTCCGCCCAGCGGCTGAAACACACACTGGGCGAAGCCGACCTACTCCTTCAGAAGATCAAGGCCGAAGGGCTCGGCGTCAAGTTCTAGCGGCAGGGTTGACTTGCGTGGTCGGCTTACTGCCCAACCACCACAATTTCCACGCGCCGGCTCTTCGCTTTCGTATCGAGCGGCTGGTCTGGACCGAAACTCGACACAGAAATCTTCGCGCCACTCATTCCCTTCGAGATCAGGTACTCGCGAACCGCGTACGCGCGTTCGAATCCGAGGAAGTAATTGTTCTTGAACGCTGAGTACTTGATCGGATCCGTGTCCGTGAACCCAGCGACATCAATCGACTTCGAAGAGTAATTGTCATGGATGATGCCGACGATCTTGTCGAGCGACTTCTTCGCGCCGGACTTCAGCGAATCCTTGCCGGAATCAAACAGCACATCGCCTTCAATCGACACATGGATGTTCGCTCCGCGCGCGGTCGCGGTCACCCCTTCGATTCCTGCGAACGCGCCCGCATCCGTCGGAACGGCATCGCCCTGAGAAGACTTCGCATTGCTCTCTGCCGCGTCTGCCCTTGCGACTGCAGCAGAAAGATTTCGGTCTGCCTGCTCAAGCGCTGCAGCGCTGGTGGCGAGTTGCTGCTTCAACGATTCATTTTCGCTCAGCAGGGTTCCGTTCTGTCGCTGAGTTGAACTATCGCAACCGACAGTCAAAGACGCGAGCGCGATACCGCCACAAACAATCCACAGTCGAGGTGTTCTATTCATTTGAGAGTCCTTTCTCCAAACTAGTAATTTGTGCAATCGGCCAATCCGATGGCGTGCGTCTATTTGACCTGACGTACCTCACCTTGTAAAGATGATTTTGCTGAAATCAAGCCGGGGAATAGCAAGCGCCCGCCGTCCAAGACGATCGGTCGACACAAGATCACCACCACGATGGCCGCGGCGAGGTGAGGGCCGTACGGGATCTCTTTCCGAACGCCACCCTTTCGGATCAAACCGATTGCTCCGGTGACAGCCACCAACGCCAAACCAGAAAACGGCGCGAGGAAGAAAACGACGATTGGATCGATCCAGCCAAGCGTTGCGCCTGCCGCACCCATGAGGTGAACATCACCCATTCCCATCGCCTCGATGCCCTTGAGCGACGTCGCGATGATGCGAACGACCCACATGATCCCAGCCCCAACGAAGTACCCAAAGGCCGCCCCTCCAAGGCTTTGCAGCCACAGTGGCGGGCTGCCGCCAAACTGCCAGCCGACCAACAACCCGAGGATTCCAAGCCCAACCGGCGCTGCAAGAAACCGCAACTCTCGCACCATCTCACGCCTCGCATGTGGGTATTCAGCGAGCGTTTCTCCAGGCTTGAGAAACTCGTGATAGTCGCTGAAGGACCTTTCAATCGTGCCTCGTGCCAATTGCACAAGTGAAATGCCGACACCGCATCCGGCACCGGTCACTGCCAGACAGATCGACCAACCTGCAAGCGGAATCGGCCAGTTCGACGCGTCCGCCCCTGCCGAAACAATCCCCTGCGCAAACCACGCTCCGAGTCCAACGACCGTCGGAACCAACGTGATCGACAGAGGGATTGTGAAATTCTTGAGGTCGGTCAGCGTCGCTGCGACGAGAGCTGCTATCAGGGTTACAACGGCCACAAACGCTGGGATCGAATGAATGAATCCCTGAGCTTGATACCACGAGCCACCGTATCTCCCCCACCATCCCCGCGTCTCCGCAACGAAGACAGTTGCATAGAAAGCAGCGAAGAGCAGTCCAACGACGACTTCGAGCGCGAGGTAACGCACAGGAATCTTGACCTTGCACGACCAACACCTTCCAAGCGCGATGCAGTACCCAACGACTGGGAGGTTTTCATGCCAAGCCAACCGCCGACCGCAAATCGAGCATCGACTCGGCGGTGAAACAACACTCATTCCTTCGGGACCGCGCATCGATACGACGTTGACGAAACTTCCTACGCATGCACCAAAAGCAAAGACAAACCCCAAGCCAAGCAGGTGTGGAATCCAAATCAACAGGGTGTCAGACATCACCGCGAGCAAGACTAGGGCGCCTTCGTCCCGTCCGAGCCAGAGAGCAGGTCACTCACAGCGATGCGCTCGACCTCAGCACGTGCTCCATCGAGCACATCTCGGCAGCGGCGTACGAGTGCGGCGCCTCGGCGATACTGGCGCAGGCTCTCTTCGAGGGGAATCTGGCCAGCCTCGATCTTTGCAATGATGGATTCGAGTTCCTCAAGCGCCATTTCGTATGAGATTGCCGAGAGATCGTCGCTGCTCGAAGTTGTTTTCGATCCAGTTTTAGATGGCTTCGACTCGGTCATAGGAGGTTGGCAGTCTAGTCAACTCGTCTCGGGTGGATGAGGTGGACTGAAGTCGCATGCGGGATTCGATTCCGTACTCGACACGACGCTCATGATTCGACCTGCAGTCATGACAGTCTCGATCGTCTCCCCCGCATGCACAGCGGATGCGCGAAGGATCGGAACACCACTGCGATCAAGTGTGACGGAGTAGCCACGTTTCAATACCTCCGCAGGCCCGATCGCTTCAAGGGTGCGCGCTGCCGCCTCGAACTGCGCCGTGGCTGAGCCAAGCCTGACACGCATGACCCGTTGAAAGTTGCCAGTCGCGCTCCCGAGAGCCGCTGTCGCAAATCGCATTCGGTGGGCTGGATGATGCTGAGCCAGTCGCGCTGCGCACCCGACCAACGCTTGCTCGTTTCGGCTCATTCGCTGGCGGGTTCCCGACGCAAGTGCAGATGCCATTCGCGCGAGTCGCTCCTGATGCACTGAAATCCCGGTCGCGGGATCGGAAAGACCGCGAGACTTCGCGATCAACTCCAATCGACTCCGCTCACGATCAACTGAGTTGCGAATCGCCCGTGTGAGATGCCGGCTTACCCCGTCGATCTGCTCGCGGAGGAGTTCTCGCCGTGGAAGGATCTCAGTGACAGCGCGCGATGGAGTCGCCGCACGAACATCCGCGACGAGGTCTGCAATCGAAGTGTCGCTCTCGTGACCGATTCCTGTCACGATGGGCGTGCGGCAGCGATAGATCGCATCGGCGACAACCCGCTCATTGAACGCCCAGAGGTCCTCGCGACTTCCGCCACCGCGCACCAACAGGATGACATCTATCCCGAGCCGCACCGCAGAGCCGTCAACCGCAGCGATCGCCCTTGCGATGGACTCCGCAGCAACTGCCCCCTGAACTCTGATATCGACGGCGATCACTTTCGTCGCTGGAAAGGTCTTCGCCGCGGCATCGAGGCAGTCTGCTTCTGCCGCGCTGCCTGCGCTTGTCAGGAGAGCGATGCACATGGGCATCGCGGGAATCGCAACCTTGGTCGATTCATCGAAATATCCGAGCCCGCGCAGTTCTGTGCAGAGTTGTCGAAAGCGCGCGTCGAGATCGCCGGCGCCTGCGAGATCCAAACGAGAGCACTGAACTTGGGTGCGACCCTGCGGCGGGTAATGCGTGACCAGACCTGTCGCGATGACCGCAATGCCGTCGACGGGCGCCAAGCCACAGCGCTGCGCGGCCGTGCGAAACATCATGCAGTCCACTCGAGCTGCAGCGTCCTTGAGCGAGAAGTACCAATGCCCTTGGACCGCTCGAAAGTTAGACATCTCGCCCAGGACTCGAACTGTTCCAATTCCGCCTTCCAAGGAACTGCGGATGAGTTCAGAGAGAGCCGACACCGCAATGACACCAGCGCCATCAGCGCTCGCTGCCTTCGGAGAATCCGATGCACTCAAGGGTGGCTTCGAGAACAAGTCGCCTTCTGCGCGTAAGGGGTCAAAGGGTCGACGAGCCATACGACTATCGTATGGATCGTGAGCGACGATGCGAACGCACCCTCCGATCCAACGCCCGCGCAGCGAGGTCGAATCGTCCAAGCAATTCCACTTCACACGAACATCGCCGCACTCGCAGGCGTGAGCACCGCGACCGCAGCGTGCTTCACTTCGCTTGGCATCCGCAAAGTTGCTGACTTGCTGGACCACCTGCCGATTCGCTATGAGATTGAAGTCGAAGAGGCAGCAGTTACCGAGGCGAAAGAGGCAGCCGAGCGCTCAGACGAGAGCGTGACCCGAAGCGTGCGTGGCGAGATCCAGCGCATCCGCCATATTCCATCGCGGCGTCCGAGGATCGAAGCACTCCTGGCAGATTCCAGCGGCACCGTTCGCCTCGTCTGGTTCAACGCGCCTTGGCTCCTGAAAAAACTGCATCCGGGAGTTCGAGGAATCGCGCAAGGTCGCGCGAAAGTTCGTGGTGGCTACCTCGAAATGGTCAACCCTCGCTGGGAAGAGATCCACGGCGAAACCGATCTTCCACTTCGCGCGGGGCGCCTGCGTCCGATCTATTCGGCGACGGAAGACTTGCCGTCGGCGCGGATCGAGAGGGTGGTTGCTGTGAGCCTCGAGGGGGCGCTCGACGGCGTCGCCGATCCGCTTCGACCCGAATTGATCGCTCGGCGCGGGCTCGTCTCTTTGCGGGATGCATATCGGATGGTTCACGCACCTGCGACACTGACCGAATCACACCAAGGACGAACTCGCTTGGCATATGACGAACTCCTCTGCCTGCAGTTGGCCATGACGATGCGTCGCTGGCAGGTACAGCATGCGATGAAGGCACCTCAGCTCGCAATGACAGAGTCCATCCGAGCAAAGATCGAAAGCAGACTGCCGTTCGCGCTCACAAGTGCGCAGCATCAAGTCTGTGAAGAGATTTCAGTGGATCTCGCCAAGTCCGTGCCGATGAATCGGCTACTTCAGGGAGACGTTGGATCTGGAAAGACAGCCGTTGCTGTCTATGCCATGTTGACCGCGGTCGCGCATGGTCACCAAGCTGTGCTTCTTGCGCCTACTGAGATTCTTGCGCAGCAGCACATACGTGTCGTCGATGACATGCTTCGCGGTAGCAGCGTTCGAGTTGCTGCGATGACGGGCAACTTGGGGACTGCAGATCGGGCGATCGTCATCAATGGGCTTGCGAGCGGCGGAATCGATATCGCAATCGGGACTCACGCGCTGCTCGGGGGGGAGATTCAGTTCAAGAGCCTCGCTGTCGTCGTCATCGACGAGCAGCATCGATTCGGCGTCGAGCAGCGTGCGGCACTTCGCGCGAAGGGATCGGCTTCCTCGCTCGTTCCTCACACGCTGGTCATGACCGCGACGCCGATACCACGAACGCTTGCGCTCTCTTTCTTTGGTGATCTCGATATCAGTTCGCTGCGTGGACTCTTGCCTGGACGAACAGCGCCGACGACGCGCGTGATGCCCACTGCGCGCGCGGGAGAGGTCTATGCGTGGCTGAAAACTCGAATCCAACGCGGGGAGCAGGCATTTGTTGTCGTGCCCGCAGTTGCCGAGAGCGACGCAGGGCTCAAGAATGTCGCTTCGCATGCGCGTGCACTGACGGATGGTGCGCTGCACGGGTGTCGAATTGGTCAACTCCATGGGCAGATGAACGCAGCGGAGAGCGCGTCTGTCATGGAGGACTTTCGTGCGGGACGAATCGATGTGCTTGTCGCAACGACAATCGTCGAGGTCGGCGTCGATGTCCCCAACGCGACCGTGATGGTCATCGAACATGCGGAGCGGTTTGGAGTGGCCCAACTGCACCAACTGCGCGGGCGGGTTGGACGCGGCGGGAAACATGGCTATTGCGTGCTCGTTGGCGATGCACCCAACGAGATCGCGAAGGGTCGCCTTGACGCGATCGCATCGACCACGGACGGATTTGAGATTGCTGAACTCGACCTGAAACTTCGAGGACCTGGCGAATTCTTTGGCTCGCGGCAATCGGGTCTGCCCCAACTTCGAGTTGCCGACTTGAACCGCGACTTCACGCTTCTCACTGAGG
>CAYHHO010000020.1:0-31313 GCA_964356445.1 uncultured Singulisphaera sp. | reverse complement strand
AGTCTGAGATAGAGGGCTTCGCACGCATGGCGAACGTCGGCGAGGAGGTGCTCCGCATCATCGGCTCCAACCGCGCGTGGACCAAGAACTACGGCGTCATCGCGGCGCTGACGCGGAATCCGAAGACGCCGCTGGGGTTGTCCCTGAACCTGCTCGCGAGGCTGAACGATCGGGACGTGAACGCCCTCTCGATGGACCGGAACGTGCCCGAACCGCTTCGGACCGCCGCGTACGACGAAGGAACACGGCTCGGCGATCGTCTCGACGACCTCGTTTCGCGCGCGCGACGCTCCAGCGTCATCATCGCGATCTCCGACCTGCATGACCCGCGCGCGATCGCGGCGCTGCGCCACGGCGCGCAGCGGCATGATGTGATGGCGATCCATGTCATGGACCCGGCAGAACGCGGCCGCCTGCGCGCAGGCTTCTTTCGGGGACGCGAGGCCGAGTCGGGCCGGACATTCGTCGCCCACGGGCGAAGCGTGTGGGATCGCGAAGGCTCCGTCCGCACCGATCTCGCGCAGGCCGGGGTGAGTTACCTCAGGCTTGCGACCGACCAACCATTCCTCGCGCCGCTTCGGCACTTCCTCTCGCTGCGCCCCGCGCTCGGTGGAGGACGGACATGACGGCCTTCGTCGTCACGCTCGCGATTGCGTTTTCCCTCGCCGCCCCGCAAGGCGAAGCGACGCCGCGCGGGATCACCGGCTCTGTGACGATCACCCACCAAGGTGAGGCGCTCGTCGCGCAGCCGGACCAGCAACTCACTTCCCCCGTCCTTGTGCGCCTGACTGACACGACACCCGGCGCGGCGGCCGACTCGCCCCACACCTATCGCATCGACTACATCGCTGTCGTCGCAGGCTCCCACGACTTGCGCGAGCACCTCCGCCATCGCGACGGATCCGCCGTCGACGAACTCGCGCCCATCCAAGTCGATGTCGTCTCGGAACTCCCCGAACGGCACGGCACGGACCTGTTCGGCACCCCGACTCGTCCCTTCTTCACGCGCAATCACTATCGCCTGATCGGCGCGCTCGTCGCCATTGCTTGGGTCGCCGTACCGGCTGTGTTCCTTATTCGGCGGGCGATCCGCAACCGCCCCACGCCGCCCGCTCCACCACCCCCGCCACCGCCAACACTCGCCGACCAACTGCGCCCCCTCGCCGAGAGCGCCATGAACGGTTCGCTCTCCCTCGAAGATCAAGCGCGACTGGAACTCCTGCTCCTCGCATTCTGGAGCCAACGGCGCGATCTCTCGGAGAAACCGCCCGCCGAGGCGATCGCCGCACTCCGGCACGATCCCGAGGCATCACCACTGCTGCTCGCCGTCGAGCATTGGCTGCACTCTCGCGAGGGAGCACCGCGGGATCTCGGGGCGCTGCTTGAACCCTATCGCGCGCACGCGCAGGTCGAACTCCCGGCCAGAGCGAGCGAAGGCGCCGAGGTGCAGCGATGACCTTCGGCTCGCCGCTCGTTCTCCTGCTCCTGGCCGTGCCTGCGCTCATGCTCGTCTCGATCCCGACACGCGGCGCGGGACTCGTCCTCCCGTTCGACCACCAGCACCACCCGAGGCGACGGTGGCTCTCGTGGACGCTCAACGCCTTCGAGTGTGCGCCTGCGCTCCTTCTCGCCGCGGCGATCCTCATCCTCGCGGGACCGCAGTCGCTGCAGCAGCCAAAGCACGAGCGACTTCTCACCAACATCCAGATCTGCGTCGATGTGTCGGGGAGCATGATGACGGAGGATCGATACCCGAAGGCCCGTGCGGCCGTCGAGAACTTCATCAACGCCCGCGAGGGCGACGCCTTCGGCCTCACGCTCTTTGGCTCCCATCAGATCCGGTGGACCCCGCTGACCAAGGACCTCAACGCGGTGCGCAACGCGCTCCCATTCGCAAATCCCGAGAACCAGCCGATGCACATGGGAGGCACCATGATCGGCTCGGCACTCAGGTTCTGCCGGGCCAACATGGAGCAGGAGGCCACGAAGGGCGATCGCATGATCGTGCTCGTCTCCGACGGGCAGAGTTCTGATCTCATGAACGGCGAAGCGGACACCATCGCGCAAGAACTCGCTGACTCGGGGATCACCGTCTATCACGTGCATGTCGCCACCGACGAAATTCCCTCTGAGGTCGTCGACCTCGCGCGTGCGACGGGGGGCGAGGCGTTCCAGGCGAGCGAGGCCAGTGCGCTCGCACAGGTCTTCCGGCACATCGACCGGATGCGCCCCGCCCAGTTCCGCACAATGTCGACGGTGCCGCTCGACGACTTCCGGATCTTCGCGATTGCCGGGCTCGCGTGCCTTGCGCTCCACATCCTCGGTCTCCTCGGGTTGAGGCACACACCATGGTGAGCGCGCTCGGCGAGCTTGCGGTCCCCATCGCCATTGCGTGCGCCATCCTCGTCGCCATCGGCGAGTGGTTGCACGGCCGTCGCACCGGCCGTGTGGCTCGCCTCGCCTTCGGACCCACTGGGCGCGCGTCGCGTTGGACCATCATCGTCGGCCCGGCTCGCACGATCGCCGCCGGACTTGCCGCGTGGGGACTCCTCTTCCTCGCCTCATGGGATCCCGTCGAGATCGACCGCGCTCCCGCGAAAATCGCGTCGAACCATCTGCTCGTGTTGCTCGATGTCTCGCCGAGCATGCAGCTAAAGGACGCCGGAGCACAGGAGTCGAAGATCAGCCGCGCCGAGCGCGCTGGGGAGGTCGTGCAGGCGGTCCTCGACCGGCTCGACATGGAGCGCACGCGCATCACGATCGTCGCCTTCTACACCAAGGCACTGCCCATCGTGCAGGACACCTTCGACAAGGAAGTCGTGCGCAACGCGCTCGACGGTCTCCCGATGTATGTCGCGTTCGAGCCCGGACCGACGGATCTCGTGGCGGGCCTCGCCAAGGCCCATGAGCTTGCGCGCGTGTGGCCAGCCGACTCGTCGACATTGCTCATCGTCACCGACGGCGATGTCACCGCGACCGCGTCTGCCTCGACCCCCGCATCCATCGCCGACACGATCGTGGTTGGCCTCGGAGATTCCCAGCGTGGCATGGTCGTCAATGGCCATAGCAGCCGCCAGGACTCGATGGGACTGCGACAACTCGCGCTCCGGCTCGGGGGCACCTACCACGACGGCAACCGCAAGCACCTCCCCAGCGATGTTATCGCCGGCCTCACGATGGTTGCCCCCCGGGTTGGGGGCAACTGGTCGCAGCGCGATCTTGCGATTCTGTGCATGGCAGCCGGATGTTTGACGCTCGCCTTGACCACACCTGTGCTACTTTTTGTCGGAAAGCCGCGGGCATTCGCCCGGGCTGGACGGGCCGGGATCGCCCCTGTGGCGGTCGAGACCTCACTCTGATGGAGACAGTCCGATGATCACGTCACGACTTCTGTGGGCTGCATGGGCGCTCATTCCGGTGGCCGCCGTCACCTACCACTTCGGTCCGGGCCAGTCGCAGTACGCGCTCGACCGCACGGCGGGACTGCAGGATCTCGCGATCGCCTCGCAGGCGGAGGCGCAGGCCGCACAGGAACTCGCCTACGCGAAACATCTCGAAGCGCTCGAGGCCCGCCGCGCGGCGCTCATCGATGCGAATCCGACGCGTGAGGCCACCGCGGTGACTCTCACCAAGGAAGAGGACGCGCTGTACCGGGCGGCCGCGACCAAGTGGGAGAAGACCGCCGAGGACTACACAACCGTGCTCGCGCAGATCGGCAGCGACTCGGAGGATGCCGCGCGCGACCTTCGCTGGGCGAAGGCTCATGCGACGGTTCGCAGCGGCGACGTCTGGGGTGGCATCAACGAACTCGAAGCGCTCATGGATGAAGTCGACGCACTCGGTGAGTCGACGGACGGCGCCAAGCGATCGAAGCGCCAGGCCGCACGCGACGCAGCCCTGATGCAAGCTTCTCGCGAGGAGCTCGCGACCGCGTACTACTACGGCGCGCGCTTGCTGCGCCTCTCGGGAATGCCTCCGCAGGAGTGGCGCATCGAGTCGGGGAAGGCGCGACAGCACTTCCGCTACCTCGCGGAGGCCGATGGCCCCGCTCCCGAGGGGATTCACCAGCGCAATCTCGAACTCGTCCTCAATCTGGAGCAGACTCCGCTCGCGGACCTGCAGGGCAAGCCGCTTCCGAAGGAGTCGCCGGGAAACGGCTCATGCAAGCAGGGCAATCGCAAGGGCACGAAGCCCGGCCGAAGCCCGAAGCCCCCGTCGGGCAATAAGGACGCGCGCGGCGCTGGCGGTGCAGGCGACATCACGGACGGTTGGTGAGTCCATGTTGATGCTCGCACCACTCGCTTGCTGCGTCGCCGCTGTCGTTGCGCAGACTCAGTCGATCCCCGCGACGAAAGTCGTGGCACCTGCCGCCGCGCTGAAGGCCAGCTCCGTGCGGATGTTTACGGCCGCAGGTGTGCTGGTGGCGCCAGAGGACGAACAAGCAGCGATCGCCGCCGCACTCGGCGAGGCGGGGGCCGCCGACCAAGCGACTCCCGCAGTGCCGGCAGGCCCGCCACTCTCGCCCGAGCAGCTCGGCGACCTCCGCCGCCTCTACAACTCTTCGACGAATGCCGAGCGCGAGTCACTGCGCGTCTACTTCGAGGCAATGGGAATCGAACTCGCGAAGATCCTCGGTGCCCCTGGCTCCGAGGGATCCCCTGCCGCGATGCCATTGGCGCAGGCAGTCCGCGCCATCGAGTTCACACGCACGCCGCAGTCGGTGCTCGCGGCGCGGTCGAAGATCGGGTTCGGGTCGAACACCAAGCCCGACCTCAAGGATGCCGCTGCATTCGCGCAGTGGTTGCAGCTGCAGGTGCTTGCCGGAGAGTGGGTCACGCTCGGTGCGGCTCTCAAGGAACTGCCATCGGCGGATTCCATTGCCGCCTACACACAGATTCTCCAGACCATCAACCGTTCCCAGCGAAGAGTCGAAGACCCCAATCGCCCGCTGGATCCGGGGCTCCTCCCCGAGGAAGTGCTCGCCATCGCCGACGCATCTCCCGAGCCCTTGAGCGACTGGCAGGTGACGACGCTTGCGCAGCTCCTCAAGGAGGCGTCCGCGAAGTACAGCTCAGCGAAGATGCTGCAGCTGCTCGATGCAGGGACGGCGATGTTCGGCAGGCAAGACACCGCGCGACGCGAACGGACAGTCACGTTCCTCGTCACGGCGAACATGGCTGCGGAGGCGTCCAAGTTCTTTCCGCCGCTCGATGCCGCGCGCGCCAACCTCGATGCGCTCGCGCTTTCGAGTTACGCGAAGTACCACGAGGCGTTTGCGCGCAGTCCGCAGGCAGGAGATGCTGCGGAGAGCAATCTCCGGACCGCGTGGGGGCTCTACTGCGAGACGGCGCTCATCGGCAGCGCCGACGCAGCCCTTCGATTCGAGTCGATGAAGCATGCGATCGATCTCCTTCCGGAGATGCCTCCCTCACAGGCTTCCGCCTGGCTGAAAGAAGTCTTCGCGAACCCGGCGCTCGCCCCCGCAGCTCTTGAGATCCTCGCGCTCAAGGCGGTGACCCTCGACCAAGCCAATCTCGATGTAGCGACCAGGATGCAGACGATCGTCACGATGAAGGAGTCGGTCGACACGCTGCTGGCGCAGTCGACGCTCGACGAGAGCGTGCTCCGCGTTCCCCTGCGGATGCTCACCACAGCCGTGATGGGTGAGGCGGATTCGCTGCTCAACGGGGGCGGTCAAGGACGCAATAAAGGTGGCGCCATGCCCAACAGCCCCCAGCAGATGGCGCTGCTCCTTCGCGCGATGCCCGACTCGCGTTGGCTCTCGGTCATCGAGCCGAGTCTTGCGAGCCGTGCCTTCCGCACTTCAATCGCCGTCGCCACCACTGCGCAGGAAGTCGATGTCGCCCTCGACACGCTCGCCGCCGCGGTCGACCAGTTCCCTGAGCAGGCACGCGTCCTCGCCGACGAGTTCCTGCGCCGGTGGCTCGCGCAACTTGGATCGGCGAACATGCTCAACCCCGACGAGGGGATGTTCATCGGCTATTACCGCGGCGACATGGGCGGCGCACCGCTCACCCGCGGACGGCAGCGGCGCAACCTCGGGCATCTGGCTCGGCTCATGGTGGTGCTTGACGAGCTCGGTATCGATTCGCAGCAGCTGCCGAGCATCGCCCAAGCCTTCGCCGCCTGCCACGGGCGCACCGAGGTCTTCACGCGCGAGGGCATCGGGGCGATCTTCGGCAAGCTCGAAGAACTGCCTCCCGCGACATCCGCGAGCCTCGCCAACCAGATGCGCCAGGGACTCGCCGGCGAGTGGCGCGACCGCCGCGCGCAGCAGGCCGCGGGGATGAAGCGCACCCCGAAGGAGATCATCGCGATGGTCGAGCGCGGATATGCGCTGGCGATCGAACTCGCCGACCATGCCATCGCCGCCAAACCCGACTCGTGGATGTACTCGGTCATCAAGGCCGGGCTCGCCATCGACCGTGTGCAGTTCAAGCAAGAGCAGGACAAGGCGGACTTCGCCTCGTACAACCAGTACCGCAAGGAAGCGTTCGAGGCGTTTGCGCAGACCGCCGCGCGCTACGCCGATATGGTCGCGCAAGGCGATCAGCGCGACGATCCCGGCCTCTACCTCGCCTGGTTCAACGCCGCCGTCGGGGCGACCGAACTCAACTACCTCACCCGCGACGATCTCCTCGTCGAGGGATCTCCACAGGACGACCAGATCGATCTCATCCGCAAGTCGATCGAATCGCTCGGCGCGGAGGCATCTGCGCGGCACAAGGCAGCCTTCGCCCGCACCATCGGCGACGGGGTCAGCGGGATCGATCCCGATGTCAAGCCCCGCGTGATCCGCCACGCGATGCGCATCATCGGCGACCATCCCGCGGGGGCACCGATGCGTCGCATCCTCGAACTCCACCAGGACCTCATGAAGGACGAAGTGAAGGTGCGCCTCGCCGTCGACGGCGACGATGCGGTGGGATCGAATCGGTCCTTCGGCGTGCTTCTTTCCATGCGCTTCACGCAGGAAGTCGATCGCGAGACGGGGGGCTTCAGCAAGTACCTCATGAATGATGTCTGGGCGCGCGTCGGCAACACCTACAAGCCGATGAACTACCGCGATCTCCTGAAGAAGAGCCTGGAGACTTCCTTCGGCGACCACTTCGCGGTCGAGTCAATCGGCTTCTTCGAGGCCTTCGCCCCGGCGACGCCGGTAAAAGAGGCGGGTGCAGACGGTTGGCTGGAGAAGCCGGTCGCCTACATCGTCCTCAAGGCGCGCGATCCGAGTGTCGACCGCATCCCAGCGGTGTCGATGGACATGCATTTCAACGACATGGCAGGCGCCGTCGTGCTCGCGGTGCTGTCGAACTCACCGCCGATCGATGCCGCACACGCGAGCGAGCCGCGCCCCAACCGCAACCTCGAAGTCGCCGAGACCCTCGATCTCCGTGAGCTTGAGGAGGGGCGCAAGGACCGGCGCGTGATCCTCGAAGTCAGCGCACGCGGCGAGGGAATCGTCCCCGACCTTGCCAACCTACTTCCGTCGTACGCGACCGCCCTCGCTGGCTACGAGGTCGCCGCGAAGGGAGTCGAGGAACGGCCGCTCACGCTCGTCGAGTCGGGGACGGAACGGCAGTCCCCCTACTACAACCCCTACGGACGCGCGGCGCAGGAGCCGGATTACCTCAAGCCCGACGACAACGGCTTCTACCGACTCCCGATCGAGCGCAGTTGGGCGATCACCTACACGCCGACGGGTGCGACCGTGGGGGATGCCTTCACTTATCCGCCGCTCACGACGAAGCTCTCGGGCACGCTGGTGACGCGACAGTTCGCGGACATGGACATCGTTGCGGTGACGGCTGCGACGGTCCCGGTGCGCGCGCCGATCGTGAGTGCACGCAACTCGATCATCGCGGGCGTTGCGCTTGCAGGACTCATCGTCGGGGCGATCCTCCTCCGACGGCGGGCTGCCCGCACGCGCCTCGCCTCGGCATCGACCGCGTCCCTCCTGCCGACGACCGTCACGCCGTTGAGCGTGATCACCGCGCTCCGTCGGGTGCGCGAAGAACGCAACGGCGCGCTCTCGTCGACCGACCACGGCCGACTCTCGGACGAGATCGCCTCGCTCGAGCGCGACTACTTCGGTCCCGAGGCGAACGCGAACGGCGAGGCCAAGCTCCACGACGCGTTGAGCCGTTGGATGCGCGCCGACCCCACGCGATAGCCGCCCAGGACACCGGTCCCCACGAGCAGGAGCACGAGATCGAATCGCGCATGGCAACCTATTCTCATGCGTAATGCCATTCGTGTTCTGCTCTCCTAGCCGGTACACGCAAGGCCCTGGCGTCTCGCAGCAACTCTGCGCAGAGATGGAGAGCCTCGGGCTCGGTGGACCTGCGCTGATCGTGACGAGCCCTCATCCGCGCCGCGCATTGGAAACGACTTGGAAGACCGCGTTCGATGATGCGCGCACTCCATTTCAGGTGCATCAGTTTGGCGGCGAGTGCACCGACGTTGAAGTGGCTTCAATCGCATCGGTTGCCAAAGCGGCGGGCAGTGCGATCGTCATCGGCGCCGGTGGCGGAAAGGTCTTGGACTCGGCCCGCGCCGCAGCGGCCGATCTGCAGCTGCCCTTCGTGTCCTGTCCGACCATTGCCTCGACCGATGCGCCATGCAGTGCTGTTGCGGTGATCTACGACGCATCGGGTGTCTGTGTCCGCGGCCGGAATCTCCCTCGAAATCCAGCGCTCGTGTTGGTGGATACGCAAGTCATCGCGCACGCCCCCGTGCGCACATTGATTGCTGGCATCGGCGATGCACTGAGCACGATGTTCGAGGCGAAGGCCTGCGTGCGGTCTGGTGCTAACAATCTGCGGGGTGGTTCGTGCACCATGGCTGCGCTCGCGTTGGCCGAGTTGTGCTACCGCACGCTGCTGGCGGATGCAGCACAAGCGGTGATGGACGCAAAGGCAAACAAACTGACGCCTGCACTGGAGCGAATCATCGAGGCCAACACGCTGCTCTCCGGCCTCGGATTCGAATCAGCGGGGCTCGCGGCCGCGCACGGCGTGCACAATGGGCTGACAGTGGTACCTGGAGCGAGGGCCTACATGCATGGAGAGAAGGTGGCGTTCGGAGTCCTCGTTCAACTGATGCTTGAGCAGACCGATGTCGCGACCGTGGATGAAGTGCTGGGGCTCTGTCACTCGGTCGGTCTGCCGATGTCACTGGCTGAGATCGGCTGTGCGGATCTCTCTTCAGAAATGCTGGCGAGTGTGGCCGCCCGCAGCACAATCGCTGGCGAATGGACGCACAACGAGCCATTCCCTGTGACGGCGAAAATGGTCGAAGCGGCCATCATTGCGGCAGATGAACGAGGCCGGGCGTACCCCACCAACAGGTGACTTGGACGCCCGAATCGGGCGTCGAGATCACCTGTTGATGGGTGAGTTGCAAATGGACCTGATCGACCTCGAACCGACTCTCCTCTTCCATGCCATGGAAGCGCTCTCCCAATTGAGCGACAGGCCCAAGGGCGTTGGATTGCCACGTGGGGGGGTCGCTTGGTGCGTAGATGGTCGCCTCAAGAGAGCCACGTTGCTTGTGCGCCTTGTTTGGTGCGCGATTTGCGATTTAGAAATAGTATGGTAGTATTTCTCAATCGATGCCAGCCATGCGCACCGCCAAGGACAAGATCATCGCCCGCATCCGCCGCTGCGGTCCCGGAGCCGCCCTCACGCCGAAGGACTTCCTGGACATCGCCTCGCGCGGCACCGTGGACATGACGCTCACGGCTCTCATCGCCGACGGCACCATCCGGAGGCTCGCTCGGGGACTGTACGACTACCCGCGGTACAGCAAACTGCTCGAACAGATGACCGCACCAGATCTCGACGCAGTGGCGCAGGCACTTGCGCGGCGCTATAGATGGACCATCATCCCCGCCGGACCGATGGCAGCGAACCTCCTTGGGCTCTCGACTCAAGTGCCGGCGAGGGCGGTCTACATTTCGAACGGGCCGACGAAGACGATCGCGATCGGCAAGCGGAGGATCCACTTCAAGAACGCGCGACCGAAGGAGACGGGCGTAGCGTCCGTGCGCGCGGGCGGCGTCATCCAAGCGCTTCGACACCTCGGACAGCGGGCCGTGGACAAAGCTGTCATCCGGAAACTGCGGGAGATCCTCGGCGCGAAAGACAGGCGCGAGCTCCTGCGTGACGCGCGCCAATCGGCCGACTGGATCTACGCCGTCGCGCGCGCGATCGCGGATGGCGATCGCTGATGGATACCGTCGCGCGCCTGCCCGCTGCCGAGCGTGCTGAGTTGTTCCGAAACACCGGCGAACACAGAGACCTCGAAGGCGCGCTCGTCGAGAAGGACTTCTGGGTGTGCTGGACTCTCGGACAACTATTCGACATCGAGCATGTCCGCGACATGCTCGTGTTCAAAGGCGGCACGGCGCTGTCCAAGGTGTCCAAACTGATCGATCGTTTCTCCGAGGACATCGACCTCGCGATCGACTACGAGCAGCTCGGATTCGGCGGCGATCGAGATCCTCGCTCCGATATGTCCCGCTCGCGCCGCGAGAGACTTCTTGACGAGATGGTGTCGAGTTGCCGGACGTACATCGCTGGTCTATTTCTCGAGGCGGTGAGACATCGGTGGACTGCGCTCCTCGGAAAGTCGGACGACTGGTCGGTCGCATTGAGCACCGATGATCCGAACACAGTTGAGTTTGTCTATCCGCAGGCCGGGCTCGCGCGCGTGAACTATGTGCGACCGCGGATCCTGCTGGAACTCGGCACACACGCGGAACTCATCCCAAGCGAACGCGCCACGATCACATCGTTCACTGCCGAGGAGTTCCCAAAGCTGTTCGAGCAAGCAGCGGCGGCGGTCCATGCCATCAAGCCCGAGCGCACTTTCTGGGAGAAGGCGACGATTCTGCACGCTGAGCACCATCGCCCATCGACCAAGGCACTGCCGGGCAATCACGCCAGACACTACTACGACATGGCAATGCTGGCACGATCGCCAATCTGCGAAGACGCAGTGAGGGATGTCGAACTCCTTCGGCGTGTGGTGAACCACAAGACGAAGTTCTACTACTCGGGCTGGGCGAGATACGACCTTGCGGTACCAGGAACGCTCCGGCTCGTGCCACCCCACGCCCGAATCGCTGAGCTGCGTCGGGATTACGAGTCGATGTCGATGATGATCTTCGGCGATCCGCCACCGATTGCGGACATCTTGTCAGAGTTGTCGGCGCTTGAGGCGCGGATCAACGCGATCGGCACTTGAATTCTTCGAACCGAGCGGCCAATCGATGAGCGCCTCGCTCACCCCCCAATAGGTGATTTGGACGCCCGATTCGGGCACCGAGATCACCTGTTGATGGGGGGAACTGAAATGGACCTGATCGGGCTCGAACCGACCCTCCTCTTCCATCGCATTCTCCGAATGGGATCCCCGTGTCGCTTGGTCCGCACAGCGCCACTTGACAACCATCACCAATTGGGTTACTATTCGCCCGTGATCGCATCGTTTGCGGATCGCCAGACTGAGGCGCTGTTTCGACTTGAGAAGGTCAAGCGGATTGACCCTCGGATTCAACGCGCGGCGCTCCGCAAGCTTCGCTATCTCGACAAGGCGGCAACTTTGGACGACCTCCGCGTACCACCCGGAAACCGACTCGAAGCGCTCTCAGGGGATCGCGTTGGTCAGCACAGCATCCGCGTCAACGATCAGTGGCGAATCGTCTTCAAGTGGCGCGATGGACGGGCGCACGGTGTTTCGGTCCTCGACTATCACTAACTCAACGGAGAACCCTCATGGCCAAGTCCCGCAAGCACAAGCCCATCCATCCCGGCGAAGTCCTGCGCCTCGACTTTCTTGAACCAATGGATCTGAGCGCCTACCGGCTTGCGAAGGCGACGGGAATTTCGGCGCAGCAACTTGGGAGAATTCTCAAGGGGACGCGTGGTGTGAGCGCAGACGTGGCGCTTCGGCTGGCACGTGCTCTTGGAACTTCCGCGCAGGTTTGGATGGGACTTCAGTCCCAGTACGACCTCGATGTGGCGCAGGAGTCATCCGGACGAGCGATCGAGCGGCGCGTACGAATGATCAGAGCAGCCTGACGACCGATCGCCGTCTGTTGAAGCCTGCAATGCGCAGTGTCTGCACGCGATTCGACAGGGCCACCGAAGTGCAATCCGCCTACTCAGTCGTGTCCACCAAACAATTGGGGGATCCAGTCCGGCGGCAGTGATGATCGCGGTCTCCCCAATCTTCCGCGTGACGCGGTCAACCGACGTCAGATCGACGTAGCGAAATGCCCTCTCACCAACACTCCCCCAACGAATACTCGTTCCCCTCATGGTTACATCACCCAATCGCTTGAACGGCACCCCGTTCGGACAATGCGGAGCAATCAACGCATCAAGCCGACTCACGTTTCACCTCCCTGCAGCTCCAGCTCGATTTGCTCGATGCTGGGCAGGCTCGTCTGCAACTGCTCTGGCAGCGCGCGCTGCAGTTTGTACTCGGCAATCCCCATCGGCTGGGTCTTGTCGCCGAGCGCGTACTCGGCCACCACTTTGTTCTTGCTCTTGCAGAGCAGCAGGCCGATGGTCGCGGTGTCGTGTTCGCTCTTGACCAGCCGATCAACGGCCGTGAGGTAGAAGCCGAGTTGGCCGAGATGCTCTGGCTTGAAGTCACCAGCCTTCAACTCGATCACCACATAGCAACGCAACTTGAGGTGATAGAACAAGAGGTCAACGAAGAAATCTTCACCACCGACTTCCAGATGCACCTGCCGACCGACGAAGGCAAAGCCCGCTCCCAGTTCCAGCAGAAACTCGGTGACATGGCTGACCAGCGCAGCCTCGATCTCTCGTTCTTGCGCTTCCTCTCCCATTCCAATGAAGTCGAATCGATACGGATCCTTGAGGGACTCGTGCGCGAGATCGGATTGGGGCTTGGGTAGCCGCTGCTCGAAGTTGGTGACCGCCCTGCCCTGTCGTTCCAAGAGTCGTCCTTCGATCTGCATCACCAGCACATTGCGTGACCATCGGTGTTCGATGGTTTGTTGTGCGTAAGCCAACCGTTCTTCGGGGTCCTTGAGCCTAGAAAGAAGCACCAAGTTGTGACCCCACGGCAATTGTCCAACAGCCTGTTGGACGACTTGCTCGTCCGGCCACGCTTGGGCAAAGGAACGCATGTACATCAGATTGGCGCGCGAAAATCCCTTCATCCCCGGAAACGCATTGCGCAAGTCGTGAGCCAATCGGTCGATGACCTTGGCTCCCCACCCCTGCGCGGCCTGACGGGCCAAGATGTCTCTTCCGATCTGCCAGTAGAGCAACACCAGTTCGCGGTTGACCGCCAGAGTGCTCCGCTCGAACCACGCGACACCACTAAGATTCAACGATGTCGTCCACTCGAGCGCTAGAGAAAGCACTCTCAGATGCGCGCGAGGGAAAACTGGCCAGCGCACTCGCCTCCGTCCGAACGATCGTGCAGTGCAATCCCAAGGACCTTGAGGCTGGGCAAGTCTTGGCATCGCTGCTTGCCGATGCAGGACAGTTCACGCAGGCGATCCATCACTTCTCGCGGGTGATCGCCATCGCGGAGACCGATGCCCGACTCCGCGGCATCCTTCCACCGGTGCGAAACAACTATGCCAACGCGCTGACGGCAATCGGGCGTCACGCCGAAGCGGTCGCACAGTGGCGCGAGGCGCTCAACACCAATCCCAACTTCAGCGTTGCGTACATCGGGCTCACACAGGGACTCATCGCGTGCGGCGATGCCGAAGGTGCGATTCGCGAAGGCATGAAAGGGCTGTCTCTGAATCCTGGATCGCCCCAACTTGTGCAGAACATCACCAACGCACTCGAAGCCGCGATGCGGTTCGACGAGACGATCTACTTGCTGCGCCAGTCGCTCGCAGCCGACCCATTGAATGCGCACATGCACTCGCGACTCTTGACCATGTTGAACTATGTGGATTGCCCACTTGCCGAATCGATCGCGGCACACCGAGCATTCCTCCCCTGTGCTGCGGGATCATGGCGCCCAGCGCATCCCGATCGCACACCGACGCGAGCGGTGCGGATTGGCATTCTGTCGGGAGACATGCGAACCCACTCGGTCGCATTCTTTACGCTCGCATGGCTACAGCGGCGAGCGGATGTCGACGCGCTGGTTGTGTTCTCGACAGGCAGCGCGAAAGACGGAGACCCGATGCGCGCGCACTTCCAAAGAGTGGCGCACGATTGGGTGGAGTGCACGCGGGCGTCGGACGAGCAGATCGACCAATGGATCCGCGAGAAGAAAATCGATGTGCTGCTCGACCTCGGCGCACATACATCTGGCGGGCGGCTGTTGGCACTCAACGCCGGCCCCGCACCAGTCGTGATCACTGCGATCGGCTACCCGAACTCGACCGGCCATCGCGCCGTCGGTTGGCGAATCGTCGACTCGATCACCGATCCACCGGGCGCCGAGGAGCAGTCGACCGAACGGCTCCTTCGGATCGATCCCTGCTTCCTCTGCTACACGCCACCTGCGGATGCACCATTGTCGGCAGCGCGCGAGCCGTCGCCTGCAGTCGCGTTCGGGTCATTCAATCTCGCGACAAAAATTTCACCGCGTTGCGCTCGGCTTTGGGCGAGTGCAATGCGCGCGGCCGACGAAGTTGCTGGCCCGTCGACGCTCCTGCTCAAGAACGCAGCCATGGCGGATCCCTCCTCGAGGGAGCGGGTTCTCGCGATGCTCGAAACCGCGGGAATCGCGCGCACGCGCGTCGAACTGCTCCCTCAGACGCCGACGGTCGCTGAACACCTTGCGCTGTACGCGCGAGTCGACATCGCCCTCGACACCGTCCCGTACAACGGCACGACGACGACTTGCGAGGCGTTGTGGATGGGCGTGCCGACCATCACGCTGCGCGGCGATCGTCATGCCGCGCGCGTCGGCGCATCACTGCTCGCCGCGTGCGGTCATCCCGAGTGGTGCGCTGAGAGCGAAGAGTCGTTTGCGGCAGTCGCGAAGTCGCTCGCTGCAAACCAACCTGAGCGCGCGCGCCTTCGCACCTCGCTGCGCAGCGAGATGGCGTCGAGCCCACTCTGCGACTCCGCCGCTTACGCCGAGCGTTTCCACGCTGCGATCCGGTTGGCGTGGCAAGCGTGGTGCGGCGGAGCGACCGCGCTCACCCCCAACCGGTGATTTGAAAGCCCGATTCGGGCGTCGAGATCACCTGTTCAGGTTTATCTGTCCCATCGGATCAGACTCTTTTGACTTTCGCACCGGATCCTTCACACTCCACGGTGCGCGAATCCGCATTGATGTGCGCAGTCATGACGCTCTCAGTCGCTTGGCCTGCCAGTGCCGGGGATCGCTTTGCCTATTTCCTCGACAACTTCACTGATACGAATCTTTCGGTAGCGGTTCCGGAGGGCACCGTTGTCATCGGTTGGTCGACCCAGGCACAGCGAACCCAGCTCGTTCAGGCTGGACGAGTGGTCGGGTGTTCGACCGGCCTGAGTTCGATCGGTGGGAGCAAGGCCCTGTGGCATGACTCGGGATCCTCGCCCGACCTGCATGCGCTGTTCAATGTCGAGACACCACCCGATCTTTCGACCCCTGCTGCGCGGCGGGCATTCGCACATCAAGTGTTTGCGGCGGCTGGCGTCTACCCCGGTGCTTTCCCGTCATCGACCGACCCCGGTGTGCCGACCGGCAACGATGGCTACGTTCTCTGGGCTCAGGACATCGAGGGACCGCTCAATGTGCCAGAAGAAACCGCTGCCGCGATCATTGCTCTCTTCTGGGCGGGCCGCGAACTTCTGGGGCCCAACATGGCCGTCATCCCTGTCCCAGCGAGCATCATTCAGAAGACACACGCCTCAGTGTGGGACTTGAAGTCTGTAGTCGGAGGATCGGTGGGGGACAACTATGTCAAGTTTCTAAACATTGGCTCCACGCTGAGTGCCGCGAACCAGTCCGCCCTCGCAGGCAACCAGTCGATCGACCTCCTCTCATTGCTGCACTTGTGCACAGCGGAAGGCCACGCGCTCATCGACGGGATCCTCGCGCAGCAGTACTCAGCAAGTCACTGTTCCAACCCCGAAGGATGCCCGGTTGATTGCCAGAGCATCAACTGCACTGCGTTGCCTGGCCAATTCTCATCGGACACACCAGCGCTCTTCGACAAAACGTTGCCGTACGCGATCATGTCGGCACATGATTGTCCAAGCCAACTCTTTCTTGCGCCGCCTACTGCGGGATGCCCAGGGATCACCGATGCTGCGGCACCTTGGGAGTCGTTCTACCGAGGGTCGATGCCTTTCCAAGCCGGCGTCTACTGGGACCAAGCCACCATAGACCCACAGACCGTTTTCGACCCGGCTCATTACCTGATTCCCACCCGCGCATCGAACGGCGTTGGCGAATCCCTCTGCGCTGGCGACCTCTCTCACGATGGCCACGTGAACGCAGCGGACCTCGCATCCATGCTGTCGATTTGGGGACCGCTGAGCAATCCGCACGCCGCGGATCTCAACAACGACATGGCGGTAGGCGCGGAAGATCTGTTGAGCCTCCTCGCGCACTGGGGTGAGTGTCCGCTTGGCGCTACATCTCCTTGGATCAGGGTCTTGATTGCAGAAGAGGTGCCCCCTGCTCCCGGCGCTGAGATGGTCACCTATGTGAAACGCATCCAAGCACTTGCTCCAGCGCTTGAGCAGATTCACCTGCGGTTTGCTGCGGGAGCGACCAACTACCAGGACTACGCCACACTCATCGGGCTTCTGCGTTTGGCATATGGCTCCAGCCTTGCGATCGGATTCCATCCGGACAATTCGCACTCGAGCTGCTCGTGGTGGGGCTGCAGCATCGATACCTGCCCACCTGACCCGCTCCTCTGTGCGCCGACTGATTCCACAACATGGCAATGTGTGCTGAGCAAGAGCATCGACGCGATGAACACGATCAATGCGATCGTCGATCCAACCCACTCTGGTGTCGGATTCACAATCTTCTCGCTTGAGCAGAGTTCGGTTGAGGATGTCTCCACGGGAACATCGCAGTGCCCACTCAACTGGCTCGCGCCCATCAAGTTGACGCTCGCCGGCAGTTCGACCGCGTTGCCGGGAGTGACTGCCGCATCGCCGCCCGTGAAGTTTGGCAACGTGCTTCCGAGCTACGGCGGCCCGGATATCTATGGCGCAGATGGTTACGACTTCGGATATCCGCAGGCCTACAACCTGGGCAAGCACCTGACCGCGGAGTTCGGCTCGCTCGTGACGGCGCAGTCGCCGTACTTCCCAGCATTCAGCGCGCAAGGTTGCCTGCCCGGCGGTGGCGCGTTCCCCTGCTGGGTCGTTGATGTCGATTCCAATGCTGCGTACTCACAGCCAAAGATCCCCTGCTTCGATCCGGGCAACGCGCCGAATGTCTATACCTATGTCGAGCCGGGATCTTCTGGTCCCTCGCCGACTCTCGCTGCGGCCTATGTGTCATTCCTCATGACGCAGTACCCACCGATCTCCAACATCGTGCCGCTCTCTGGGTCGGATGTGTACATGACATTCTCGGGAGAGCCCGCGTTCCTCGGCGCGCCAGGATGGACGCTTGCCAACATCAGCGCATTTCACTCCGCACTGATGAATAACTTCGCGACGCTGAAGCAACTGGCGCCTGGGCTGTTTCCCGCTACTGGTGGCGCTGACCCAGACACGCTCAAGTTCGCGATTTGGAACTTCGAGCCGATACTCCCATCGATCCCCGTCGATTGAACCCCGGCCGGCGCCGAGCTGGACCGTGTTCTGGACACTGGCGCGATGACGCTGCGCAGCGTTGTCGGTTCGAGCCCTTTAGAAGAACATGCTGAGGCGCAAGGTGAACGCCCATGCCGGATCCAAGTCAGGGCTGTCCCCAGGGGTGGGGATGTAGGTCAATGTGGGTTGCACAAACAGCCCATGACTCACTTGGAATTGGTAGTAACTCTGGAACATCAACTCGCTGGAGCGTTCAAAGGTGTTTTGGTTCAACCATGCAAGTGATGCGCCAATCCCCATGGAATCATGGGGGCGGAAAGGGACTATCCCAAAGGCCGTGAGGCCACCGCCAACGGATTGCGTCATGAGCATGGTCTCGGAGTTGTTTACGCCGTACTGCAGGAATGCCGACACAGATTGTTCCGGCGCGCGTTCCCCGTCGACCTGTTCGCCATTGGACCAGAGCCTCTGACCGCCGAAGCAGTACAGACCAGCAGTGCCATCTTGCCTCACGACATCGTTGTTCAGATTGGTGACTTCCAAGCTTCCTGTTTGATACCAAGCGCCAACTCCAAACTCGCCTGGGTATTCCTTGCTCAAGATCCAATCGACTCCACACTCCGCGATGCTGAAGGTGTAACCGTTGAACTCAGGACCGGTCACTCCAGTCTGCACTCCGTTTGCAAGATTCCCGTCGTAGATCCCCAAGCGCACATAGGTGTTCTCGGATGACTCAATGCCGATTGAGATTCCGTAGACAGAGTTGTAGTACCCGCCCATCACGCCCAGCATTGAAGGACTGACGAAGATCGGCGTGTACAGCAACCCGGTTACCGCGGGGATCATCAGACTCTCGTTCGACTCGGGCGCCGGCCGAGAGACATTGGCGAAGTCGTACGTGGGCACCTGCTTGCCGATGCGAATGCTGACCTTGTCATCGCACAGCTCCTGCATGTACCACGCTTGATACAACTGAGAACGATCAACCACTGTCCCGCCAGATGCGTCAAGGCTGTTGTAACCCTGGACGCTGCCCGCCTGCCAATTGGTTGGCTGGGTATCCACCTGCATGAACTCTGCCGCGAACGAAGCGCCCCTCAGATTCAGAAGCTCTTCCGCGTCAACATTCACGCCAAGCAACAGCATGCTGTTCCAAGTCACATCCCCGGGCTGGGATCCGCCGGACATCACGATGTTGGAATCTGCCAACCACAAGCCGCCAACACGAATGCCGGAACTCTTGGCAAGTCCCAGTGATCGCCCAAGGAATCCCGTGCCAGGAACAATGTTGTCCGCGGCCGGATTTCCGGAGACCGACCCGAGAACCTCTTGTTCACTGCTCTGCGAGGGCGAAGTCGACGCTGCTGGATCCTTGTCACACGCACACAAAAGGAACAGGCAAGCGAGCTGCATGTTTGGCTTCAATTGGGCGGAATCACATACCACATTGCCAATGTCTCGGCCAATAGCAACGCCAGGACGATCAGCAACCCTTTGACATGATCTTTCAATGGTGCTTGCCGTGGCAAGAACAACCATCCGCCAAACCACTTCAGAAAGAGCGGCATCGTGATCCAAGTTGTCAGCGCCACGCTCACCGCGTTGGCGATCAGGTCCCTTGGCGCCGTCGGCACCGTCGCCATCGCCGGCAAGAAGTATCGAATCTCAAATGTGACGATGGGATAGAGCCCCAGCAACACCAGCAATCCGGCCTTCCAGTTGGGCGGATTGTTTCCGTTGGCGTCAGTTGGAATCCAACCGGGGAATGATCCAGCCACTCGCTTGATGTCGGTGGACTTCACGAATGGCTTGGCCTCCTCGAGCAGCTGCTTGCGCTCGGGGGATGTCATCCACAGCTCCATGTGTTCCGTCGTGTCGAAGCGCATCAAGGTCACCCACATTCTTTGGGAGGGCGACGTTGGCGGAAGAATGTGGACGCCCATGTATCCCTTGAACCGCGCTTGCGTCGCCTGCAACTTGCACTCCAACTTCGAGTAATTGCGCTCCTGTCCCGGAAGGATTTCAGTGGCAATTGCCGTCGTGATGCTGCCGAGTCCGTCGATCTTTCCGGCAGACTCATGGTTGATCTCCACTCCTTGGCTGAGCGAAAGGGCATGGATCTCGGCGATAATCCTCCGGTTGTCCTCGGAGTCCAGCCATGACTGCGTGTGTGCCTGGGATTGAAACCGCTGAACCAACATCCACTCATGCAACTTGCCTGTCTGCGTGGGCGTCACCTCGGCATTGATGAATCCGACGCAACTGGAGCACGCCATCATCAACTGGACCAAGTAATCAATGGGCACCGCACCGTCGGTCTTGCAACTCATGCTGGTAATGAGCGTGACGACGGAATCGGTCTGGAGTTGGCTTGCCATGCTGTCCCTTGAGTGCCTTATATCATGATCCGAATACACCAACGCCTTCAATAGCCCATCGAAGCTCACACTTCATGATCACCATTCACAGAGGCCACATCATTCATATTGCCGGCGCGCCCATGGTCACAGAGGCGGCGCAGGCTCTTGCTTGGTTTCCTGAAGGCGCATTAGCGATTGATGAGAGCGGCCGCATTATGTACTGCGGACAGTGGAAAGACCTTCCCGCACACCTATCCAGCGCCACGGTGATCGACCATCATGGCAACTACATCTTGCCAGGCTTCGTCGATACCCACATGCACTTTCCGCAGGTGTTTTGCGCAGATGCCTATGGCGGCGGGCAGCTTCTGGAGTGGCTAAACAACTGCGTGTTTCCATCCGAAGCATTGCTGGCGGATCCCGCTTACGCGCGCAAGGCAGCGGCCCAGTGGTGCGACCGCATGATCGCAGCAGGCACCACGATGGGGGTGATATTTGGCTCCGCCTTCCCTCACGCGCAGGATTGCCTGTTTGAAACAGCCAGAGAGCGCGGTTTGCGCATTGTGTGTGGCCGCGGCGTTGAAACTGTCGCGCCCGAGTGGTCACAACAAAAGACATCGGAGGACGAGGCGATTCGGTTGGTGCGCGCCGAGATCGAGAAGTGGCATCCGCAAACGCCCGAAGCGCTCAAGGACGCGCTGCAGTTTGTCGCCATCGTGCCGCGCTTCAGTCTTTCTGTCACTCCCCGCACCTTGGCTGCGCTCGGAGAGCTGTACGCCGAGTACCGCGATCGTGGCGTGTATTTCACATCGCATCTCAACGAGAACGCGCGGCCGAAGACCGGTGAGATTGACAGAACCAAAGAGGTCTACCAAGTCGAGAGCTACTTGGACACATATGACGGAAAGTTCTTGCCGGGCTCGCAGGTTGGCGGCAAGAGTTGTCTTGGGCGGCGCAGCGTGTTCGCGCATTGTGTGCATTGCACCGACAAAGAACTTGCCCGCCTTGCGGAGACTGGAAGTTCTATCGCGCATTGCCCTGTTTCCCAGCTGTTCCTTGGTTCTGGAACGATGCCGTGGCGCCGCACGATTGCGGCGGGGGTGAATGTGGCCATTGGCAGTGATTATGCAGCGGGCGACGAGATGTTCGTTCCCCAACTCCTGAACTCGTGCTTCAAGGTGCACATTTCAGAGCGCGCTCCCGTCGGTGGCGATCCGTACCCAACCGATGATCAATCGGTGTCCCTGCATCCAGCGCAGTTGCTGTTCACGGGCACGCTTGCTGGAGCGCGCGCGCTTGATCAAGAAGATCGGTTCGGAAACTTTGATGTGGGCAAGGAAGCAGACTTTGTGGTGATGGATTCGACCAAGTGCGACGGGTACAACATGACTCTCAAGAACATGTACACCAATCCCGACGCCACGACAGCGCGCGACGCACACTTGTTCGCGTTGATCATGCTGGCGCGTGAACCTGTCGTCACGGCCACCTATGTTCGCGGCCGCAAGTTGAAGACCTCAAGCGAGTTGGCAGGAGCGCGCTGAGGAAATCAAGCTGCGCGAAGAGTTGGCTGCATGACGAGTGGACTGATGGAGAGCGAGTCGCACGAAGTCAGCCGAGCCTCGGCACTCCCCTATCGTGGCGTCCCATGTTCAGAGCCCTCTGCCTCTTGTCCCTCATCGCGTGCACACCCGTCGCGCCGACCTCAAGCGTCGCGTTGCGGAAGATGGTTCTGATCACACCCGAGTATCCAGTCGTTCGCGATGGCGTGATCCTGCCGCTGCACACACCCGTCAACTTCTCAGCGCAGTTCCTGTCACAACAGCGGGATGCCTTTGGCGAGGATGTGCAAGATCAATGCAACCGAATGATGCGCTACGAACTGGGGAAGATCGAGCATCATGACCCGCTCACGGCTTTCGGCGAGGTGGGCGAGAACATTTCTTCAACACCCGATCCTGCAACGATCGAATTCGGGCAGTCCAGCGTGACGGATTTTTTTGGCGATGGAGGAAAGAGTGCGACCACGCACCTCGTGGAGATCGCGGGCAAAGAGGTGAAACGCGGCAACTCGCTTGCTCACGATGTCGCTGAATTGCAGAGTGGACGAATGACGCCCGATGAATTGCCGATCCATGTCTTTCACTATGTCGACCTCGATGGGCAGTCGCACTGGGTCACCGAGAACAACAGGGCGTTGGCTGTCTTTCGAATGGCGAAGGTCGTGCCGACTCGGATTCTCTTGTTGAAGAGGTCAGACTTGGAGGCGAAGCAAGGGGCGAATTCCCTGCTGAGCGTCCTCAATCGATTGAGCGCCATGCCTGGCGCGAAGCCATCGCATGAAGTATTCGTTCGCATCGCTGGCGTCAACGATGTCGGGGAACCTCGCCAGTCTTGGGACTGGGACGCTCCCTTTGGCTTTGTTGTGCGGTGACGATCCGAGAGCAACTGCCTCGGCTCGAGTGCGCTCCGATGCGTTCTCTCTCCTCCATCTCGGTGCGCGCCGCGCTCACCCTCCAACAGGTGATTTGAACGCCCGATTCGGGCGTCGAGATCACCTGTTGCGGGGAGGAACTGAAATGGACCTGATCGGGCTCGAACCGACTCTCCGCTTCCATGACCCAATTGCGCTTCGGCTAGGCTGAGCTAATGCTGACCCTCGTTGCTTCGCTCGTTGTTGCTCATGTCATCGTGGCTTCTGCCGGCGCCCAGACATCCACCCCTACTGCGGCAAACGGTGCGACGCAGAACACTGCGCCAGACTCGATCGATCCGCGCGCAAAGGCGCTCTACGACGGCGCGATCACCGCGGCAAAGGCGCTCAAATCAATCGAGGCAGTCGTGCAAACGCAATTTGTTGGGGGATATCCGCCAATGCTCCCTCCCGGCCTCGACGCGCCAGTTGCGATCACAATCGAGTTTGGACCTGATGCGGCGCAGCCCTTCAAGCGCGTACGCCTTGAGAGTTACAAGGACGGCAAGTCCGCAACGCTTTTCACATTCGATGGCACGCAATCTCTGCTCATCGACAACATGCAGAAGTCCTTTGCTAGTGCTGGCGCCGATCCAACGCAGTGGTATCCGATTCTGGGACCGCTCGCAGCCGGGCTCTCCACTTGGTACGCCGAACAGCGGATGGGCGGCGCGGGAATTCCAGGCGCAAACCCACACATCGTGAGCATCACCATGGTCGGCGAAACCACTGTCGATGCAACGGCATGCGATGTGATCCGCGTCATCAGAGAGTCTGATCTCTCGGAGATGGTGGACGGTGGCGCGGCCCCAGAGGGTCAGCCAGCAACTTCCCATGTGTTTCGCATGACCTCGACGATCGCCATCGCAAGTAGCGACTCGCTGCCACGAAGTGTGACGTCGGCAGGGAATGCGATTGGCGGGATGGACATCGTGCTTGCGGAGACAACAACGCTGACGGCGTTCAAGGCCGATGGCGCGCTCGAACCAACGATGTTTGCGACGAACATCCCAGAGGGATATGCAAAGGCCAAGGCACACCAGCCAGGAGAACCGGGCGTGATCGAACGGGTGCCCGAGCTAAA
This sequence comes from uncultured Singulisphaera sp., assembly GCA_964356445.1. GTDB lineage: Bacteria > Planctomycetota > Phycisphaerae > Phycisphaerales > SM1A02 > F1-60-MAGs104. The sequence continues at coordinate 7,646 of CAYHHO010000020.1, read as the reverse complement.
GGTTTCTGTAGGAGACAAGGCTCCCGACTTCAAGCTCGCTGATCTCGCGGGGAACGAAGTGACGCTCGCGTCGCTCTCGGGAAAAGTGGTCCTGCTTGACTTCTGGGCAACATGGTGCGGGCCATGCAAACAGGCGATGCCGATCATGCAGAAAATCAGCGACGACTACAAGGACACGGGCGCTGTCGTACTGGGAGTCAATATGGGTGAACGCAAGGAAGATGCAGGGCGCAAGTACATGGAGTCAAAGAAGTACACATATGGATGCCTCCTTGCGGGAGATGCACTCGCAGAGGCATATGGCATCCGGTCGATTCCAACACTGGTGGTCATCGGCAAAGATGGCGTGATCACCCTGACCGAACTGGGCATGTCGAACAGTGGCGAAAAGTCGCTGCGCGCGGCGATCGACAAGGCGCTAGCGAAGTGATTGGTGTGGGGCAGTCCCGATGTCGACACAGTTTGAATGAACCCAAGCGACCTCTCTTAGCCGCCTTGGTACACACTTGGTACACACTCTTCGATCCCCCGAGGGCCGCAAGGGTCGTCCTAACTCCTTGCGGTACAAATGGACCTGATCGGGCTCGAACCGACGACCTCTTCCATGCCATGGAAGCGCTCTCCCAATTGAGCTACAGGCCCTAGGACTGACTTTCAACCAACAGCCGAACAGGCTGCGCCAACCAGTTGAAGTCCTGATCGGGTCGCGGAGTCTAGCAGAGTCGACACAAAACTTTGGCACCACCGAATCTCGCGCGAAACACCGCGCCCCGCTACCGAAGCCTCGCAGCGATCGCCTCCCGCATGGGGTCGAGTTCCACCATCATCGTGTCCCAAAGCAGGCGATGATCCACGCCGTCATATCCGTGCGAAATGATGTTGCGCAGCCCGATCGCTTACCGAGCGCCAGGGATCTTGCCAAGCACGGACGAATCAATGCGCTCGAGCCGCCGGAGCGCTTCGCCAAGGATCTCGAATCGCCTCTCCACGATGGCCTGGAGATCTCGATCTTGGAGGAATCCATCGAGTGAGTTCTTCTGCGCCTTCAACAATAAATCGTCGACTTGCGTGAGAGCATCCTCAAGAAGTGCCCGCGTCTCAGGCTGCGGCATAGACGGGAATCCGAGTCGCCTCGTGAATCGCGGCCCAACTAGGGTTTCGAATCCCGTGAACACTGATCAGGTCGACGCGTCGACCGAGCAATTCCTGCGCCGCGACATGAAACGCGACCGCGCGTCGCGCAATCCCAAGTTCGTAACTCCCAAAATCAACGAGCAGGTCGATTCGCTTGTTGTTGGGTTGAATTCTCCGCGCGCAGCAGAGCCGACGAGCCAGAGGGCTTTCAGACCGTGAGCGGCGGCGATCGACGCGAGTTCGGGAAATCGGCTTGAGATCACTTCCGGAGGGCTCACACCGATCAGTTTAGCGCATGACGCTCAGCGTGGAGACGGCGCACTCTCCCCGTTGAGCTACAGGCTCTGCAACTCAGGCCGTCTCACATCGCTGAATCGAGCGCGCCTGCGAGGACGCTCTTCGAAACGAGTCCGACCATCTTCTTGTGGATCTGGCCGCCCTTCATCACAAGGATTGTCGGAATCGACTGAATGTTGAACTTCAATGCCACCTCGCGGCAGTTGTCGACATTGACCTTGCCAATCTTCGCCTTGCCTTGATAGTCGTTGGCGAGGTCGTCGATCGCTGGACCAAGCGCTCTGCACGGTCCGCACCACTCAGCCCAGAAGTCCACGAGGACCGGAACCTTTGATTCCATGACATCGGCCTTGAAGTTTCCATCAGTGAATTCGAGCGTGTTCTGGCCAGCCATCAGGAACTCCAATAAGTGAGGTGCGAAATGAGAGGGCAAATACTAGCAGCGCGGGATGCCCGAAGCACGCGATCCTTTGCTGCCCTGCTTTCGGCTTGTTTCCTGCGAAATCACGCACTCCGCGCGCAGCGCTTCTGCGTGCGCGCGCACATCGTGCGCTCGGACGACCGCGACACCCGCCTTTGCCAGTTGGAGCGCAGATGCGACGCTTGCAGAGTCTCGCGCCGACGGAACACTCTCGCCAGTCGCTGCACCAAGGAATGACTTGCGACTCGCAGAGACCAAGACCGGATATCCGAGTGCAACGATCTCGTCCATCCGGGCGATGAGTTCGAAGTTCTGCGCGACGCTCTTGCCGAAGCCGAGCCCAGGGTCGATTGCGATCGATTCACGTGCGATGCCCGCGCGCTCGGCTGACTGCGCGCGCTGCAGCAACCAGTCACGGACGTGCGCAACGACATCGTCGTACTCGGGAGCGCGCTCGTATCGATCGCTGTATGAATCGGCAGTCGGAGCGCAGCGCCTGTGCATCAGCACGTACCCACACCCGCGACGCGCGATCAGCGGCCACAGCGCGTCATCGTCCTGGCCGGCGCTGACATCGTTGACGATCATCGCACCGGCGTTCAAGGCGTCTTCGGCAACGCCAGCGCGAGTCGTGTCAATAGAGACGATGCACTCGCATGAAATCGCGGCGATCTCGGCAATCACAGCGTGCGTGCGTGCGATCTGTTCGTCGACTGAAACAGACGCGGAACCAGGGCGCGTGCTCTCGCCGCCGATGTCGACGATCGCAGCGCCGTCTGCAATGCATCGCCTTGCGAACTCGCACGCGCGAGCGAAGTCGTTGTGCGCTCCGCCGTCTGAGAATGAATCGGGCGTGAGATTGACGATTGCCATCAAGTGTGGCGCGCTCAAACCTTGCGCTGATCGAGCCAGCGGCGCGCCGCGCCACGACCACGGAACACTCATTCGCTTTGCGAATCCTTTGGCGAATCCTGGGGCGAATCCTTTGGCGCACCGCGATTGCCCGGGCCAAGTTGCGGCCCACCCATCGCGCCGCTCATTGCCTGATCGTAAATCGCAGCGATTGTTGCGGTAGGAATCATGACCGCCGCTTCGATCGAACTTGGCTCGACCTTCAACGCAAGAGCTACAGGCGGGCTTCGAGATGGAATCGTCGGCAACTGGAACTCACCGCCTCCAAACGCCGATGCGAGTTGTCGCACCACCTTCAGCAACTGACCCACTGAGATGAACGCCTCGCACTGCGCGCCTTGCACGAGCCACGGTCGCATTGCCACGAGCACGCTGTCATCCTGAAGCGATTCTCCGCCGGCGACCGCAGCGACCGCGCGGTCCAGCACGTCAGGACGCTGGCTGAATGTGACAACCACGGCGTTTGGAAGCACCTTCACGAACCCATGCATGCCTCGGCTTCCGAAGATCGCCTGCCGCATCATCTGACGCATCGCAAGGTTGCCTAGGTCTTCACCCTTCGCTTCGCTGGGGCCGAGCGGAGTTTCCTTCAGTTCGAAGGCTTCGACCACCAACCCGCTCTTGAGCGTGCGTGAGTCTTCCCACGCGGGTTCGCGTCGCACTCCCTCTGCGTTTCCAGTCTGCGCCATCAACGATGACTTGAACAGATCGCGGATGACTGCAGGTCGATCTGTCTCGATCACGCACGCGCAGTCGTTGAGCAAACCACCCGCGAGCAATCCAAGTTTCGATGGATAGCACGCAAACCGAATCCCGCGCACGCCATCCTTCGCTTCGGCTAGCCACGCCGGCATCGCGTCGGAGAGAGCAAGCGCGCTTGCTAACTCGTCCAACTTGCCTGCTCCTCCCATCGCCGTGGCATCCACAGCGAACGCGCAGTAAAAAGGCGACTTCGGAAGTTTTCCAAGCGTTGCGGCGCCTTCGCCGGTCATCGCAGTAGCACCCGCGCAGACTTTCGCGAGATCGCTCTCGGGTGCGACGACTGCAAAGGCGCGCAGCGACAAGCCGAGAGCGTCCACGTCAGCGACGAGCAATCCGTCGGTCGCCCCCGCGAAAAACTCGCGAAGTCGGTCGCCCGTTCCCAAGTTTTCCGAGAGCGCGGATACAAGCCCGTTCTCAACGAGCGCCTTGCCCCTCGCCCACGCAAACACTTCTCCGGCACGAGCCCGCGCGAGTGCGCGTTCGCCAAACTTCGCCGCAAAGTCTGACCCGACGCCGCCCGCGGGTTCGTACCCATCAACCGCTGACTTCAGCGTCGAGACGATTACATGCTTCGCGAGCGCACGCGAATAGACCGTTTCGCCCCGAAGCTTTCCAGCGCCTGAGGCATCGGGAGCAATGTTGCTGACGATGAACGCGGCGGGATCTTCGCTGGGAATCAACAAAGTCCATTGCGGCGGCGCTTGGGCTTCGCCTGCCGCTGCAGCGTCGGGTGGCGCAGTCTTCAGAGTCCACGCAGCGAACGAACCACGCTCGTCGAACCCTTCACGAACTTCAAGCCATCCGCGAATCTGATCGATCGGGCGACCAGCAATCACACTCTCCTTGCGATCCATCGCTGCGATGCACGCATCGACATCCACGGACAATTTGGAGAGACTCGCAACAGCAACGATCGTCGTTGCATCTTTGGGAACGATCGCGAGCAGATCATCAAGAGCGTCTGCCTGCGCCGACTGCGCGGCGAAGGCAATCACCGCAATCAGCGCACCTCGTGCCGCGCCACACGGCGACGCCCGCATCGCGACCTGCATCAGCGGACTGGCACGCTGCGCTTTCATGGCCTCGCCAATGCACCTGCGATGCCTGTAAGCAATTCGGCGCTGTCGGGCTTGACCGCGCTCGCGAAGAACTCGACTGGCTGGCCATCCTTCCCGATCACATACTTCGAGAAATTCCACGCGGGCAACTTGCCCGTGCGCGCTTCGAGAAATTCATAGAGCGGCGACTGCCCCACTCCTGCCTTCGTCTGCGACTTCTCCAGCATCGGGAAAGTGACGCCGTAGTTCTTGGAGCAGAACGCTTGGATCTCTGCCGCAGTGCCGGGCTCCTGTTGACCGAAGTCATTGCTGGGCACGCCAATCACGACAACGCCCTTGCCCTTCATGTCGTCGTAGAGTTTCTGCAGGCCCGCATACTGCGGCGTGTAACCGCACTTGCTGGCGACATTCACAATCACGAGCACCTTGCCCTTGAACTGTGCGAGGTCGAAGGACTTGCCGTCGAGGTCTTTGAGTTGCATGTCCTTCTCGAGTTCGTACATCGATCGACCTTTCCACTTTGGGGATTGCTGCTGCGAAACGGGAGCGGACTCTTGGGCTGCGGGCGATGCATTCACGACAAACACAACTGCGACCAACAATAGCCCGGCAATCGACAGTGCGACGCCGAGGCTCATTCGACCGTCACGCTCTTGGCCAGGTTGCGAGGTTTGTCGACATCTTTCCCTCGCAGGACCGCCGCGTGATAGGCAAGCAATTGCAGCGGGATCACTGAAACAAGCGGTTGCAACTGCTCGATCACATCAGGCACATAGAAGACATCCTCTGCAACAGTCCGGATGTGGTCGTCGCCTTCGGTGGCAACAGCGATGACATGGCCGCCGCGGCTGCGCACCTCGGAAATGTTGGCGAGAACCTTCTCGTACTGCGAGTTGCGCGTGGCAACGAAAACCACCGGCATCCCCTTGTCGATGAGTGCGATCGGGCCGTGCTTCATTTCAGCGGCCGGCATTCCCTCGGCGTGGATGTACGAAATCTCCTTCAGCTTCAGCGCACCTTCGAGCGCGACTGGGTAGTTCACGCCGCGCCCCAGGAACAGCCAATTCTCGCGCTCGACATACTTCGCGGTCGCCTTGCAGATTGCATCGCTCGTCTCGAGCACGCGCTGGATCTTGTCAGGCACTCCAGACATCTCCTTGATGAACGATGTCACATAGTCCTGACTCAGATAGCGGCGCCGACCGATGTACAAAGCCAACATCGAAAGCGCCATGATCTGCCCAGTGAAGGCCTTCGTGCTTGCGACGCCGATTTCGGGGCCGACGCGCAAATACACGCCAGCATCCGATTCGCGCGCGATGGTTGAACCAACGACATTCACGACTCCAAGCGCAAGCGCGCCGCGCTGCTTCGCTTCTTGCAGCGCAGCGAGCGTGTCGGCAGTCTCGCCGGACTGGCTGACCGCGATCACGCATGTCCCAAAGTCGACGATCGGATTTCGATATCGAAACTCGCTCGCAAAGTCGTGCTCTGCTGCGATCTTCGCAAGATCCTCCATCAGGTACTTGCCGACCATGCTTGCGTGGAGCGCTGTCCCCTGCCCGACCAACACGATTCGCTTTGCGTTGGCAAGCGTGCGCGCATGTTCGGCGATGCCTCCGAGGACGATCGATCCCGTCCGCGAGTCCACGCGACCCTGAATCGTCATGCGCAGCGACCGTGGCTGCTCGAAGATCTCCTTGAGCATGAAGTGCTCGTAGGGACCGAGGTCGATCTCGGCGAGTTCGAACTCCAGTTCGCGCACCTCGGTCGTGATCGGAACATCGTCGATCGTGGCCGTTCGAAAGGCATCGCGCGTCAACTTGGCGACTGTGAAGTCAGGAAGCGTGAATGCCTGCGTCGTGTGGGCGACGATCGCGCTCGAATCGCTCGCGACGATGTATTCGCCGTTGCCGACCCCGACCATGAGTGGCGAACCCTTGCGGGCGACAACGAGGGTGTCGGGCTCCTTGGAACACATGACAGCGATGGCGTACGCGCCGGTGACTTCGCGAAGCGCCGCCTGGACTGCCTTTTCCAAGTCGCCGTGGTAGAGCTCGCCGATCAGGTGCGAGAGCACCTCTGTATCAGTTTCGCTGGTGAACTTGTGTCCCTTTTCCTCGAGATACTTCTTTAGGACGGAGTAGTTCTCGATGATTCCATTGTGAATGATGGCGATCCCGTGCCCCTTGGCAGCGTCATCTTGATGGGGATGGGCGTTCGCCTCCGTCACCCCACCGTGGGTTGCCCAGCGCGTGTGCGCGATGCCAATTGTGCCTTCGAGCGTTGCGACCTCGCGCGTCTTTTCCTCCAACACCCGAACCCGTCCGACCGCCTTGCAAATGTGCAGACCGCCATTGAGCAAGCCAACCCCCGCGGAGTCATATCCGCGGTACTCCAGACGCTTCAAACCCTCCAACAGGATCGGCAACGCCTGCTTGCGACCGATGTACGCGACGATTCCACACATGATTGAAGACTCCTATGTGATGCCGAGTGATGACAAGCGAGGGATAGATTCACACATTTCCAAGGGTACGGTAGCGTATGCACATAAGTGGCGGCACGCGCCGTGCGGTCGCCAGGCAGGACGCCTTTCACGAGGACTCGGACGCATGGATGCGTCGCACAACCCTCTCGACATCACTGACCGCAAGAATGCGATCCGAAACGCGATGCGGGCAAGCCTTGGCCGCATCGACTCCGCACAGCGTTCGGAGTGGTCTGCGCTCGCGTGTGCACGCGTGATCCGCTCCGAGGTCTTCGTCAAGGCGGCTCGGGTGATGCTGTACATGCCCATGCGAAGCGAGATCGACATTCTTTCGGTGGCACTTGAGGCATTTCGCCTAGGAAAGTCGGTGTGCGTTCCTCGTGTGGAAACAGGGCGCAAGTCGATGAATGCAATCGAGATGACCTCATTCGATGACGAGTCCATGGATGCCGATGCGCTGGGAGTCCGCGCACCCAAGGCTGGACAGATCGTCCCAAGCGAGACGATTGATCTGGTCGTTGTGCCGGGAGTCGCATTTGACATGCATGGATTTCGACTCGGTCGCGGAGGC
>CAYHHO010000019.1:26618-32222 GCA_964356445.1 uncultured Singulisphaera sp. | reverse complement strand
GCCTTCCGTGCAGTTGCCACGGGCACACGTCAGGACGCTATACTTCCGTGCAGCGTCCAGTCCTTAGTTCGTCGAGCAACAGAAAGTGGGGCAGCCCCATGGGTTCAGCCGGAGAAACATCGCCGTGGATTAAGAGGGCAGGGATTGCCTGTGTTGTGATTGCGGCATTCCTTTGGTTCGTTGTGGAGCCGGTGATGCGAGAGGAGCCGGCGGAGGGTGTTCTTGGCACAGTCAAGGACATCTTGGATCCTGACTTGCATATGCCGTCGACTCTGCTGAGTATTGCGTCCTTGTTCGTTGGGATCCTGCTGATTTACAAGGCATCGGGGCGAGGTCTATTCAGCTTGAGTGCGCCCGAAGTCCTAGGGATCAACCTCGCGGGTGCAACAAGCCGACTTCCTGCGTTCTACGCGTCCAAGTTCAACAAGTCTGACGCTGTCAAGGGTTGGCTCGTGCATTATCCCGACCGCATCGAATTCACGCCCGACTCTAAATCTGTGGAACACTCAAAGTGGATTTCGTTTCTCCTCCGATCTTTGGGCGGTGGGGAGCAATCGATTCCCAAAGACGGTCGCCTTGTCATACCGGCTTCGGCGATAACGCGGACGACGGCGAAGGGTGCCGGACCATGGGCTCGGGTCACTGTGATCACGAACGGGAAGTTTCACGATCGATCGAAGCATCTCTTCTTCCCACTCTTTGTGGATGGGACCTGGATTCAGTCGTTCAAAACACGACATCAGCGCGATGCACGGGAGGGAGCGTTCGCTGGCTTGACACGGAGTGCGCCGCGCTGAAGGCGGTGACCTCACTGAGGTAGCATCCAAACACTTCCGGTATGCCGCTCGTACTCCTGTTTCTCACAATCGCTCCGGTCGCGGTGATCTTGTGGGTGGTTTTCAAACTGGATCGGCACGGTGAGCCGGTCAAAGTTGTGGCGATGACTGTGGTGTTCGGCGCGCTCGCAATCATTCCGATCGGTGTTGTCGAGTTTGTACTGGTGCGGTGGCTTGGCCTGCCGATCGATCTAGACTCCTTCAGTTCGTATTCATCTGCTGCCCTGACCGCATTTCTGGTGGCCGCAGTTGTTGAAGAGTGTGGAAAGTTCGGTGTCCTCTGGTGGTATTCCGCTCGACACAGTGCATTCGATGAAGCGATGGACGGCGTGGTCTATGGTGTCGCTGCCAGCCTCGGATTCGCTCTGGTCGAGAACATTATGTACGTGTTTGGAAGTGACGAGGGGCTCATGGTGAGCGCGTTGCGTGCGTTCACCGCGGTCCCGATGCATGCTGCATGCGGCGTGATCATGGGAGCGTGCGTTGGCATCGCGCGGTTCAATCCAAGGCAGAGTGTGATGTGGATCGCGCTTGGGATCGGCGGTGCGATTGGGGTGCATGGACTCTACGACTTCGGACTTTTCGGTGGACTGTTCGCCGCAGCTGAAGAGCACACGGTCCGACTTCTGCTCTTGAGTTCCATGACGCTGGCAGCGCTCGCTGCAGGGATTCTGATCGCGATCTTCGCGCTCGCAAGACTTCGACGTGATCAAGAGGTCGCGTTGCTCGCGCTGAGTGTTCGAGAGGAGTGGGAGGCTTCTGACTCACCCTCGCCGATCGGCGAAACCGAGGAATTGCCAATTCCAGTCGACGATTACTCAGAGGATTCTCCGCCACCGCCGTATCGTGCCGGTGCGCCGAAGTTGCCGCTCGCTGCAGCCATCGTGCAAGCAGTTGGATGTCTGTTCATGTTCGCGTTGATCATTGCAGTCGTCGCTGCGATCGCTGCAGAGGAGGCAGGTGAATCAATCGAGCATCTTGAACCATTCGTCGGGCTCATTGCCATCGCTGTGATCGCTTTGGACATCGGCACGGTCGCGCTCGCGATCATCGCGCTCATCAAAGAACCGAGATGGCGAATCGGATCAGTCTCGATCCTCGTGACTTCAGTTCTGTTTGGACTGGCACTCGGCGCGTTGGTGATTGTGGGCTACATCATGGAGTCAATGCCCGAAGGCTCGGTGGAGGCAACGCTGTAGTAGCGTGCATCCCCTCACAGTTCGCCGCTGGTCGGGCATCTCGGAAAGGAGCATCGCATGGGGATTATCGATTGCTTGGGACCGATGACGACAGAGTTCGCACGGTCTCTGTTGACTGACCTTGTAGAGGCGTGGCCCACGGCGGACGCAGCCCAACTCAAAGTCGTGGCGAAGCGTTTGGCGCGCCAGTCGAATGCGCGAGAATCCACGGTGCTTCGCGCAAGGGGTGATGCTCTCAAGAACCTCATTCGCAGCGGCTGGCGATCTGACGAGGAGCTGCTGGCAGAGCTCCTTTTCCTGCTGTACACCAGCAAGAGGTCTCCATTTACTGACTTGATGTACTTGGCGCTTGGTGCCAAAACGACAGCCAGCGGTTCACTCGCCGACGAAGAACAACAACTCGCTCATCCAGCACAGTGGTTCAGGGCTGGGTACGACGCGCTCGATTCTGAAAAGCGCAATGAAGCGCGGTTGTGGATTTGGGTCGTCGCGCTGCGCGGAATTCCAGCGTGGCGCCGCGGCGCAGTGGACGCAGTTGAGGCGATCGAAGACGCCGAGGCAGCGCATGCAGCAAACGCGAGAGCGGCGCAGCAGACAGCAACGATCGGCGCGACTCCACATCCAATCGAGAGCGAGACAGAGCAAGACGCAGCCGAGCCAGCGGCAGAATCACGAGCGTGGGATACAGACCTCGATCGGGTCGTCACAGGATTGATTCTTGACAGCCACGCTGGTCGGCGTGGCGCGCCGAGCCCAGATGGCCTCGATGAATTGCTTGCAGAACTCGCCGCACTGAACCGCGAGCGATCGACGACATGGTTTCACATCGGTTACCGCGACGCCATCTTCGGCGAGGCGATGGCGGCGCGCACTGGACTCGACAACGACGAGCGGCGTGCGTGGTACCTCGCAGGCTTTTTTCTTGGGGGATTTCGCTGTGATCAAGTGAAGGCGATGTCCGCGCTCCTCGGCCTCGGTCGAAGAGACCGCGAGACTCTTGCGCGCGCGCAATCTCCACAGGCTCGCGTCATCGCGCCCGTGTTCTTCGCGGGGATCCTCGAGTCGGATCGGTGGGAGCAAGTCAGTGTGTGGCTGAATGCGGCCATCGATTATGAACTCGTTGAATTGTGCATCCAGCGCGCGCGCCGCCTGCTCCGCGCGAATCAACCGAGCAAAGTTCAGGACCTAACTGATCTCGCCACCGATGCGATCGCGGCGCACGCAACCAGTGAGAGCGGCCGTGCACGGTGGCAATTCATCATGCTCCAGTTTCTCGCAGCGGCCGCCCTCCGCATGCGCGGCGCATTCCAGGAGTCAGCCGCCAAACATCGAGAGGTACTCGAGTTGATTCCGCAGGGCGTGGCCGAGTCCGCAGCAGGCAATGGCGAATTGTTTGAGGCGCATGCATTCCTGCTCGCGCGGATCAGTGCATCGGCGATCTTGGCGCACGTGGGGATTCGAAGATTGGAAGAGATCGACTTTCAACGAGTCGGAGAACGCGACGCACAGCGGAAGGCGCTTCTTGCGTCGCGAGACCTGATGCGTCAACACTTAGAAGGGCCATCTCGTTACCCCAGTGTCGCGATGCTTTGGGTTTTGATGGTGCTTGCGGAGGGAGGCGAGCAGGATGGCCCCTACAAGGAGGCATTGAAGTTTCTCGATGACGCGCTCGATGACATGGTGGAACACGAGCGCGATTTGTGGGAAGAAACTGGATTGCTAAGTCGGGCGCGAGCGTGGCGCGCGCTGCTCGTGATCTTGAGCATGGACACAGCAAGAGTGGAATCCGAGACGCACGAACTGCGGCTGCTTGTCGAGTCCAAAGCAGCAGTGCCGCCTGCGGACATCGTCCTCGCGGCTCTCACGCGTGCAGCGGCCCTTGGTGCAGCAGATCTTGAGGAGTTGGCGATGCTGTACTGGAATGACTCGCGCCCAATGATTCTGCGAGGCGATTGCCTGCAGGCTTTGATGAGCCGTCCTGACTTTCGTCAGAGGTTTCTCATGGATCCGACTGCATCGCTCGAAGGACTACTCCCGACTGAAAAGGTCAAAGTGCTAGCCGCGTGCGCCCACGCGGCGGCGACTGCTGATCAGATGAATCGAACGCAACTCGCCGAGACGCTTGATGAACTCTTGATCGTCGCCCGCAACTACAGAGACGTCGCCGATGATTGCCTGGCCGAACTCGAACGCGATGGGAGATGGCAGCGGTGCTGGGTGGATGATGAATTCGAGCCGCTCAAGGCAGAATTGCAGTGGCGCGGTGGCGGCGCTGATGATGCGCAGCACACGTTGCGCGTGCTTGCGAACAAGCAGATTTCAGAGTCGTCACCAGAAGCAGGTGCATCGGTTGATCTCTTCTCGGAGTACGGGGGAGACTCCGATGAGGCCGATGCCATGTGGACGCGGTTGGAGGGAGATGCCGACGGTGCAGTAATCAAGCCCGACCGCACACCCGAACTGGTCCGGGTGCACTTCATCGGCGGGAATGAAATGCAGGAGCGCATGCAGTCTGACATCAGACGTCTGGTGAAAGTTCAGGCGCCGTGGATCTCAATCCAATTCGATCATCCTGGCTGGAGTTCGAACTGGGGATCGATTCTCGACAAAGTCAAGACACGACTTGTTGACAGCGACATCGTCGTGCTGCACAGATTCATGCGCACTGAATTCGGACGCGCACTCCGCGCGGCGATCGGAAAGGCAGATAGAAACTGGCGCGCATCAGGTGGTCACGCGCCGCCGTCGATTGCGCGCGCAATCGTGAGCGCAGGGCGGGCGGTCGCGGTGGGCAGGCACTAGTTCACAGTTTGGGCGAGTAGAGCGTCTACGCGCTCGCCGCGAAGTGGGGGAAGTGGAGAGTCTCTTTCGTCAGACGTTTACGGGGACTCGGTGGGTGCGATGCGCGCACGAATCGAGTCGGCTCGGCTTTGGGCTTCTCTGGATTCGTCATGCCGACCGAGTGCCGTCAGGCAAGCAGCGGTGACTTCCCACACATGGGCGGCGGTGTCCAGTCGTGCGGGGTCAGTGGACTCTTCGCTCGATGACTCGGCCGCGAGGGCATGTGCTTGCTCGACCGTGGCTAGTGCGCCCGCCGGATCGGTCGAAAGGCCGCGTTGTGCGAGAAGTGCGAGTCTCCAGGCAAGCTTGTTCTTGATGTGGATGAGAATCGCGAGCGCCTCTGGCGCGGGGGACTGCGCGCAGAAGTCGACTGCGACTGCGAGTGCCTCTTCGGTTCGCCGCACCGCGGCGTCGTGGTCGCCGCGCAGCATGTCGATCTCGCCGAGGCGATCGAGCGCCACGATCAGGTCTCGGCAGCTCTCGGGAGTGTTGAGTTCTGCGACGAGTGCGCGGCTGATTGTGAGACACTCGCTGAACTTGGCATGGGCTGCGTCAAGATCGCCGCGCAGCATGTCGATCTCGCCGAGGCGAACGAGCGCGATGCGCAGGTCTCGGCGGCTCTCGGGAGTGTTGAGTTCTGCGACGAGTGCGCGGCTGATTGCGAGCGACTCGCTGAACTTGGCATGGGCAGCGCGAAGGTCGCCGCACTGCATGTCAATCTTGCCGAG
>CAYHHO010000019.1:0-26518 GCA_964356445.1 uncultured Singulisphaera sp. | reverse complement strand
TGAACTTGGCATGGGCAGCGCGAAGGTCGCCGCACTGCATGTCAATCTTGCCGAGGCGCCCAAGCGAGACTGTCAGGTCTCGGCGGCTCTGGGGGGTGTTGAACTCTGCAGCGAGTGCGCGGTCGATCTCTAGACTTTCAGTGAACTTGGCATGGGCTGCGCCAAGGTCGCCCCGCCGGATGTCGAGTGCGCCGAGGTGGTCGAGCGAGACGCCAATGTCTCTACGGGTCTCAGGGGTGTTGAGTTCTGCCGCAAGCGCGCGGCAGATTGCTAGACCCTCGCCGAACTTGGTATGCGCACCGTCAAGGTCGCCGCGCAGCATGTCGATCTCGCCAAGGTGGTTCAGTGCGACGCTTAGCCCACGGCGGCTCCCAGGGGTGTTGAGTTCCGAGGCAAGTGCGCGGCAGATCGCAAGACCCTCGCTGAACTGGGCATGGGCAGCGTGAAGGTCGCCTCGCTGCAGATCGATGGCGCCGAGACGGTCGAGGGCATCGCAGAGATCGCTGCTGCTCCTTGGAGTGTTGAGTTCCGAGGCAAGTGCGCGGCAGATCGCAAGACCCTCGCTGAACTGGGCATGGGCAGCGTGAAGGTCGCCTCGCTGCAGATCGATGGCGCCGAGACGGTCGAGGGCATCGCAGAGATCGCTGCTGCTCCTTGGAGTGTTGAGTTCCGCAGCGAGCGCGCGCGAGATCTCAACACACTCAGTGAACTTGGCATGGGCTGCGCCAAGGTCACCAAGCTTGTCGTTGATGACCCCGAGACTTGCGAGCGCGAGGCTCAGGTCTCTGCGGATCTCAGGATCGTGTAGTTCCCTGCCAAGTGCGCGGTTGATCTCCAGACACTCGGTGAACTTGGCGTGGGCGGCGCCAAGATCGCCGTGGTGCATGTCGATGGCGCCGAGGCGGCAGAGGGAGACACCGAGTTCGCTGCGGTTCCAGGGAGTCGGAAACTCCACGGCAAGTGCGCGACCAATCTCAAGACACTCGGTGAACTTGGCGTGGGCCGCACCAAGATCGCCGCGCGCCATGTCGAGTTCACCTAGGCTGGCGAGCACGAAGCGCAGCCCGCCGCGGCTCGCTGGGGTCTTGGGTTCTCGGGCAAGTGCACGGAAAATTGTGAGACACTCGGAGAGTTTCGTATGGGCAGAATCAAACGCACCACGCTCCCTGTCTATGTCGCCGAGTTGTCTGAGTAATACCCCTAGAAACATGCAGTTATCTGGGGTACTCAACTGCGCGTTGGCTCTCCTAGTCATGTCTGCCAGATCTTGGAGGAGGTGGTAGGCGGCACCGACCGAGCCTGCCATCCGCCACGTGTCGATGAGTTGGCGTCTGAGGCTCAGGCAGACCACATCCATTGGGACTTCGCTCCACGAGGTCGATGCGAAGTCGTCAGCGATCCCGCGGACAAGCCCAAAGTCGAGATCCCGTGCTGCGTCAAGAGTGCCTAGCACGCGTGCCCGAAGCGCGGCGACATCGGATAGGTCCTCCCAACACTGCGCGCTCTGCACGGCGAGCCTTGTGCGGGCGAGGGTCGATAGTGCCCGACTTTCTTCCTTGCTTAGGTATCCCCACGCGGTGGACTCATTCGAGGGCTGGTTCTCGGTAGGAATGGGCAAGTCACCGTTGGAGTCAAACGATCCGTTGACCCACAGAACTAGGTGTTCCAGAAGCACTGTTTCTAGCGACAAGGCCTCTTGCTCATCGATATGTTGCCGCGCGAACTCGCGCGCCACCTCGAAGTAGCCGCGCTCGCGAAACTCGCGCATCATGTCCGTGGGTTTTGCCAGTATCACCAATGGATCCACGCAGGTTTCGATCGACACGGACGCGTTCGCGACTCCCCCATGCCGATTGGCGAACTCCACTACAACTTCAGCAAGAAACTGGTGCCCGATCGTGCTGCCCCAACCGAGCAATTGTCGCACCCGCTCCTCTAGTCCGTCGAATCTCTGCTGAATCCGCCGACTGCGATCGATCTCCCACTTTCCGATCACCGACTCGTACTTGGTCGTCAGCGCATTCGAGAAGTTGCGACCTTCGAACGCCAGCGAGTTCCGTCGGAGATCCCCCAGGTTTTCTAACATCGTGAGGTAGTTGCCAGCGGCCTTCTCAATGAGGAGATCAGCTTGGTTCGGCGTCAACCCAGGGAAGTGGGCGCTGACGAGAGCGCGCATGTCGGATGCAGATCCGATGCCGAGTTCCCATGTCACGACGCCATCGCTTCCTTCAAGTTCCCGCAGCCCGCTTTCTTGTGATCGCCACTCACGATGCCAATGCGTCGCGACCACGAACAGTGGCCATTTCTTGCGGCGCGCCTCTTGCCAGACCAGTCGCAGCATTTTCATGGTCATCGGGTCGATCCACTGGGCGTCGTCTAGCCAAAGAACGGTGGGGAGCCTCTTGTGGTCGAACACCTCGCGCAACTGACTCGCGAAACTCTCGGCAGCGTCCTCAAGGTGCTTCTCCTGCCGGTCAGCGAACGATTGCAATCCCAGCGACCGCTCCCGCGCAATGCCGAGCCCGCCTTGGATCAACTTGATAAGCGCGCCGCCCGCGGGAAGCGCCCAGTCGGCTGCCTGTCCAACGAACTCGCTCGGGGCAGCGCGAACAATGTTGCGGGTGATGTGTCTCCACGCAGACCCGAGCCGCTGCCAGAGTTCGGCATGTGTTCTCAGTGCATCCCGCGGCTCTGGAATCGCTGACGCGCGATCGAGCGGATTGCGCGCATCGGGAGCACTCCAACGCATCCCAAGCCAGAGGAAGCGGGGTGGTCCAATTGGCACATGGTTCTTGTGGTCTGGATTGACCCGAAGTTGATCGCCAAGATTTTGAAATGCATCGGGCCAGTAACTCGCCTCGGGTGGATCCCAGTTCGGGTCGCTGCTCAATTGGTGGTAGAGCTCCTGTACAAGTCGGCTCTTTCCGTAGCCCGACTCTGCAACGACGATCGCCATGCGAGGACCGGCGAACTTGCCAGTTTCTGAATCACGCGCGGCGCACTCTTCCCAAAGACCCCTCAGCCACTTCAGTTCATTTTCTCGCCCGAAGAAGGTCCCCATGTGCAGGTCCGTCGCCCATCAAAACGCATCGGCGCCCGACAACTTGTGCTCGATGTCATCTGCCATGTCCGCGACTTCGAGCAGGACATGCCGCAGGAGCTCTGGATTGTCAGTGAAAGAGACCTTCGCCACATATGCGGCATGCCGTACATCCTCACGATCAAGTTGAATGCACCAAGCCCCAACGCGCGTCGAACTATTCAACGCTAGCAACGCATTCGCTACTCCCTCGGCGATGTGGCCATCGCAGATGTATGCGTTCGAGGAAATGCGGAGGATCTCACCACCTTCGATGGGCTGGGCACGTCCCGCAATCGTCACAGTCTGCTGTCGCCCCCCCGCAATGCCAACGCCAATGTTGTAGTCGCCACTGCCGTCGCGTGAGAACGGAAAGCCGATTCGCTTCAGGAGTGGTTCGATTCGCCCTTCAATTGTGTTTCCGCCAGAATGTGATTCCACCACCGCAGTCTAGGCGCATCGAGGGGAGCGTGTGAATCTCAGGGGAGCACGCGAGATCAGGCTCGCCGCATCGTGTCGCGCGCGAGTTTGAGCACCTCACCACAGCGCTCGGTCGCACCGGTGCGTTCAGCGAATGCGCGCACAGCGGTCTCCACGCGCGCCTGTGTTGTGAGGCTCGCGTGGGCGAGCGTTTCAAGATGCTCAATAGCACGTCGCTTCACCGCTTCCATTCCGTTCCGTCGCGAATAGGTCACCGCATCGTCCGCCCAAATGGTCCCTACGAGCCCCACGAGCACATCACGCTCGGTCTCGGTGACCACATGGTCGTCGGCGACGATCAGCACGCCCAGCCACGCCACGACTTCATGCACAATGTCCGACGTGACTCGGAATGCGGTGCCACCCCCGATCGCGTGAAACCGATCGGTGATCGCGGCTTCGATGAGAGCAAGCGGCCGCCCCCCAACGCCGTTGGTCAGCGATCGGTACAGATCGCTCTGTGCGAATTGGCAGAGAGCCCATGCCCGCAGTGGAAACTCTGGATGTGTCGAGGCCGCGGCCCAACCGCGTTCTTCTTCACCCTCCATCGCTGCTTCTGCATCGGCGATCACGGCCGCGATGTCGAGTTGGAATTGGTCGCTTCGAAGTCCAGTTGCCACTTTGATCTCGGTTCGAATGGCTATCTCGAGATCGCCTACTGCCATCAATCCGACTCGATCGGCGCTGATTTCCTGAGCACGACATCGATCGAGCGCGATGGCAGTTTGAATGCCTTCATCGGGGCGATTTCGGTGGTGGCGGAGGATTGAGTGGCCGAACTCATGACCGAGGACGCACGCGACCTCATCGAGCGACAGCAACTCTAAGAGGCCACCGGTCACCAGAACCACCGGAGTTTCGTCATGGAGGATCACACACGCGTTCGGGCTGCAACTCCCACGAATGTAGATTTCCGGGAGTGATTTCAGAAGCAGTCGCTCTGCAACTTGCTCGGCCATCTTGATGAATTTTGGCATCAGATGCGGAGTCACGCGCACGCCGGCTCCACGGAATTTTTGTCGCTCGTCCCGTGCGAAGTCCTGATATGCCTCTTGAACATCTTTTGGAACGCGGACGGGTTCGTCGAGTGAGAAACGAAGCCGCGCACAGAGTTCCTCGCTGTCGAGCGGGGGCTCGCTCCACGCCTCAGGAATACCGTTCGAGCCCTCGCTCATGACGTCGTGTTGCTCTTGTCGCGTGCGAGCCGGCGCAGACCCTCGACGCCACCCAAAGATTCAATCAACCTTGCGATTTCGGGATCAATCTCAGACGGCGTCGGGGTCGGTTCTTTCGCAAGGGAGAGGTCGACCTTGCCAGTCTCGATCGCATGGCGAATGACAGAGTGATAGTGATCGAGCGCCCACAAGACTGCGGATAGTTCTCGACTGAGTTGGTGCGCGGTGAGTGATCCGTCCTCGATCGTCAGGTCACAGGTCACGCAGATTTCACCATCTGCAGGGTCGTAACCAAAACTCAACCGCTTGGTCGTGTACGTGATTTCAAGAAGCGCGGCAAACACCGCCCCCTTGTATTTGCACTCGCGCACGTTGTAGGCGTTGGGCGCGTTGATCTCGACATAGGTCCCACCATCCATAAGGTTGACCCGAAGGAATGCCTTGGGATCCCCGTCGGGATTCTGGTACTGATCCATCGTGTACCTGAGTGCGCGCTCTCGCGACTTCGCCTCTGCGTCATTCGGTGTGAGCACATTGAGGTCGAGCGACTTCAGGTGCGAGTCAATTTCTTCGATGGTGGTAGGCATGTGAGTGTGCTCGGAAAGGGCGAGTTAGGTGGACTTCGATCGTGCCAGCCCCTCATCGGCGATCCCTCGCAGGAGTTGGGCAAGAGACTCGATTGTTTCTTGGTTTGCGGCGAGCACCTTCTCGGAATCCCACTGCGCACCCAAGCAGATCTCAGCCCGCACATACAGCGCGGCGGCTGACACGCTGCGATTGTTGACATCCTCGAGTGCTTGCGCTGCGCTTCCGATGAACTCCACGAGAAAATCTCCGTCGCGGACAATTCGGGACAAGAGGCGGAACGCCGAGCCATCGGTTGATGCGGGCTCGATGCACATCAACGCATAGCGGGGGGAGGCTGTGGGATTGCCAATGCGAACCCCGATGCAACGAACGAGTTGCTCCATCCCAGGGGCGTGACGCCGCATCGCGATTGTGAAGGCTGCGCCAAGTTCTGGAACAATCGCGCGCACGTCGGTGCTCGCGGCGCGCTCACCGACCCAAGTCCCTCCGAGGTCTGCCAGTAGCGCATCGCCCTCCAACTGATCGGCGGCGAACCCTAACGTCAAGAAACACGTGGATGCCTCGTATCGGATCTTGAGATTTTGAGTTCGTAATGCGCCACTCGTATCGAATGTCCCATCTACCCCATAGGTCACAAACTGCCTCATCGCCATCGGGTCGAGTGGCTTCTCGGCGGGGACGAGGGGATCATGGTGGACTCTCGTCGCCTCCGGTTTTGGGGCGACCGCAATGAGTTGCACAGTTGTCATGGCAGTGTGCATGGTGGGTTTGAACGCCATCTCCGACGGAACTGCGAGATCAATCGCTCTGAGCGCAAGTCGATACGACTGACCAGACAGAGAACTGCGCCGCTCCGACCAGATTGCACCCTCGATGCGGATTGCGCCTCGATCATGTCCGTCTCGCTCCTCGAACGAGACTGGGAAGAACGACGTCTCTTCTGACTCGAATCGAAGGTGCGGGATATAGGCCAAGTCGCCGCGACCAATCGATTGTCGGTCTTCGCTGAACCATTCCGCGACACGCCGCTCGGCCAATCCATGCACGGCGGCGATGGGGTTATGTAGGGCGGCAATCGTGAATCGCCCCGCTCCAGGAAGTACGTGGATGAATGTCCCCGCTTCGATCAAGTCGCGAATGGCGACTGGCAGCGCCCGGGGTTCCGCCGCTCGCGCGACTCCGTCAGCGCTGACGGCCTCTCTCTTAGAATCCAAGCAACACCACCCCCAGATTTCTGGACGCACTGAAGCCGACGCCATGGGATCCGTTGGGTCGAGAGCGAACGAGCGGTCTTCGAGCAGTGTCACACGCACGGCGGGATCGGGCCCGACGTCATCTCGTAGCGCTCCCAACTCGGCGAGTCCGAGTCGTGACCAGAGGGATCGGTGGATCGGTTGAAGGCTTCGCAAGAAACGCGCGGCGGATCGAAGGTGCGATGCGAACAGCGCTCTGGATCGCCCATCAGGAAGCACAAACAAGTCATTTCGTGGAGCTTGCTCGAGGTCGGCGCTGCCCTTGGGTTGCACCGTAAAAACCACAACGTCATCACTCTTGGCATGCGATCGGATGGCCATGCTCGCTCCGTGACCGGCAACTGCTGAGTAGAACACTGCGCCAAACTGGCTTGCGCCTTCGCCATCGAGTTCGTCTAAGTCGGCAATGACGCGGACGGTGGCCTCACCAGCTCCCTCGAGTTCGGCCTCTAGGTTTCGTCGCTCTCTATCGCCCATTCGAGGGGAGTACACGATGACCTCAACTCCAGCGGCTAGGCAGCCCTTCGCGCATCGCTCGATGAGATCCGAAACGCCCGCAGCGCCGGCGTCCTGCGCTCTCAATCGCACCTCCCACGGCTCACGTGCATCGATCGCCTTCGCGAACGGTCTGAGCGTCACAAACTCCACCCGCTGGCGGGATGTGAGGAGCTGTTCCGCCACGAAGTCTCGTGAAGGGTTACTAAGTTGTGGAATCACCAGGAGTGACTGGCACCGAAGACCCTCGCCCGCGACGATCAGCCGCAACTTGTTGAGGACGAATCGCAAGTGCACGCGATCGGTGACATCGAAGAGATGGAGGTCATCGACCACTACAAGTTGAAGTCGAGATATCACGTCGCGGAGCCGTTCAAAATTTGGAGAGCCCGAAAAGAATCGATCTTCAAATTCTTTGACTGTTCCAACGAGGACATCAGGGGTTGACCGAGGGTGCACCCCAGACAATTCCAATCGAAGCCTTTCCGCCTTGCGCTGGTCTCGCTCGGAGCGGTTGTCTTCCAAGCCTGAACCGAATCGTTTGCCCAAAGGCGTGGAGGCGGAATCGGGCGTGGTGCTTTTCGCATCTTGCGCATCAGCCCATGGTTGAATTCCCCGTTCCGTGAGATCGCCAATGTTGAGAAACCAACCGACCCCAGCGCACTCTGCCGCCCTCCGAATTCTTCTGAGCGTACTCCGCCGCTTTATGTCATTTGGCACGAGCACCAATACGGTCTCCCCACGAACCACGACCGCCTGAATGATCGTCGCAATCGCGGTGGCGGAGCGGCCGGTCCCTGGTGCACCTTCTATCACCACGTCGGTTGCGGGCGACTTCCACTCAGGCTCACTCTCGCGTTCGGTCGCAAATGCTTTGGCGCTCTCGTTATAAATAGTCGTGAACGCTCGTACCTGGTCCATCGATGGGGTCACGCCGCCGAAGAGTTCATCGAATGAATCGCCACCCGCATAAAGAGGAGATGTCTGTCCAGGGGTGAACCGTGTCGCAGACCAATCGCCAAAATCACTGTCAGGATCGACCTTCTTGCGAAGTTCCTCAATCCATGGCGGCGGGGACTCTAGCGATTCCTGTTCGTCCGAATCGGAATCCTCGTCAACTTCTGCTGTCTCTGAAGGCGTGTTTCGCCGCGAGAGTCCGAGTTTTCGCTTGTGATGAGGATCCAGAGTGTGTCCCTCGCCCATGAGAGGCTTTCGCCGAACTCGAGCAGCAACAGACTTGCGTTTTCTCATGCGCCGTTCGTTCGAGTCGCACGCCACGAACTCCTGCAGCCACGCCATCGCCATGATTGAAAGAACCATGAGCGGCGCGAGCGCCAGCGCGACGAGCCCGGTCACAACCCAAGCGCGCGCTGAGGGGTCGATGCTCGGGTTGCCCGCGGCTAACTGGGTTGTGGTTTCGAAGATCTTGGCGAGTTGTTGTGCAATCGGTTGCCACTGCGCGAGGTCGGTAGCGACCCCTCCGAACCGAATCCACAGGATGAATGCGAGGACTCCGATGGGGAAGATCAGCGTCCACCACCGCAATCTGCGTAGGAGCCGATGCCCCTTCTTGTCTTCTGTTGGCGCGAGCATCACCAGAACAACGACAAGTGCAAAGGGAAGGACTCCCAAGAGTGCAATGAACATTCGGAGTCGGGGCCCTGCTTCAAGCAGTGACGGAATGATCCATGGAAGCGAACCAAGAACAAAGAGCGCGGCGAGCCCACTCCACACCCCGATCCCTGGAGTTCCGCGGTCACCCACAAGTACTTGGCTCCGCGATGCGATGATCGCGAGCGCACCAGTCAGTCCAAATCCAGTCGCAAAACTCGCGGCCACCAGCCCCCAGAGCATCAACTTTCGGTGATGATCCCCGAGCCACTTCGGTGCTGTATCTGGATCTAACGACAGCCAGAACAACACGAGTGCAATAGTCATCACCCATGGAAGCAATGCCAGCGTGAAAAATACGAAGAGCCGAGAACGCGAATGGGCAGGGTGTGAGGAGCACCATCCGAGAGTCTGAACCATTGAAGGGCTCGACATCGCGCCGTCTCGTGTTTGGTCTGTTGCGTTGAGATCCACGCCATCGCTCTCGATTGATGTCGCAATGCTCATTTCAGCGCACCTCGTCGGTGTGAAGTATGACGTCGTAGTCGTCGCACGATGCGAGTTCAACCCGAAGTTCCTGATGTGCGAATCCGAATGCGATGAGCCCAACGTTCGTTACACCTTCGGCTGCCACAGAGAGTGCGATGCCCTTTGGCAACTGGTGCTTGACGGTAGTGACTAGGTCTCTCGACCAGCCAGCGAGCGAATCATCGGCAACTTCTGGAACGGCAAAACTCACGCGGCTGTTGCGATCTGGCCATTTCGAGGGGTTGGCAACTCGACCCGAGAGGCAGGGGCAACTTGACTCGTCGTTCAATAATCTTACGAGCTGTGCGGCTTTGGCGTCGAGATTGTCTTTGCGTGGTTTCGCCGCCTTCCACATGAAGTCGGTAAGAAGTTTGTCAAGGCTCCTCTCAAGAGTCCTACAGAGAATCGTTTCGATCGCGTGTGATGGCAGGTGGCCGCGACTAAAGCGGTCGTACTTCTCGCAGAGATCGCCCCATGCCTTGCGAATAACTTTGGCATCGTTCAAGACAAGTTGTCTGAGTTCATCGGCGAACTCGGGGCCGACCCCGGCTTCAATCGCACACACGTCGAGGCTCTCGTGGAGATCTTTGCAATCTTCAACTGCGAGCGCCGAATCTCCCCCGTGTGAGGCACGCCCACTCCCACGCGTTGCCGAGTGCGTGTCCTGCAATTGGCTTTCCACCAGCCAGTGCGCACGAATTGCCAAGGCGCGCTGCGCGGTGGCAACACCGTTGTGAGCCGTGGCGAGCCGTACCGTCGATGACCCTTCCATCAATGTCTGGGTGTCGCGTGAGACGTGGCCAAAGTCTCGACGCAGTCCTACGAGGCTCGGCACGAGCCGATCGCACGCTCGCTTTCCGCGCCAGACTTCTAAGATCCACGGCAAGAACGCGCCGAGGGTGACGCCAATTGCCCCAGCGCCAAGGATGATTGCCATTACGAGATTGAAGCCGAGAGGGTCAAAGATGCTGAACGGTTCGAAGTGGATGTGTCGAAACTCTCCGCCGCTGTCTGTTGCGAGTTTCTTGAGTGTGTCCTGAGCGTTAATGCAGTCGATGGCAACAGTATTGAGTTTGACGCGCTCTTTGGGACCGCGTGCTTCGTTGAACCGCGCAACTGTTTCATGAACGCGTTCCGGCTCAGCGAAGATTCCGTCCGTCAGCAGAACGATCTGCGCAGGAGGTGGATCAGTGGAGGACGCCGAGCGGCCTGTAGGAGCAGGGGTATTGACCGAACCGTCGGCGACAGCAGGGGGTGGAGGAGTGAGTGGAGTGAACTGCGCAAGCGCATAGGCGATGGCGTCGGTCGGATCGGTGCCTCCACGCGTCTGCCACGTGTCGATTTCTTCGAGTACTCGTTTCTTTGCACCTTCGGTTGCACTTTGGAGTTCCTTCGATGCGACCATGTGATGCATCTCGTGATCGAAGAAAACCACAAGGAATCGAGATGTGCTAGGTAAGCCTGTGACGCACTCCTTGAGCTTCGACTTCGTCCCATCGAAACGCGTCCCGAGCTTAATCTTTTCAGACATGCTCCCTGAGCAGTCGACGACATAAACCGTCTCACCGCCATCTTTGGTGAGTCCCCAGAATTCCGTCCCGAGGATTCCTTCTTTCATTTTTTCTAGCGCCGTCAGTTCGCCCTCCGACGGAGGAGGGCGCAGTGGCGACAGAGCAGAGAAGAGGAACTGTCCGATGAACAGGATCACCGCGACTGCGATGATCAGTCTCCAAAGCAAAGAGAGATGCCGTCGGCGCGCGATCGAAATCTCTTCGGAGGCATCCCGATGTTGCTCGCGCGCCTCGTTGAGTTCCCGCCTCTTCTGAATGATCGCTCCCCATTTTGCGCGCTGGCTCTCATGATCCTCTGGCAGTGGGGAGAGACGCCACCCGCGCCCTTCCTTGAGTCGCCGCAGCGCGACGAGCCCATCCTCGGCGCTCGCAACCTCGCCCCACCTCTGTGCCGCAAGGTCTTGATTCCCGCCAACAGCGCCCGTGGACGACTGGAGTGGGCGGCGACCCTTGACGTGCCATCCATCTGCTTCGAGCACGCTCAAGAAGACTGATTCGTGCACGTAGTCGAACGCGCGTCGCTGCAACTCTTCAGCGTCCTGATCTATAGCCCATCGCACATCTGGGCGAGGGTCCTTATCGAATGGGTTTCCCTTTTCCCGAAAGTCTCCGGGCGATGTACGTTTGAGCGAATGAGCAGATCGCTCGGCGTTGCTCTTCTCATCGCGCGAGGGCATGAGTTCTTCGGCGAGCATCGCGCGATACTTCGATGACCAATCGCCTTGATCCGCGCCTCCCCATACGATCGTGCGCCATACGTACAGGCCATCGCATCGTCCCTGCGTCACAACATGGTTGAGTCCCAGGTGGGCGAGCAGCCTTGCAACGCACATTGGCCACACGTTGTGCGACGCGATCGCCGTCGTCCGGAGCTGCGAGAGTTGCAGCCGGTCGAACATGATGTAGACCTTGGCAATCGAAGAGTTGGATCCCACGTCGGGTTCACCGCTTAACCGCTTGACTACCTCTTGAGACTCGTCGGTGATCGGCTCAGTAAAGATGAGCACGACGATTGACCGATGCGCGTTAGGTCCGAATCCGACACTGCACTCGGCCATGCGCTTCGTGAACTCGTCGAGTTGGCGCCTCTGCTCGGATGCTCCTCCGGCAATCACGGCGAGCCAGATGTGCTGGCGTGATGCGACCTTGTGTTGAAGGTTGTTGCGATAGCGCTCGCGCTCGACTCGATTCGGCGCATCGAAAGCGAGGGGGCGCAAGAGTTCAACATCCATGCAGACGACACGACAGTCGCGTAGGAGGTCATCGAACCCCTGCCCATCCCCGCGCGGGGTCGGGTCAGCGGTGTCCACCAACGTTCCGCGGAACATCCGACAGAAGGAGGACCGCAGTCCTCCCTCTGTGAGGATTCGCTCAACATCCGCAGCCTCTGCGATCAGAACCGTAGCAGACATAGTAAGTCACCGTGCCGCAACGATTCGCTTACACCCGACCGCGCCGGTCAAAGTGCCCAAGCAGTTTTGCTGCGTTCATTCCTTGCAATACTTCAACGCGGCGAATGAGTTGGTCATAGAGTGCGCGGTACTCATCTGCGGTGGGTCCAGTCTCAGCCTCTTTTGCCACTTGCAGATCTGTGTTGAGCTCGCGGAACATTGAACTGAGTGCTCCTTCCGCAGAGACCTCCTCTGGATGGGCTTGGAGAACTTCCTTGACGAATATCTCCGCCTCCTCGGCGATTGCCTCAATCAAAGGATTGGGTGTCCCACTCAAGAGCGCATCCATAAGTTTCTTGATCGACGTATATCCATCGCCTGCCTTGGCAGCCGGGTGGTCTGCAGTCCGAACATCCATGTAGTGTCGAATCGGAGCGCGCGTGAATTGCCACTTCTTCGCTTGGTCTTCAGTGCCATCTGAGCTCGCTCGCAGCGAGATCAAAGGCATCTGCCAGTGTTCCTGCTCGATGACCTTTTGAAGTGCGGGACCCATGGTGCCACTACGCGGCTCGTCGAGGAGCGCATACGCGATCACATCGAGGACAAAAGTCGACCGTTCGTTGGCAACAGCCTCGCCATGGAGGGCCCACGGGCGCCACCTCACATTGCGCAGCGACTTGTTTCGGACGAAGATTGGCGATGAGAAGCCGAGTCCGTAACTATGTTGGACATCATGCAGTCCGCTCGAACGGTTGGCGAATAGCGAGCGCCCATCCACGTCTTCGCACGCCTGGAGCCATTTCGCAATATCGGGATCCTTGTGGTAGTCAAGCGACGAGATACGGTTGAGCCCCTCGCCGCCTGGTTCAGTACCGTCGGGGAAGGATCTTTGCGCATACGCCACCATTGCGAACGGATTGCCGCGAACGCTCCTCGAATGAGTCTTCACGGCCTTGAAGTGCCCGCGCTCTTCGAAGCGTTTTGCGTCCAAGGCATACCGGGAGCACGTGCTAGCGAAGTCATCTTCAAACCGATCTTGCGCTGGAAGGACGACGGAGGCTTGATCGCCAGCCAAAACTTGTCCCGCGCGCATCCGTACGTGGAAGAGGACGTCGCACCGATTGGCTAACTCGACGGCCATGCACTTGCACACGTCCGTTGTGAACTCATCAAGGTCACGCCCCTCGTTCACTACTGGCCCGTCACCGTCGAATGGATAGTCGCGTCCAAACAAGACTCGAAACGCGGACATCAGTTTCGCGGTGTCGAGTTCGCTGCCCGCCCGCCGCCGGAACTCCCGGCCCCAGTCGACCATGAGTTGTTTGATTGTCTGATAGAAGCCAAACTGATCAACGTAGAACTTTCTCTTCAGTACCAATTCTCCGCCGAGGGATTCAAGTCCTTTTGAAAGAAGTCGTTTCACTTGGAGCCGTCGATCATTCGGATTGGCCCCAGGCAGATCTCCGTCGAGCCACTGCCGAATGGCGCGCATCAGATTGAGCTGGGCGTTTTGGAATCGATCGTTGGCACCGCTTTCCATCTCTTCCACGAGCGCATGGCTGAGCGCATCGTCGCTCTCCACGGGCTGGAGCCGCTGTTCAGCGAGAATCCCGCCGTCGTAGAGTTGAACCGCGCTCTGGCTACAAATCACGTCATAGTCCTGTCGGTTCCAGAAGAGGCGGTCGCGAGTTGCGGCAGAGGCTTCCTCGACATCCTTCGCTTGCTGCTGCATCAGGTTCACGATGGACTTCAGGTCTGTCGCGAGTCGCTGCAGTTTGTCGGCAGCCTCATGAAGCATCCGGCCCATCACAGGCTTCGCAGCCCCCATGCACTTCATGCGAATGCGCGACTTTGCTGCGTTCATGATGACGCCGGCTTCATTCGCATCAATTCCGCTTGCGAGGAAACCTTTGCGAGCCTTCTCAACTTCGTCCGAGGTGCTTCGGCTTCCACCAGCCGGATTGGGAGCCGCGCCCGGAACTTGATCTGCAAGTTTCTTCAAGTGGGCCGCGATCAGATTCGCCATCAGCGCCTTTGCGCCGAATCCCAAGATGTCGATTGATTCGGTTGTGCCATTCGGGTTCTTGCGAGTCAAGCGGTCTGCGAGGACCACCCGTCGAAGCGCATCCGTGACGCAATTGACTTCCGGAACATCTTTGTCTCCTCCGTAGATCTCACTGAATTCGTTACGGCTGAGTTGGCTCAAGATCCCAAGATCTCGCAGCAGTCCGCCAGTCCCCACAGTGTCCTTCGACGCTTGGGTCCCAAAGAATGCGGTGGTCAAGAGTCTGCGCGAGATGTCCTCGATGGCAGCCTTGCCATCCTTTGAATCGACCCAAGCGTCGATGCGCTTGCCTTCATCAGCGGTTGCCTTGTAGTCCTTCGTTGCCTTTTCCATCGACTTCTCAAGACGGATGAGGCGTTGTCGTTGGCTAGCCATCGCATCGGCGATAACGCGTTCGTAGAGGTTGCCATCCGAATTGGCTGTGTACCCAAAATTTTGTGGCGCTTCGAGGTCGTGCGTGATCCACTCTGCCCAGTGTGCAATTCGTTGTGTATCTCCCGGCGCGGCGTAGTAGGCTGGCAGGAACCGCGAAACATACACGCGCACATATTGCTTGATGTCGTTAATGGGGATCACGATCGATGCGCCGCAGACTCCTCCGAATGCCGTCGCATCATTGATATCTCTGCTCGCAATCTCATCGATCATCCGGGCGTACATCGCGTTTGCAAGGACGCTGTAGTAGTGCTCTGGCGCGCCTGGCTCACCCGCCTTCCCTCCCCCGAAGAGTACGAAAGCCTGCGAAACTGGCGATTGCCCTGGCACCCCTGTGAGGGTGTTGCCTTGGGCGTCCGTGACGAGGCGCCGGACATCGACCAGATCGCTCGAAGGATCTCGCGGGCTGTCGATATTGGGAAGCGCGAAGTTGTACTGGTCTGGACGATCGGTCTCGTTGCACATCCACGCATGCAACTCAGATATTCCTGTGAGCGAATTCACTCGCATCTTCATCGGTAGTCCCGGGTTTGAGTTCATGACGTCTTGGAACACCGATGAATCAAAGAAGTACCCAACTGGAAGCGTGTGTTTCCCAGCATTTGCAAGCACTTCCCGAACCTTGAACGCAAGCATGTGCCAACATCCTCGCCCCGTCCCACCAGCGAGCCCCGCGATGAAGGAACAGAGAATCGGCGATTCTTGCTCACCAACGGCCAACGTAAGTCGCCGTCGAAGTTCCTCAATGACCGACTCGATTTCTTCCCCCATTTTCGCGAGGTTGTTCCACGCGAGAAATGTCGAAACTGGTGGGCACTGCCCCGCACCATCCTCTGGTGAGGCGATCAGTTTCTCTGCGGTGAAAGCTCGCTTTGGTGCGCTCTCGTCGTGAGGTCCATACCACCAATGCTCTTGGAGCCGTTCGTCATGCCCGGCGGACTGGAGTCGATCAGCGGCATAGTGCTGAAAGTTAGGAACCCCTCGACTCGTCTGAACTGTTCGAACGATCGGATCCTTCCCGATCAGTCGACATGCTTCTCGGATCTGGTCGGCGTAGCGACTGAGATCGCGCTTGTCTGTGTCGACCAGAACGAAGGCAAATCGAGTTTCGCTGTCGTCACCCCACTCCTCGTGCGCGGCAAGCAACTTGACGAAGGCAACGATGGACTTTGCTCCAGAGCCTCCGAATCCGACGTAGAGGCGAACACTCTTTGGCGATACATACATTGGAAAACCTTTCTAATAGGTGTGGAGAAACGGAAGTGGAGAGCGGTGGGATTAGGTGAATGGTTTGGTGAGGTGAAAGACTGGAAGGAGTGCAACGAGCGCAATGGCGGCGCAGGCAACCCAGACCCAGAAAACCCAGAGGAGTGGATCGCCACCCTTCGGGCAGCGCACTCGAACCCAGAGTTCTCGTGCTGGTGTGTCGCGGTGCGCACGCGGCGCGGCTAAGCGATAGGTGGCGCTCACTCGATCCGAACCGCTATCGCCAGCGCCATGCCGCTGTTCAGCAACGCCCCAGTGGTTGTCTGGGCCTGGCAGGGCATGGAATGGATCGAACCAGAAGTTTCGGAGTTTGATTGTGAGATCGGCGTTCGTTCCATCGCTCAGCCATGCGGTTTCGTCGCCACCGAGTTGCTCCTGCAGGCACCAGAGAGGAATGTAGGCGGACTTATCGCTGCGGCTCCAACCTCGATAGGGCTTTCCTCGTCCCTCGGAACTTTTTATTCGCGACGCAATCGCCAGCGAGGCATAGTTGCCGCAATCTGCAGTCGGTGGGCCCAAATCTTCGGGCCAGAACTCAAGCGTCCAACGCATCGGCTCGTTGCCGAAAAGGTGTTTGCCAAGTCTCCACGAGATGATCAGGAGAACGGCCAATGCGAGCAACCACCACCACCACTGCGCGCGAGGCACGACGATGACTCGCTGAGAACTTGATTCGATTCGTCCTCTATCTCCTTTGAACTGGATCGGGGTGACCACCACCTCAAACTGAGTGACTTCTGGTGGCACGGGAATGTCAATTTCGCTCTGTTCGCGGGCGCAAGGCACTTCATGTTCGAATTGAGTTCCGTCCGAGTTTTTTCCTCGCACTGTCACTCGCACCGCCTCGCAGTCTCCCTTCAGGTTCGGAGTCAATATGACCGCCGTGGTCCCCATTGGGATTTCAGATGGCTCGACCCGAGGGTCTGCCGACGGGCTCGTGCCACGGACTTCAACTGGTTTTCGGTCAGACAGCATGGATCCATCGTCAAACCAGATGTTGACACCGACCTCGTGGATGCCCCATTCATTTGGATGGAATTGGTGGTTTGCATGCGTGGACGGGGTGCCAGGTGTCTGGTCTGCAAGACCAGGTCCCCGCCATTGAATCTGCTTAACCGATCCCATCGGCACGCGCTTCTCATCTAACGTTCCGGCGAACGGTTGTCCAACTTGAACCGAGTCGGGGACTCGGAGAAAGTCAGATGGCTGCTCCACGGTAACGGTCACAACTGGAATCTGTTTCTTCGATCCATCTTCAAGAGTCACGACTGCGTTGAGCGCATACTTTCCGGGGTACAGCGGGGGGGTGATCCAAGGATTCTCCTCCGCTTGCAGTGCTCGACCTGCGGGCTCGATGGGAGTCAATCGCCACGCCACTCCCTTGTCATGATCCGCAAGCCCATCCATGGAGATCTTGATCGGTGCAAATGCAATCGGAGTGGCGGGGTCCAATCGCGCTGCGTACTCGCCTTCGCGGGCGCTCAGGTGGAGCGTCGCTAGGTCGACCATTGGACGCTCGAACCAGACCGATGGACCAGAGATCTTGCCTCGAACCTTGAGCGGGCTGCTCATTGAACCGTCCGATCTTGGATGAAAGTTCATTGTCCAATCGTTGGAGCCCGTCACCGATCCTCCAGCGACCTTCGTCCCCTTGGCGTCGACGACTTCGACGTCAATAGCCGTGATCGCGCTCGCATCCGCCCCATCGACGGCGAAGATCAACTGAGTGTCTTGCCCGAACGCAACCGACGCGTTTGCTGCGGGGCTCTTGAGCGTGGGCAGCGCATCGAGCGGAAGCACTGCGACGTCCGCCGCTGTCGAGAACGATCCATTTGTGCCGACAGTCACGCGAATCGGGAGCACCCGCCCCGTCGTGGCATCGCCCGAGATGGACTGTCTGGCAACTTCGCGGTCGATCGAGAACGCGACGCTGCCAATCTTGTCGCCGGGTTTGTCGAATTTGATCTCCGAATTTTGCGTTGACTTTGCGGCGCTGCGTCCAAGTGCGAGTGCAGCTTTGCCATCGAGCCCGTAGACGGTGCACTCAACGGCGATCACTGGGTCGCCCTCGGTGACCAGGGTGGGCGCATTGAGCTGAATCCCTGGCGCAATCTTCACCTCGACCTTCTTGACGACCGTCCACGAGAATTGGCCGACGTCGCTCGTCGCCTTGCAAGCGAGGTCGAAGTCGCCCACCGACGTGGGCTTTAGGCTCAAAAGGGCGCCTGTCCCGCAAGGGTTTCCATTCGCGAACCACTCGTACGTCGCTTTACTCTTGCCAGTCGGATTGACGGTGAATTCGCTCGCCTGATTCAGGAGAGCGTCACCTTTTGCTTCAATTGTGAACGAGGCATCGATCACATCGACCGCCACCGCGTTGGGCTTGGTCGCCTTCTTTCCATCGCTCGAGACTGCCTCGAGCGATGCGCGAAGCACACCCTCACTCTTGCCAACGACCGAGATCGCCGCACCCTTTTGGGATTGCCCATCCGAGAATCGCCACGTGATGTCTGGATCGGTCAGATCGGCGAAACACTCGATCGCCTCGCCAATCTTGGCATGTGCCGGTGCGCGAATCTTCCATTTCGCCGGGTCCTTTGGCGCAACTTGCGCGCGGAATGCGTAGGTGCGGGTGCCCTCGCCGCGCAGCGTCGGAAGCGCGTCATTCTTTTCGCCATTGATGGAGCGAGCAATCGACAACACAAGCGTGCAGTTGACCCCCGCCCCCACATCCGTGGCTGTGTTGGGAGTAACCATCAGTGTGCCACCGCCGAGTGCCAGCGGCGACCCTTCGAGCGTGAACGGTGCTGGAGATCCACCGACTGTCGCGGTGATGAGCGTTGCTTCTGCAAGGCCAGCGCGGTCGGATTCGAGCACTTTGGTCAAATCGATTTCAACAGGCACGCGATACTGCATGCCTTGGGCGGCGAGCACCCCAGTGGCTACGCCCTTTGCGCCTCCCGGCGCTAACTGCAGCCGATAGACAGTCCGAGGTGGCGGGGGGGCGGGGATCGAACCGCCAACTTGGACGTTCTTCAGATTGCCGAAGTGTCCCTTCTTGACCATGCCTTCGGCCTCGCTTCCAACGGGTAGCACCACGGCCTGAGTCGCGATCACCTTCCTGACGGATTCCAACTTCTTGTCCCAACGGTAGTTGCCGTCTTTGAACGGAGCGGGGCTTCCGCTGTCCTCTCCGTCGGAGAGTAAGGCGAAGAAGAGCCACTCAATTGGTGCGCTCGAGTGCTCTCGAAGCACCCTGTCACAGGTCAGCGAAAGCGCTTGGTAGAGCATTGTCCCTCCGGACGCAGCTTTCTTTGGAAACTGCTGCATCAAGCTGCTGGCATCCTGCGCCGAACTGAGTGTCGCTGACTTCGGAGCCACACAGTCGACTTCGGAGCCAAAGTAGTAAATGCGTACTTCGATGCCTGGGGCCTTCTCCGCGAGCGTTTGAAGCATCGCGTCAACCTCGCGGCGAACAGTCGCCCACCGCGACTTTGCTTCGCCTTCGACCCCGAAACCCTCGCCACCATCTGGGAGTTTTTGCATTGATCGGCTCGCGTCAACGAGAAGCACTGCGAGTCGTCTCCCCGGTTTTCCGCTCACCGTGGATGACTCGGGCGTGACTTGAAATTTCCATGATTCCAGTTGGACGCCGTCTTGGGCGCGCGCTAGCGAGCCTCCGAGTGCCAATAGAACCACGCTCATCACCGCCAACGTGACTGAAAATCTCTGACCAACCAACATGACAATGCGCCTCCGAACGTCATCGAACCCAACCGAACCATGACTCGAAAATCATCCTATCAAGTCGATGCGCATTGGTAACACCCAAGGTCTGTATGCAGGGGGGCGATAATCCGTTACTCCTCGCGTCGCGTGCCATCCTCTAGAGGGAGTGGATCTTCCGACAAGTCGGGCGGTAAGTCTGTGCCGAGTGCTGCAAGGAGCGTCCGCACAGAGGTGGGGTCAAAGTTGTTTGAAACGACTGCGCGGGCGGCGCAACCGATCGCGTCATTGCGCCGGTAGCTTTTCCATGAGGCGAGTAATGCCAGCAATAGGCAGGCGCCCGCCACGAACTTCGACGCAGTGTTATCAACATCGCCGACGATTGGCGTCGCATCGGGAATAAAATGCATGGGCTTCAGAATCAGCAGTATCACGCCGCAACCCGCTAAAAACAGTGCGATTGCGTAGCCCTCGATGTTCCGCCCAGAGAAGCAGATCCAATTGAGTGAATAGGCGGCCACGAAGAGAGCGATTCGCCAGCTGAGAGAGAGCGCCACGACCCGTTGATCGAGCGGTCGCTCAAAGTAATCCGGGATCCATGGGGAGTTCTCGATGCAAACTGCACCCGCGATCGCGGCGACCACTCCCCAGATGGTCCATGCAAGAACGGCAACTGCGAATGCCCGGGGGATCGAGAAGTTTCTCAGATCGAACATGCTCAACGGAAAACGAGTGCGATAGTGGTCCATTCTGCCACTTTAACCTCGGCCGCTCATGCGGGGTAGGGCGCGACCCTTCCAAGTGATTCGACTGGTCGAGTTCACGTTTAGCTCACTCGGAACTCTCGGAACTCCACTGCAAGTTGCCCTCGGCGTCGGTGACGAACACGTGAAACGCTGGCGTTTCTTGAGGTGCTGATCGAAGGATGATCGTCCCATCGGTCTCGGAGTCCATCAGACAGAGTTGCGCAGGGCCATCTGCATGAACATCCATCATGAGCCGAGTCTCGCAATTCGCATCGGTCACAAGTGCGTTTACTGAATTGTCTGGTCCCACCCCCAATGAGGCGCGCTGAGTCGCGTTGTTGTCGATGAGGCCAAGCATCGGTCCGATCTCTGGGGTCGAACGGATGAAAAGTGCCCCGCGCGCCTCTTTCTTCCATGCGCGAACGAAGAGTTGCGCCTCTAGTTCACTTCCCGTCAGCACCTCAACCCTCTCGCGCCCGTTGGTGTCGATGCACACCAATCCGGCCCAGCCATTCTGGAATGCCCCAAGCACGGCTCGGTTCACTCCATTTGCGTCAGCGACCGTCACCCTGTTACAGACGAAACTCTCCACCACGGACTCTCCTGCCAACTTTGCCTCAAGTTCCGCGATTCGAGCCTCGAGTTCCTCTAGTTTTGTGTCAAGATCCATGCGGGCAGGGTAGCGTCGAATGAGTGGCGATTCGTAGTCGATCGTTTGCAGCGAGGCGATTCAAGTTCTAGTTCGGATACGCGAGCCAAACATAGAAATCGCCATCTGCGCAGGGGGGCATCGGAACAGCGAGCATCTCAACAGTGCCGTTCGCGCGCACTCTGAAGATTCCTTTCGTGGTCCATCCGATGACCTGAGCATCACAGGGGACCTTGCGGTCGGCATGAAGCATTGTGCTGTCGCGCGGCACAGTCATCCTCATCGATGGCTCGCAGAACATGCCGACGATCGGTGAGTCTGCAGCGGAGTTGGCGGCGCTCGGCAGGGCGGGGAGCGCCGCATCTGGCAGTGCATACGCAAGTGCTGCGGGGCGCGCACTGAGTGAGGCGACTACGGCTGCCGTGAGAGCCGAAGTGACAATGGCGACGAGCAGAGTGGAACGAGTGTGGATGGTCGGTTGGGCTGGCATTTGTTGGTTTCTCTATGGTTGGGTGGGGCCAACGGGGTTGATGGGTCGATCGAGACCAAGGGCCGGTCGTTCGTCGCATGGTCTGAGCGACGCGGACACAACGGTGTTGGCATCGATTTCGGCGGCGCTTTGCGCGGGCGGATCAGGCTGCGATCTGTCCGCGCGCCTCTTTGGGAACGCGTCGCTGCCCCAAGTATTTGGCGGATCAGTCGGAGTGATAAACAACAGGTGTCTCCCCGTTCCCAGATTCAAGTTCTCCCAGTCGCGACGGAGCTTGTCGCAGAATTCTGGATGGCTTCGACTGTTGGCGACGACGAGTACGAAGAGGCGCACGCCCTTCAAGTCATGGGTTCGAGCACGGAATCCTGGGCGCTGTTCATCCCCGATACCCCAGAGCAGGTTGAACAAGTTGATCGGCATCCCCATTGCGCTTGTCTCGATATGTTCAGGTTCTTCGGACCCCGTTCGCGCCTAGGGTTTCATCGTACGTCTTGCTAGAAAACTCCCCATCGCACCCGAATCAGTGGATGAGCGAACTGCCTCGACTAAGACGAACGACGGTCACGATGCGTCGTGCGCGCGTCAGCGCGACATAGTTCCAGTTTCTCGCGCCGACCTTGTCATAGCCGCCATGGTCCACCACGAGGACGCGGTTCCATTCGCTGCCCTGAGCCTTGTGCACCGTGATCGCGTAGCCCCAGTCACATCGGAGCACGCCAGATTTTGGCCCCGCCACGAGGCGCGTGATGACCTCATCGCCCACGACGTGTTTCCCCACGAGCATCTCTTGCGAAATCGGCCACTCCCCGCGAACTTCTGGAGCGTCGTGAAAATGCGCTCGCACGATAGCGATCTCGATGGGACATCCAGTCGAACTGTTGGTCCCAGCTTCAATCCGAACGACATGGTCTACGATGAGGTGTTGGCCATTCGTAATCGTTGGCTGGCCGAAGAAGGAACTCTCTTGCGTGCGATCGATTGAAACGATCCGCTCTCCACTCTTCGGTATCCAGTCACCAGGGAAAGTCGCGTATCCACGTAAGTCCCGAATGATCTGATTGAGTCGGATGCGCGTCGCGTTTCGAGCAACGAGAACCGCGTCCGCATCTTTGAGCAACTGATGGAACGACTCACGGTCGACATGCCCCTCGGACTCGTCCAAGACCCGAGTCGCGTCATCGTCCCACAGGCCAGGTTGAAGGTCGGCGCCGCTCTTGATGATCTCTGCAGCATCGTTGATCGACGATCCTTCAGATTGTCGGTGGATGGTCGTCAAGACAGCGTCTGGTGTGAGCAGGAGAGTGCTTGCGATGGCCTTCCTGCATTGCCATTCTCGATTCTCTGTGATCGCCGGAAGTTGAGCCGAGTCGCCGAAGTAGAGAACTCGATAACTTGACTCCAGCGCCTCCACGTCAAGATCACAGAGCATTGAGGCCTCGTCACAAATGACCAATCTTGTCTCACGCTGGGCTAGTTTGTTGCCAACGATCCGAAACGTAGGGTTCTCCCCATCCCACGGTGGAGGGACGTCGTATCTGTAGAGAAGTTTGTGAAAGGTTGAGACACGCGGTCGGAAGTCTGGCAGCTCAACGAGTCTCATGCGCATTACCTCGCAGGCCTTGTTGGTGGGTCCGACGAGCCACACGGTCGCGGGGTCTACTTTGAGTTGTCTGAACACCTCGATGATCAATCGAGTCTTTCCCGTACCTGCCGCCCCAGCCACAACAAAGCGTCGCTTGTCTCCGCGCCACCACTCGTCGATCAGCGCAACCGCCTTTGATTGGTCCTCTGAGAGTCCTTTGTTTGACAAAGTGCTGACCTTCCGAGCCTTCCTAACCTTTCGTGGTGGAGGCCTCAGAGCGATGCGTGGATCGAGAGGGTCGCGCGAATCGGGGGCCGGATCAATCCATCGCTCCGGCGCACCATCAACGTAGTAGCGCAGGCAACGCGTCACGCTCGCCTCCTGTGAGGGCTGGTTTAGGCGCCTCAGTACGAGCGCCACCCGAGTGAGTTCAGCGAACACTCGCCGCCCATCGAGAGCGATGTTCCTTGCGCCCGCCGTCGGTTTCTTGTGTGTTACATCGTTTCGAAATTTGCGCAACTCGTGGAGGTCTCCAACATCGAGACCGAGACTTTTCGCATGGTCGATGGCGACATTCAGCATCGTTGAGGGATCACTCGCAGCTGACTTGAAGAATTCGGCTTGGTACTGCTTGAGGCTCGGAGAAGCGTGGATGATCTCCTCGACCGTGCGGTTTGGAAAGCACGCCGTTACCGCATTGCCAATTCCTTGCGCGAGCGTCTCAAGCGCGGAATCTACTACACGCAGTTTGCGATCGTCCGGAGTCAGCATGTGATGGTTATACCGCACTTGTCGGCGCATTCATGGCAGACCCGCGGGTGAATGCGATGCATTATGAATCGCGAAGTTGGTCTCGGCGAGTGTGATGGTGTGGGGTTATCATCACTCGATTCACACGATTCGATGTCTTGGGCACTGGGCGAAGGAACGGGAACTATCTGAATGGAAACACCACCGCCTGAACCCGTCGACTCACTCCGAACTCGGTGGTCAACGTGGGGGTTGCGCGGAATCGGAGGTGACGGTCGCCATCCTCCTACGATTCGCCTGATTCTGTCGTTTCGATTGTGGACGGACGCCATTGCGCTTGACAGAAGGAGAGCGCAGTCGGCATGGGGGGCGCTTCTCAAGAGGATGGAGAAGTCGACCAACCTCGGTTGTGGCTCTTCGATGAAGTCTGGACTTTGGAAAGAAGTGGAACTCTCCGATCCATTGATCCATGAGTGCGCACCAATGCCTCGTGCCCTCTTCGAGCAGGGCAAGATGAAGGTGTGGCGCCTCTCGAGCGAAGCACTGCGCTCGCGCCTGTTGTTCGGAGGGAGGGAAACTCACTGGGTGATCA
Organism: uncultured Singulisphaera sp.; assembly: GCA_964356445.1. Taxonomy (GTDB): domain Bacteria; phylum Planctomycetota; class Phycisphaerae; order Phycisphaerales; family SM1A02; genus F1-60-MAGs104. The sequence goes on along the minus strand of CAYHHO010000019.1, from coordinate 2,046 downwards.
AGTCGGTTGCGAACACGAGCCTGGGGTCCATCGGTTGCGAGATAAGCGAGATCTCCTGCTGGGCAGCCCAGTCTGGCACTGGTTATGTTGCGGTGGATCTAAAACTGAGTTGTGCTGGTGCGCAGGCGAGCAGCCCGATTGGTGTCGCGGATTTCCTCGATGCGCTCCACCACATCAGATTCATGAAGCGAGGTGCGTCGCTCGTCGCAACTGTCCAAGTCGATCCGCGTTCTGACAAAGGCGAACCGGCGCCGCTCGCGATCACGCCCGACCTTCGTTGGACAAAGGATCCCGAAATGCAGGGGAGGTACTCCGTCACCCTCCCCATCCAAGCGTTGGTAGGTTGGCTCTTTGCTCTGGTGACTGATCGCGATGAACGTGAGCGCGTAGAGGCCTCGCTCGAGAACCCAACCACCCTTCATGCGTACGCATTTGTTGACGTCTGTTCAGTGCAGGGGCGCGACGCAAGCGAATCTGCCCGCGTCGTGTTGGTCAACCATGTCGGAGAGATGGCTCACGCACGGCGCGCGCTCCAGCGTAATCCGTCGACGGGTGACTGCCCGGCAGGTGTTCGCGTGTTTGAGTATTCGCATGGGGCATTCTTCACAATGTCGCCAGAGTGCACAGCGTTCATCGCAATCGATCAGGACGACAGCGAGTTTTGGCAAACGACGATGCCGCACCATATGATGCGTGAGTACTTCTCGATTCAGATCTTGACGATGTACCAGCGTCATGTCGTCGATGAGATTCGTCGGCTTGCGGGATTGAGGATAAAGGGTTCGGAGACTCCGACCCGCGAAGAGGATCAAGAATGGGAGCAGATCCAACAGATCGCAATCGCGGCGAAGGCTCACGCATTTTTCATCGAGGTCTCAATGCGCACAAACCATGCTCGATTCGAAAAGGTGTTGCGCGAGACAATGCACGTTGATCGAGCATTTGATCTTGCGATGAGCCTCGTCGATTCTCTTTGCGAGACGCAGATTGCTGGGATCGAGATGCGGAGGGAGAAAAAACTACGGTTTTGGCAGGGGGTGGCTGGTGCCACGATCCTTCCCACGTTGGGGCTCACGGTTATGAACGTGAACATGATCGGATGGACAACTGCGACAGAAGGACTGTCCTTGTGGTGGGTGATTGCATGGACTCTTGGTTTGGGTGGTGTGGGATGGATGCTGTCGGCGCGCGCTGCTTCTCGAATGCGATCCCCATAGATCAGGTTGCGCTCGTCTCTCAGCGGTGCAGCGGTTCGGGACAAAAAGCGCGATGTTTGCACCAGCCTGCTCCAAACTTTTTCACAGGTGGTTGCGAAGTTGAGACGGGCTCAGGAACACGCCACCGTTTTCAGCGCGTGCAGATCGCACGAACGCGACAAAATCGATTGCCACTTCTCAAGGGTGATCGTCGGACCGCCAGCATGCAGCGAGTCGAATTGCGTCGTCGCCAGCAGTTGTTGCATCGGCGGCGAAGTGAAGATTGGCAAGGAGGGTCCACGCCTCAGGGAGCATCTCTCGTAGAACGGGGTCGATCTGAGTAGTTGAGAATTGTGAATCAGCCGAGCACGCGGAGTGAACAAAGTTAAGGGCCATTGCAAGTTGGGCTCTGCGCATTGCCTCGGCGTTCGGAACTGCTGAGTTGGCGCCAAGTGGATGGATAATGGTGAGAACGCACGCGCCAAGCGCTGCATGATTCTCCTTCGATCGGCCGGGCTTCACGTTTGGGTCGAACACCGACTTTACCTTTGCCCAAAAGTATCTCGCGAGTGGGGTCAGCGCAGCATTCGTTCCAGCGGCGGCGACGGTTGCTCTCGCGAGTGTAAGCGTACCCGCGGTCGCTCCTAGGATTGTCAGGGAATCGGCAGCAAGGCGGTCGACCGTTGTTTGTGCATCGCTATGTTGATCCGCGTCAAACTGCAAACTAGCGCAGGCCACATAGGGTTCCATTCGGAACCACTCTGATGCGATAACTGAATTGGCGTCGATGGACTCTCGATACTCGACGATCGCCTCTTCATGTCGGTCGGCTTCGCGCAGGATGTCGCCG
>CAYHHO010000018.1:21434-32670 GCA_964356445.1 uncultured Singulisphaera sp. | reverse complement strand
GACCGGTGCTGCTGGAACAAACGGCACGAACGGTCTCGACGGTGCGGCTGGCGCAGCTGGTGCAACTGGTGCGGCTGGCGCAGCTGGTGCAACTGGACCTCAAGGTCCGATCGGAGTGACTGGCTCTGCTGGCGCGAACGGTCTCGACGGCGCACCTGGCGCTGCTGGAGCAACTGGCGCAACCGGCGCAACTGGTGCGTCGCCATGGAATCTCAGCGGATCAAATGCCTACTACGCTGCGGGTCTCGTGGGAATCGGAGCATCGACCACGCCGGATGCTGCCTTGCGTGTCTACGGAGACGTGAAAGCGTCATCATTCATCGTGGCTGGCGCAGCGGATCTTGCGGAGGAGTTCCCGGTCACCGAGGCGGTGCTTCCAGGAATGCTGGTTGCGATCGACCCTGAGAATCCAGGGAAACTGGAGCTGGCGGTTGGCGCGTACAACCCACTTGTCGCGGGAGTCGTTGCAGGAGCGAATTCGTTCCAGACTGGTCTCCTGCTGGGTCAGGGCTCTGGGCAGGGCTCCGGTGCGGCTGTTGCACTCTCGGGTCGCGTGTACGTGTACGTGGATGCAACCGCGACCGCTGTGAAGCCTGGTGACATGCTCACTACTTCAGATCATGCGGGATACGCGATGGCTGTGACTGACTTCAAGCGCATGCATGGCGCGGTCATCGGAAAGGCGATGACAGGGATGGAGAAGGGTCGCACTGGCATGATCCTTGTACTCGTCAACCTCCAATGAGCAATGCAGCAAGCAGCGCGAAAGTGAGTACACCATGCAATCGATAGCGACATTCTTCACCGCCCGCAGAGCCAGCGCTTCACCGATCCTCAAGGCGATCTGGATGATTGCAGCGTTCCTCCTCTTGGCAGGAGGCGGCGCGGGACTCTACAAGGTGCCGTGGCGGAGTTTCTATTCAAGTTCGAGTTCTTCCGGAGGCGACATCGCGATCGTCGGAATCGTCGGTCAACCTGCGGCTGGGGCGATGAGCGGTGGTGGATACTCCATGGTTGGCGGATTCGCGGTGGCTATCCCAGCGCCAACGGTTCCCTGCCCTGGAGATGTCGTACAGAATGGATTGGTGGACGCGGTCGACCTGAGCGCGCTGATCGCAGCGTGGGACACAGATGCCGCGTCTTACCCTCGCGCCGACGTCAATCAAGATGGCATCGTGGATGGCGGAGACCTCGGGCTACTTCTTGCAAGTTGGGGGCCGTGCAACCAGTGAGTGCTGCGTCGTTCGCGCGACCGTGATCACTACCAAATCCTAAACGGACCTCCGCGGTCGTATCATGACGGAGAGGATGCCGGTCTTTGTACTCCTCGCCACACTCGCGTGCTCGCTAAACACCTCGCTACCGCTGCCACACTCCCCAGATCCGTCGACGCGCGACTTGGTGGTCGGCGTACTCATCGAACCCCCCTTCGTCGAGAAGACTGCCGCCGGCGAGTACTCCGGATTTGCGATCGACCTATGGGAGGAGATTGCCCGACGCACTGAGACCCGATTTTCCTACAAGGAATTCTCGGCCGTTCCCCCGCTGCTCGATGCCGTGTCCTCAGGCGAGATCGGGCTCGCCGTCACTGACTTGACGGTCACGCGCGCCCGCCTGCAGAAGATGGAATTCTGCCAGCCATACTTTCACGCCGGGCTCACAATCATGATCAATGAGGATCGCAAGACATCGCTGCTGCGCTTGCTGCGCGGCCTGCGGGACAGCGGAAACCTCGAGATCGCCGGCATCGGTGTAGCCATCGTCATCGTCCTGACTCTCGTTGCGACGCTCGTGCTGCGAAGAGTCGATCCTGGATTCTCGAAGCACTGGCATGACGGTCTCGCCGAGTCGTTTTATCACGTCGTGTCTGTCGCGATGACCGGCAAGAGCAGTTACAAGGGATCGGTTGGGCCCATCGGAAAGATCGTCGCAGCAATCTGGATCGTGTGCGGCGTCGCGATCGTTGCATACATCACCTCCGCTGTCGCGGCGGAGATGACGGCGAACAAACTGCGAGACGAGATTGCTGGACCAAACGATCTGCCCGGCAAGTCCGTCGGCGTCGTCACTGGCACTGCAAGCTGCGACTATGTGAATGCGCAGGGCTGGCAGTCGCAAGGATTCCCGAGTCTCACCGCTGCCGTCGAGGCGCTCGTCGCCAGGAAGATTCAGGCGATCGTTTTCGATGCTCCGGCGCTGCTCTACTTTGATCACGCGCACCCCGAGTTGCCCATTGCGGAAGTAGGTCCGGTGTTCGACCCTTTGAAGTATGCCTTCGCGCTTCCACCGGGCAGCGCCAACCGAGTCCCGTTCAATGTCGCGTTGCTTCAACTCGAAGAGGCAGGAATCGCCGAGAAATTGAGAGCCAGGTACTTCGGGGCAGATTGAGTTCGCGGTGCGCGGAGCGTGCGGTGTGCGAGGCACTACGAGGCGGCGCGTGCGCCGTGGAGCGCCGTCACGGGATCCCACGATGCGTCGAATGCCCACGCGTAGTTTCGCCAGCGACCGATCGACGCGTTGTTGATGGGTCGACGCACCTGTTCGTGGCTGAGCGTGAAAACAGCCCGCGAGTTTCGCTGGGGCTCAAGTACCCCCGCTTCCATCTCGAGCCCGAGGCGATCGAGGCAGCGGCGCGCGTGAGCGGCGGGATCAGCGACAAGTTGCTCGTAGACGATGCTTTCATGGGGAAGTCCGAGCGTCGTCAGCGAGTCTCGCACGATCGACCTCTCTGCTTCTGCGACGCGGCGCAGCGAATCCATCTTGCCGGTCCAACCATCCGTGACTGGATTGAAGAATGAGAGGAATGTGCTGATCGCCACATCGCGGGGATCGCGCTCGACATGCAGGCAGACAGCGCCGGGGAGAACCGCTGCAACTACCGGCAACCACTTCCACGCGCGAAGGTTCTTGTCGAAGGTCCACTGCGCGCCCGCGCGGCGAAGGCGGTGCGCACCGCGGAGGTAGGCGTGTTGAAGGGTGGTTGCCGCTTCACGCGGCAGTGCACCGAGACTTCGCATGGGTAGTCCCGTCGAGATGATCCCCTGCCCCATGAGTTCCACTCCGTCGTACTCGCCGATGCCGCTGATCTTCGAATGGCTGTCAAGCATCTGTTCGAGCAGCGTCGTCCCGCAGCGAGGAAGTCCGACGACCATCGCGACTCCTGCAACGGCGTCGGCGCGCGGCTGAACCCAGCGACCTTTCTTCAAGAAATCGCGTTGCTCTGCAATGCCCAGCAGCAGTCCGTCAAGATCGAATGGCGGCGTGGTCTGAGTGTGGAGGTTGGTTGCGAGTTCGAACGCCTCGCGATATCTGCTCAGTTTGTCGAGCAACTGCACCGCCTCGAATCCTGCGACACGCTTCAGGACGACGCCAGTTGCTGCGGCACTGACCGCACGCAAATCTTCGCATGCTCCTGCGGGATCGGTCATCGCCTTCACACGCGCACGAAAGAGCGCGCCTCGCGCATCAGAAAGCCACGCGCCGCTCGCGCCAACGAACGCCGCGAATTCTTCCTTGCGATGCGCGAAGAACAGCGTCTCTGCAAGGGTCACACTCGCTTCTATCGCGTACGGCGAGGTCGACATCGCAAGCGGCCGCAGCGCAGCGATCGACTGATCCACCCTGCCAAGACGCTGATCGACGATTCCGCGAAGCAGCGTCACTTGGGCATCACTCGCCGCGAGCCGCTGCGCGCTGTCGAGATCTTCGTCTGCATCGCAGAGTCGTCCCAGCGAGAGATTCGCGCGTGCGCGAGTCACCCAACCAAGAAGGCTTCGCTTGGAAGTTGCGATGAGCGCGTCGCCAATTCGAAGCGCCGCTGCAAAGTCCCCCGCTGCGATCGCGCGTTCGACTTGCGAGGCTGGCGACTCAGTTGGCGGCACAGCAGAAATCTACAGGCAATCGTGAGTGGTTAGGATCACACGATCATGGCCAAGGCTCCAGCATCTCCAGCCGATTACATCGATGCGCTCCCTGTAGACAAGCGGGACGCGATGCGCAAATTGCGCGCCGTCATCAACGCCAACCTGCCGACCGGCTTTGCGGAATGCATCAGTTACGGCGCAATCGGGTACGTCGTGCCGCACTCGCTCTATCCGGCTGGCTACCACTGCGACCCGAAGTTGCCGCTGCCGTTGATGATGATCGCATCCACGAAAGGTCACATCGCGTTCCATCACATGGGCGTCTACTGCGACCCGACCCTGTTGCAGTGGCTGACCAAGGAGTGGAAGGCATCCAGCGCACAGAAACTAGACATGGGCAAGGGATGCATTCGCTTCAAGAATCCAGCTGAGATCCCGCTCGCGCTGATCGGAAGACTTGTCAAGAAACTGAGCGCAAAGCAGTGGATCGCGATCTACGAAGAGAAGCTCGCCAGTCGGGCACCGGCGAAGGGGCGGGCAGCTCGGTAGCGACCCGCCCGTACACTCGAGTGCTCGGATCATCCCTCTTCGGTTCCCAATATCGCCCTTGAAACAGACTTCCCCATGACCACTCCAACCATCATCTATACACACACCGACGAAGCCCCTGCTCTGGCGACCTATTCCCTGCTGCCGATCATTCGCGCGTTCACGGGACCAGCTGGCGTTTGCGTCGAGACCCGCGACATTTCGCTCTCTGGTCGGATCATCGCCAGCTTTCCTGAGAGCCTCAAGCCAGAGCAGCGCATCGACGACGCGCTGGCCGAACTCGGTCGATTGTGCCTGACGCCGACTGCGAACATCATCAAACTTCCAAATGTCAGCGCATCGGTGCCGCAGCTGAAGGCTGCGATCGTCGAACTTCAGAAGCAGGGCTACGCGCTTCCGGACTATGTCGAGACCCCAACGAGCGATGCGCAGCGCCAGACCAAGTCGCGCTACGACAAGATCAAGGGAAGTGCAGTCAATCCCGTGATCCGCGAAGGCAATTCGGATCGCCGCGCACCGAAGGCGGTCAAGGCATTCGCGAAACTCAACCCGCACAAGATGGGTGCATGGTCGCCCGAGAGCAAGACGCATGTGGCCAGCATGGATCACGGCGATTTCTTTGGCAATGAGAAGTCAATCACGATTGGCGCTGCGACGTCAGTGCGCATCGAGCATGTCGCTGCCTGTGGTGCAGTGACCGTCTTGAAGGACGGGCTGAAACTTCGCGACGGAGAGATCCTCGACACGACGTTCCTCAGCAAGAAGGCGCTTGTCGCGTTCCTGTCGAAGCAGATAGATGCCGCGCGTAGCGAGGATGTGCTCTTCTCGCTGCACATGAAAGCCACGATGATGAAGATCTCCGATCCGATCATCTTCGGACATGCGGTTACTGCGTTCTTCAAGCCGGTCTTCGAAAAGCATGCAGCGACGCTGGCGAAACTCGGCGTCGATGTCAAGAATGGCTTTGGCGACCTCGTCTCGAAGATCGCGACACTTCCTGGGAGTGAGCGCGAGGCGATCGAAGCAGACATCAAGGCTGTCTATGCGCGTGGCCCTGGCATCGCGATGGTCGACAGCGACAAGGGCATTACGAATCTTCATGTTCCCAGCGACATCATCGTCGACGCCTCGATGCCAGCGATGCTTCGTGAGAGCGGCAAAATGTGGAACGCTGCCGGCAAGACCCAGGACACGAAGGCGTGCATTCCCGACCGCAGTTACGCAGGCGTCTATCAGGCGGTCATCGACTTCTGCAAGGCACATGGAGCGTTTGACCCAAAGACGATGGGCAGCGTTCCCAATGTCGGGCTGATGGCGCAGCAAGCCGAAGAGTATGGATCGCATGACAAGACATTCGAGATCGCATCGGATGGACTTGTTCGGGTCGTCGACGCAGCTGGTGTTGTGCTGAGCGAACACCGCGTCGAAGCTGGCGACATCTGGCGTGCATGCCAAGCCAAGGACGCTCCGATCAAGGACTGGGTGAAACTTGCCGTCTCGCGCGCAAGGCTCTCGGCCACACCCGCTGTGTTCTGGCTGGATGAAGAGCGTCCGCACGACGCGCAACTGCTGGCGAAAGTGCGCGCGTGTCTGAAGGAACACGAGACCGCTGGAGACTTGAAGGGACTCGACATCAAGATCATGGCTCCCGCCGAGGCATGCAAACACTCACTCACCCGAATGAAAGCAGGTCTCGACACGATTTCCGTGACAGGCAATGTGCTGCGCGACTATCTCACCGACCTCTTTCCCATTCTCGAACTCGGCACGAGTGCAAAGATGCTCTCGATCGTTCCGCTCATGAGCGGTGGCGGGCTCTTCGAAACTGGCGCAGGTGGATCAGCCCCGAAACATGTCCAGCAATTCAACGCAGAGAACTCGCTGCGCTGGGATTCGCTTGGCGAATTCCTTGCGCTGGCCGCGTCTCTCGAGCACCTCGCGCAGCACACCGGCAACAAGCGAGCGAAGGTCCTTGCCGATGCGCTCGATGCTGCGACATCGAAGTATCTGCAGAACAACCGAGGGCCTGCGCGCAAAGTCGGCGAGCTCGACAACCGTGGAAGCCACTTCTATCTGTGCATGTACTGGGCGCAGACGATGGCAGAGCAATCTGCCGACACGCAACTTGCTGCGCACTTTGCCCCAATCGCAGCGGAATTGACGGCAAACGAAGGCGCGATTGTTGCGGAACTCAACGGTGCGCAAGGACGGTCCGTCGACGTCGGCGGCTACTACCACCCCTGCCCCAAGCTCGCGGCTGCCGCGATGCGACCGAGTGCGACCTTCAATGCGATCGTGGACGGCGCGCTCGCGATGGCATAGTCGATCTGGTGTAGTGCAACTGCGCAACCGTGACGTCGGGGATCGCACGGTAGGATCTTGGCATGAGCGATCCCACACCCAACTGCTGCAATTCTCATTCGTCCGAACACGCCCACTTGATGTCGCACATCGACAAGCTCGAGTGCCGAGTGAACAAGCAACGATGCTGGCTCACACTCGTCACGATTGTCGTCGTTGCTGTGCTCGCCTTCGCGGCCGGCTTTATGGCTGGTCGCTGCTGCGGAAAACAGTGCGGTGGGCCACAACAACCGAATTGCCCCCCAGGAGCGATGAACTGCGGACCGATGAATGGACCTGCGTGCGGGCCGGGTGGTCCCAAGGGCGGCTCCGGTGGCATGGATTGCTGCCCGCTCGGCAACGGCGGCAAGCCCAGTCAATCAATGAGCAAAGAGGTTCGGGTCAACCTCATGGGCGGCCCTGGTTCCTCCAACGGTGGAAGTTGCATTCCAGGATTCTCAATGCTTCCAGGCGGCGCGCAGTTCTCTGGAACTGTCGTGATCGACCGCGATGGCAACGTGCAGACTTTCAAGATCGGGCCTGACGGCATGTTCGGCGACGACGATGACAGCGATGACAACGATGACAACGACGATGACGACGGCGACGATGATTCGGACAGCAGACCGATGTCGCCGCCAACGCCACCTACCCCGCCAACGCCGTAAGCACTGACGCCAGCCGTCAGTCCGCGCCGTCCTGCAGGTACTCGCGCGGCTTGTAAAAGATCACGACGAAGATGAACAGCACCGTCGCTGCGATCATCAAGTTCGTGAAGAACCAGTAATAGTTCGCACCGACGAGAGTCGAATTTCCGGCAGAATCCATGGTGAATCTGTTGACCGCGGCAGTCAAGAAGTTTCCTGCTGCAACCGACAGCAAGTAGATCCCCATGATCAACGACTTCATCTGCTTCGGCGCTTGGGTGTAACTGAACTCCAGACATGTGATCGACACCAAGACCTCGGCCGCAGTAATCACCACATACGCAAGCAACTGCCACGCAACACTTGGCCAGTCCGCATGGTGAGTCGTTCCATCTTTCAGCACTGCGACGCCGGCCTTCGCCATGGACTTCGCCATGACTGCCGTGTCGCCTGCAGCGCCCTCGAGATCCAACGCCGTCGAATTGGCTTCATCCGTTCGCATCGCGGTGCAAGTCGCCTCGATATTGACCGCTCCCTCAACGCACATCGGCGTGACGAACGCCTCAAACCGAGTTTGTTCCTTGTCGATCATGGACTGCGCGTATCCAGCGATCCCAAATGAAACGACCGTCAACGCAAACCCCATCAGCAACTTCCGCAGCGCCGTGAGCACGATCACTTTGGAGAGCGCTGGATAGATCAAGTATGCAAACAACGGGATGTAGATCAGGATGAGCAGCGGGTTGACAGCCTGGATCTGGCTCTCAAGCCAGTCGATCCCCATGAAATGGGTATTCATCTGGTGCGCCTGCTCGACCCACGCGCCGCCACCTTGGTCATAGAGCGACCAAAAGACAGCGACAAAGATGTAGATCGGCAGCAACTTGAGGATCGCCATCAGACCGCTGCCCGTAAACGTCTCGCCGAAATAGCGAAGTCCACGCGGCTGGATGTGAGTAAATCGGTGCCTTCCAAGCCAGAAGCAGAGCGTCGCGACCCCCATCAATACCCCTGGAACCCCGAACGCCCATCCCGGACCATGGTGCTTGAGGAGCCACGGAGTCAGCAGCGTCGAGAACAGCGATCCGAAGTTGATCGAGAAGTAAAACCAGCCAAACACGCGCTCAATCAGGCCTTTGTTTCGATGGCAGAATTGGTCTCCGACGTTTGCCGACACGCACGGCTTGATGCCTCCCGAACCCATCGCGATCAGCACAAGCCCCGCGACCAACCATCCCTTGGGATCCATTGTCGCCGAGAGCGCTGCCGACGGAAGATCGATGAATGCAAGGAAGAGATGTCCCACGCAGTAGACGATCGACAGCGACATGATCGTCACATACTTGCCGAGGAACGCGTCGGCGATGATCGCGCCGATCAGCGGAAAGAAATACGCGCTGGCCACAAAGAGATGCATCCACTCACGGGCTTCCGTTCCCGTCATGTAGTTCGGCTGCCCCCCTGCTGTCAGGAGATACTGGGCCATGAAGACGACCAGAATCGTCTTCATTCCGTAGAAGGAAAACCGTTCTGCGGCTTCGTTGCCGACGATGTAAGCGATGCCTGGAGGCATCCGGTCGGTATCGACCGGTACGGTTCGGTACTTCGTGCTCATGTAGAAAATGACCTCAGCGACCGTCGATTCGGTAGAAACCGCGCGGGTTGATCATGAAGTAGCAGTCATACGGCTCGAGGGCAGGAAGTTCTACGTACGGCTGACCGTTTTCATCGCGCTTCTGCGACGACATCCACCAGCCACCTCCAGACGACTCGGCTGGCTTCTTCCGAACGCCCTCCTCGCGAACCTCGCTCACAATGTGATCGATCCACTTGAGTTGGAGTGCTTTGTCGGCGAACTCATCCCAGTCACCGCTCTTTTTCGCCGTGTACATCATCTCCTTGAACTTGGAGAGCGAAACCCCCATCTTCTTCGCGATCGGTTCTGCGAGGCGGCGCTCCCACTCTTGCATCGTCGTCAGTTCTTGCTCCATGTTGGTCATGTTTCCCGAAGCGCCTCCCGACATCTGGTGGTGCAAAATGATCGCGTTCGGAAAGGCATAACTGTGTGGCGCCAACGTTGCGATCGTCGCTGCCATCGACGCCGCGAAACTCTTCACGAGCACATGCACCGGGGCATCGCTCGTCTCGACTGCCTTGAGGATGCGATATCCCTGCTGCACACTGCCACCTGGCGAGTTGGTGATCACGATAAAGATTGGCAGCGTTCGATCCTGGTTGTTGAAATAGTCAATCCGGCTGCAGACTGCATCGGCTGTTCCCGAGACAATCGGTCCATTCAAGTCGATCCTTCGGTCGCTGACGACCAGGATGCCATCCTTGAAGGGTTCCTTCGTATAGGTGATCGGGGCGTTGACCGCGTCGCGCCACTTGTCTTCAAGTTCGCGCGTCTGGATCTGCGCCCCGATTGTCGTGGATGCCGCACTCGCCCGCATCTGCTCGTCAGCAATCTTGGACTGCTCGGCGCGGCGCATCTCTGCTGCGAGGGAATTCGCTGCGGCAAGTTGCTCTTGCTCGCGCCGCATCCCGGCCAATTTCGACTTGTTCGCAGAGTCGAGCACTTCCTCAGCGACGCGCAGGCGCTCCAAGTCGGCTTTGCTCTTGGCAAGTTCCACCTGCAACTTGGCGTTCTCAACATCCACCAACTGCTTCATCCGAGCCTGGTCGGACATCGCGGCAGAGAGGTCCTCGGCCAACTGGGCATCGCGCAACTTTTGCGCGCGCTGAAGTGCTTCGATCTTCGTCCGGTCGGGGGCAGTGAGGCTGGTCTCCCTTGCATTGGCGAGGGAAAGTTCCGCCTCCAACTTCGACTTCTCGAGTTGCAGTTGCTGCAATTGCTGGGCTTGCCTCTGTTGGATCAGTTCGCTTTCAAGTCGAAGGCGTTCCAACTCCTGCTTCATGACACTGAGTTTTTCTGCAAGCGAACCCCCAGAGGCTTGCTCGCCAGATTCCTGCTCTGGTTTCTCATCCGAATCGGTGGCACCCGCCGTGCTCGGTGCTTGATCCGCCGGCTTCTCGGTGCTCAGCGCGGGAGTCTGCGCAGTCGCGCACGATGCCGCGAGGGCGACGATGACGCAAGCGATCGCAGTGCAACTGCGAGAGTCACGGCTGCGAATGATGAACGTTGATGAAACATCGGTCATGGAATACTCACTTTCGATTGGGTGAAAACTCGAAACGATCCAAGGAGGTCCGAACCTTGATCGTACCGCGCGCGGATGGAACAACGGGCGAACGACCGACGCTTCCCGACGTGCGCCTCCACGCCCTTCAGAGTGCAGGGCGAACCACGACCGTGCTTCCACTTGCAACTGTTATCCTCCAATTGGATGGTCTCCTTCAAAGCGAAACTCGTGCTGCTTGTGGCGGTATCAGCACTGGGGTGGCTCGGTTGGCTTGCTTACGACAGGCTGTTCATCAACCGCAATCCAATCGTCGTAGGCATCCTCCACTCGCAAACGGGTCCAATGGCTGTGAGCGAGAGTTCGATGATCGACGCCGAGGTGCTCGCGCTGGAAGAGATCAACGCCAGCGGCGGACTGCTTGGGCGCAAGGTCAAGTGGGTGATCGCCGATGGCGGCTCTGACTGGCCTCGATTTGCCGCACAAGCGCAGCATCTGATTCGAGATGAGGAAGTGTGTGTTGTCTTTGGCTGCTGGACGAGCGCGAGTCGCAAGAGCGTGCTGCCCATTTTTGAGAAGTTCGATCATCTGCTGGTCTATCCGATGGCGTACGAGGGGCTCGAGCAGTCTGCGAATGTCATCTATACGGGAGCGGCTCCCAATCAGCAGATCACACCTGCAGTCCAGTGGTGCCACG
>CAYHHO010000018.1:0-21424 GCA_964356445.1 uncultured Singulisphaera sp. | reverse complement strand
AAAAACTGGGCGCCAAGAAGTACTTCTTGATCGGCTCCGATTACATCTGGCCGCACTGCGTCAACGCGATCATCAGCGATCAACTCGCTGGGCTTGGAGCAGTGCGCGTCGGCGAGACATATGTCCCTTTCGGCAGCACCGACTTGAGCGCTGCCGTACGCGAGATTGCAGCGGCGAAGCCGGATGTCGTCCTGAGCACGGTCGTCGGCGACTCCGCGCTCGCATTTGCGCGCGAGTTGCGCAAGGCTGGAATTCATCCTGACGAAACTCCCGTGCTGACGTTTGCATTGGCTGAGGATGAACTTCGATCCATCTCGCGCGACGACATCGTCGGAACCTACGCGGCGTGGAATTACTTCCAGTCGATTGATCGACCCGAGAATGCTCAGTTCGTCAGCGCGTTCAAGGCTCGATATGGTCAAGATCGACCAGTCTCCGACGTCATTAGCACTGCGTACAACAGCGTGATGCTTTGGGCGCAGGCGGTGCGCGAATCCGGCACGACCGACGTGCAGCAGGTTCGGTATTCGCTCCGTCACCAGAGTCTCAACGCTCCAGAAGGAATCATCGCTGTTGATCCAGCGACGCAGCACACTTGGCGACCAGTTTCGATTGGGCGCATTCGTCCCGATGGGCAGTTTGACATCGTGTGGACAAGCAAGACCGCGGTACGCCCCGTCCCATTCCCAATTTCGCGGACGCGCGCGCAATGGGAAGAGTTTGTAGCGAACCTCTCACGAGGCTGGGGTGGAAAGTGGGCGGCACCATGAAAGGCCGCGCATCCCACGCGAAGCCGCAATTCGGGATCCATCGATCGATCGCAGGTCGACTGCTGCTTTGGTTCCTCGCAATCTCGCTGGTTCCGTGCGCTGTGCTCACGACAATCACGGCGCGCAGCGCCACCGTCGCGCGGGAAGAAGCCGTACGAAGCAACCTGATCCAACTCGCTTCGGAACGATCAAGTGAACTCGAGACCTATGCCGTCGAACGGATCGCGGATGCGACCACACTCGCGACGAGTGCCAGCGTCATCACAGCCTTCGACGCAATTCTCTCCGCGGATCCAACGCGAATTGCGGAGGCAAAGTCGATCCTCTCTGACTTGGCCGCCAGATTCGGTTACCACGAATTGCTCCTGCTCGACCCAGCGGGGACCATTCATTACTCCATCAACCCGTCGTTCAAGGTGTCTGCATCCATTTTGGAGTCGCCTCTTGCAACAACCGAACTTGCGAGCGGATGCCTTCGTTCGAAGGCGCTCCTGCAGACTGACTTCACGGCATTTCAACTGTATGCCGACTCGACGCAGCCAATCGCCTTCGTGACGAGCCCGATCATCAAGGATGGTCGCGTCATCGGTGTCTTTGCTGGTGGGATCGGACCAGAGCGGGTCTGGCATGTCCTGTCGAACATGAGCGGACTTGGCGAAACTGGTGAGATCGTGGTTGGTGAACGCATTGGCGAGAGCGTGCTCATCACGGCGCCGCTTCGCCATTCTTCGGATGCCGAGTTCAAGTTGGAGATTCCGGCCCACACCGGAGCCGGAACGGGCACCGAACTCGCTGCGAGCGGAACGCGTGGCGATGGCAAGCTGCTCGATTACCGCGCTCACGACGTCGTCGCAGCCTGGTGCTATCTGCCAAGTTACCGATGGGAGATGACCGTGAAGCAGGATGCCAGCGAGGCATTCGCAGAACTTCAATTCCAGCGGACTGCGATTCTCTGGCTGTTCATCGCAACTGTGCTGGCGGTCGGAGTGACAGCGTTGATCGTGGCGCGAAGCATTTCCAGTCCCCTGAGAACGGCAGTCGCCGTCGCAAGACAAGTCGCTGGCGGAGACCTCCGCGGTGATGTGGGGCATCATTCCAACGATGAGACCGGATCGCTACTCGACGCGATTCAGGCGATGACAAACGATTTGCGAGGACTCATCTCTCGCATACAGAACTCGTCCGTGACATTGGCCTCGATTGCAACTTCGATCCAAGCAACGAGCACGGAGCAGCAACGAGTTGTCGCCGACTTCGGAGAGTCCACCAGTGCTGCTGTCTCTGCGGTCAAGGAGATCACGACAACCAGCGAGGAACTCTCCAGAACAATGAGTGAGGTCAACAACCTCGCAGCGAACACCGGCCAGAAAGCAATCGAAGGTCGCAAGGATCTCACTGGCATGGGCACCACCATGCGAACTCTGGAGGCGAGCACGGCATCGATTGGCGGAAAGTTGGCGACGATCAGCGAACGCGCGACGAGCATCACGGGAGTCATCACCACGATGGTCAAGGTTGCAGACCAGACCAATCTTCTATCGATCAACGCGGCAATCGAAGCGGAGAAGGCGGGCGATCAAGGACTTGGGTTCCTCGTCGTCGCGCGTGAGATCTCGCGGCTCGCGGATCAAACTGCGGTTGCATCGCTCGACATCGAACGAATGGTGAGAGAGATGCAACAAAGCGTGACCGCAGGAGTCAGAGAGATGGGCGCGTTCTCTGACCACGTCAGCGGCGGCGTGCGAGAGATCGGTGCGGTGTCGGAGAAACTCAGCGAGATCATCTCGGCCGTGCAGGCGATTTCATCACGCTTCGGGCAAGTCGCCGACGGTATGCATGCCCAGTCGCAGGGAGCACAGCAGATTCGAGATGCAATGCTGCAACTCGCCGATGGAGCCGAGCGAACCGCAGGCGCACTCGCGAGTTCGAACAAGGCGACCATCGAGTTGCGCGCCTCTGTGGGGGAGCTCAAGGATGAAGTCTCGAGGTTTACGGTGTGATCGGGTTGAGCACCCCAGCACGTTGAACATGATGCCTCGCGCACTCCCCCGCTTCAGTTCCACTGCGTGGACTTGTGCTGCTCTGCTCTTTTCTTGGCTAGCGATCTATCCACTTGTCGGTGGAATCGTTGCAGCCAATGATGACTTGAAGTTCTTGCGCAGTCCGCGATGCGCCGCGCCGCTCTCGGTTCGACTGACCGACGCGTGGCATCATGACCGCAGCTTTCGCCCGCTCGAAATCCTTGTCGCCTCCGGATGCGATGCATTCACGCTCGCATGCCCTCCCGTGGTACCCGTGCAAATCGCGGGGCTCATTGCAGTTTGTGTGGGTGTCGTCGCCTTGACGAAACGCATGGCACCAACTGTTCCGATTCTTGCGCCACTCGTGCTGATTTGGGTGTTCCTCTCGCCAAGCACAATGAGCGCGCTCTGGCAGATGGACGCTGCCTCTCAGACATGGAGCGCAGCACTTGGGATCTGGTGTGCGATTGTCGCATGGGACGTCGCCATCGCATCGCGCACGGATGCACCGATCCTCGGGAAACTTTGTTGGCTCTTCGCAATCTGCGCGGTCGGAATGAACATCAAGGAGACGTTCTACGGTTGGTGCGCAGCGATCGCAGTGATTGGAGTGGTCACATACGTCATCGGTCGAAAGAACGCGCCTGCGATGCGTGGGAGGGCAGCACTGGCGCTGATTCCAATCATCGCGCTCCCTGCGTTGTACGCGGTCCTTCGATACACCTTTGGAGGGTTGGGCGTCGAAGGTGCAACTGGGCGGGACCTCGGAGGCCGGTATGGATTTTCATTCGACGACACCTTGATCTCAAACTGCCTCATGTCTGCAGGCGGCATGTTTTCGACGGGTCCAGTTCATCTCTTCGCCAACGACGACGCACAGCTCTTTCTTCGCGTCCTCCCCGCGGTCGGCATTCTCGCAAGCGGGCTCGTCATCGGAGCGGCAGGTCTGTTGGGATGGCTGCACCGCGCAGAGCAATCTGCGCTGAGACCGCTGCCTGTCTTGCTGGGCGCGCTCCTCTGCATCGGGAGTATCGCGGCGACGCTTCCGCTGAGTGGCGTTTCAGAGCTTTACGGATTTGGCCCCAACATTGGATCGGGAGTGCTCATTGCCGCAGCCGGATGGAGCCTCTGGAACCTGCCCGAGTGCAGCGACCGCGCGATCGGTCGGTTCATCGTGTGGACTTGCGCACTCACTCTCTGTGCGATCGGACTCTACGGTCTCGCGGGAAGGTCATATCACTTCACGAAGAGTTGGGGGTATGCGCACCAGGTCAACGAGATTCTCCTCGGGCACAGGGCGTCAGTGCCTCCCTCGCTTCCTCCAAATGCTCCCGCGTGCGTCTACTTCAACGACTCCTGCTATGCCGGTTCCACATATGGACAAGTCATCGTTCGTCCACTCCAGTCCGTGGATCAGGAGACGATCATTGCATGGCTCACGCGGACCGATCCCACACGCATCATCGACATCGTGCTTCAACCTCGCCATCCCATGCGCCCAGGGATCGACCTTGAAGTTGATTGCCGCACATTCCCCGCTCGAATCCTGTGGTAGCGATGCGACGTGTATAGGATTCATCCGGTGCCAACGGCAACGAAGATCCCGCGCGTCGTTGTGATCTACCACTTCTATCCGCACTATCGCAAGGCGGTCGTGGAGGCTCTCGCGCGCAGCAACGTCGCTGAATTCACATTTGTTGGGGACGATCACGAGTACCTGCACTCGATCGAGCCTGCGAAACTGAGCAATGCCGTGCGCTTTCAGCTCGCACCGACCCACCTCATGATCAAACCATTCATGTGGCAATGGGGAGCGATTTCGTGGGCTGTAAGACCTCAGTTCGACACGGTCGTGATGCACGCCGTACCCCACTGGCCCTGCACTTGGATTGGCGCGATTCTGGCTCGAATGCTTGGCAAACGGGTCCTTTTTTGGGGGCATGGATACATCGCACCGCCACGAGGAGTGAAGGGACTCCTCCGGCGTGCGTTTTACGCCCTTCCCCACGCGCATCTGTTCTATGGCCGCATGTCCAAGGCGATCGCCATCAACCACGGATGGCCGGCGAGCAAGTTGCATGTCATCTACAACTCGCTCGATACTGATGAGCAACGAAAACTCCGCGATGCGAATTCAACCGAGCAGTCGCTGAAGACTCGCGACCAACTTTTCCAGGATCGCACAACGCCAGTTGCAATATGCACGACGCGCCTGATCGCACTGCGACGGCTTGATCTTCTGATTGATGCGCTGCATCTGCTCGCAACGCGGGGGCGACCAGTGCATCTTGTGCTCGTCGGCGACGGACCAGAGCGAGAGCGGCTGAGCGCGCAGGCGAAGCGACTGCGGGTGACTGTGCATTTCGAAGGCGCCTGCTACGACGAAGCTCGCATCGCACAGCTCGTGATGGCGTCGAATGTCACCGTCGCGCCTGGCAAGGTTGGGCTCACGGCGATGCACAGCATGATCTATGGCGTTCCGGTTGTGACGCACGGCGAGGCAGATGACCAGATGCCCGAGTGGGAGGCGATCATCCCAGGGAAGACAGGCAGCCTCTTTCGCAAAGGCGATGTTGAATCACTCGCAGCGGCAGTCGCGCAGTGGGTTCAGACGCCGTTTCCTACCGCTACAACGCGCGCTGAATGCCACAAAATGATCGACCGATTCTGGAATCCCGACTACCAGCGAATGGCGATCGAACACGCAGTTCTTGGGCGCGACGCCGACGATTTGCTCGACACGCGATCTGCGCTCACCTGACGGAGTGCAATAGAGGGAACTGCAGTGGCTAGTTTTTCGGTGGCGGAGGCGGCGCGGCCGCTGGCGCCGCAGGCTGAACGGTTGCGCCGCCGCCAATGACTGACAACGACGCACCGCCGACTTGAACACCTGCGGCGCGACCCTTGGTTGCGCCAGGCAATGGCTGAAGCCTCGCAGCATTCGCTTCGCCGACGAGTGACGCGAGTTCGCGGAACACCTTGCGATTCAACTCATCGCGCTCAAACTTCACCGCTGCCAGTTCTGCCGCCTGGACCTTGCGCGCAGCGAGAGTCTCGCGTGCGGCCTCGGGAGACTTCTGCTCCAACGGCGAAGCACTGCTCTTGTTGCGAATGTCGACAATCCGCGTTCGAATCGCTCGAGAGTCGATCCCCCACTTCGACTGCATCGCCTCGACCTGCTTGCGAACGGCGTCGGGCAGTTCAAGGGCAAGCATCCCTTCGAACCGCGATCCAAGCGCTGTCGGATCCCGGAGGTCGCGCGAGTAACGCTGGTCGTCGCAGGCATCTTGAAGGCGCACTGCACAGTCTGGAGAGACTCGCGCCTTCAGCGATACGACCGACGCGTCCGACGTCTGCAAGAGGGATTTCGCTAGCTCTCGTGCGCGCGACTCCAGTTTTATGAAGTCCTGGACAGCCGCCTGAGCAACTGCCTGCTGCCGCTCGACTTCCGCACCCTCCATTTGCGCCATTGCAATTCCCGGCATCGCGCCCTGCGCAGCGTTCTGGGCGGCTTTGGCCGCAGCGGTCCGAGACGCGAGATCGGCGCAAAGTTCTGTCAGGCTTGGGCCTGCTGCCTTCCAGTCGGATCCATCAAACTTCGCAGCAAAGACCGCTGGAATGAGATCGAGTGATGTGGACCCTGACAACCCCAGCGGCCCATTTCGCCCAACCCCCGCACGCGCAGACGCGAGTTGCCGCCAATGGATCAACCATGCGCAGGTTTGCTGCCCCTCTGCAGGGACGATCGTCGAGAATAAGTCGCGGAGCGCCGTCGTTTCGAGTTCAAGCAGTCGTGTGCGAAGTTCTTCACGGTTGCGCAGAAGCGCTGTTCGCTTTGCTGGATCGGCCGGCTTCACCTCACCGTCCGATGTCTTTTCGAAGTACAGGTTGAACGGATCGTCGGCGCCTTGATCGAGTGCGGCTGCTTCGCTGGTGATCTCCTGCGCCTCGGTGGCGAGGTCTGCAAGCACGGATTGGGCTACAGGGAGCATCTCAGGCTCGACCTGCGCAGCCTTCAACACGGGCTCGATCTCCTCGAAGCGCACGAGCGCAGGCAAGGTGCCGGAGCCGCCGCCCATCTGCACACCAGCTCCCGAGATTTCGAACGAGACACCTTCCATCAGGGCGCCATCGAATTCGATCAGGCCTCCGCCAACTTCAATACCTTCGAGGTTGCTGATATCCAATGTAATGTCCTCTCCGTCCTCGCCGGAGACTGTGAAAGTCGTAACGGCGGCCGGACCTCCGAAGGCCACCTGAGGTTGGGCAGCACCTTGCGCTGAGCCAGCCGGACCATCTGCGGCAGCGACTGCCGGTCCATCGAATGCAAAGCGAATGGCCTCGACTGTTCGAGTCGTTTCTGCTTCCACGCGCTCGGCGCATCTGGCCATCTCTGGTTCGCTTTCGTCAAGGAACTGAAAGTGAACCCCTCCACCCGATGCGGCCGCGTTGATCGCCGCTTCCTTCGCGCAGGGCCACCACTGCGAGACCCACGCAGCGCAGATCGCGTCGAGGTTCGTTGCCGCCCCCGCCGCAAGATTCTCCTCCTTCACAGACCAAGCGCGGCGTAGCGCGCTCGGCGCACTGAAGCCAGCACCGCTCTTGCCGCCGCCAATAACCCCCGCTCCCGACCACCACGCGGCGAGCAGACGCGCTTGGTCGCGACCTCGAAGGATCGGGATGATCGACTCGATCGTTCGAGCGTCAAGCTCGACGAGTCTTGTCTTTCCCGCTCGGCGCTCAGCATTCTCGTCCGCGCGAAGTGCTTCTCGAGCCGCCTGCTCTGCTCGGAAGTACTCCATGAATTGCTCGCTCGTGACGCTCGCCTCTGCCGTCTGCTGCGGCATGGCGGGCATCGAATGTCTCGCGCGTGCCTCGACACGCCGCGTCGGGAGATTGATCGTCGCATCCCGCAACTTTCGAACCGCCGCCTGACGCTCCAAGAGATACTGATCGAGTTGCGGGCGGAGCGCTGTCATCGTCGCCTCTTGCAGTTGTGCACTCTTGATCGCTGCGAGCAGGTCGACGCCGCTCTGCACGAAGAATCCTTCGCGAAGCACTGCTGCAAAAGCGAGGTCTCGGCGGATCTCAAGTTCGCCAATCAATCGCTCGACAGTCTTGGATTGTTCGGGCTTGGCGGCGGCGCGAATGGCGTCGAGCAGTGGTCGCTCAGAGTCATCGATCGCCTGCGCCGCGGCGCGACCACTTCGCTGCAGTGCCTGCGCATCTTCTAGAGTCTTCGGTGCCGCCGCACTGCTCGCGCGCCACTCGACGATTTGGTTCTCCGCAACCTGCTTGAACCGCGAAACATACGCGTCGTACTCGGAGAGAATCTTGTTGCGCTGCGCATCATCGAAGCCCGCCTCGACGAGCCGCGCCTCGAGGTCTGCGCTGCGGAGTGGCTCCACTTCAGCCGAGTATGCAGGGGAAACAATCGCCGCGCAGGCCACGATCACAGGTGCGATGAGGCGCAGGAGGAAGCCGGAGTGATTGGTCATTGGATCCTTTCGGTTCGAAACGAACTGCTATTCGTGTGAGGCTGGCCGGACGACGATTCGCTCTCCGTGCGTGAGCGCAGGACAAGTCTTTGCGATTTCAACTGCAGCATAGAGGCTTGCAGCACGAATGATGAAAAGGCCCGTCAAGACATCCTTGGTCGGAGCGTGTTTCTCGACCCGAATCGACGAATCCGTTGCAGTGAGGAGAACTTGCGAACTGCCGCAAGGAGACCCAGACTGGAAAATCCCCTTCGACTGAAGGTCGCCCACCCACGCCATGTATTTCGACATCAATTCATCCTGGCGATCCTTCGGAAGCGATGCGAACGCGTTGTTGTCCTCATACATGAGGATGACAAAGTTGGAGAGAGTCTCTGGCATTGGTGCACCATCCTTTTGGGGTTCTGAGGAAGCCGCGCCGGTCGCTGGCGTGAAAGCGGCTCCCTGCCGCGTCATCGCGAACACGGCATGTCCAGCGCTCTGCCCATTTTGCCTGCTTGACCATCGACTGGTGACATGATTCGCATCGGTGAACGTAAACGTCACACCATTCATGTGCAGCGCATCTGGGCTTGCGAGGTTGGTCGCATCGAACGCCTCAAACACCACTTCACCGTCGGTGATTGACTTTGCTTCGAGCCGAGGCTGATTCTGCGCAGCGCAGTAGTGCGTGCACATCAAGCGAGGACCATCCATGTGGTACATGGTCAGCATCTCGTCAGGAGTACCCGCCATGAGTTTCTCCGCGACAACACTTCCCCGTGCGATGACCTCATATGAGATCTGCGAATCCGTCTGCCCGTCGCCGTCCATGTCGCAGTCCCACGTTCCCTCAAGTGCCTTGAAGCGATCGAGCGGTGTTGGAGCAGTCGTCTTGCCCGCAGGCGGCGAAGGGTCATCGAGAGGGGCAGCGACCGCACCGAATGCAAACAATGCTGAAAAACTGAACGACATCGACCATGCGACGATTGAAGTCTTCATGACGCGCAATCGTATCGCTCCCCTCCGCCAGCTGCGAATTCGGTCGGATTTTCAGTCGCAGTTCTGAACTTGCAGTGCGGCTCGCGTACAGATTTCCTTTGCGAGGACGGCTGACAGGAATGCCAATGCAATTGTTGGCAGCGCGATCAAGTCGAAACTGTTTCCAAAGAGCGGCCGAAAGATCTCCGAACCAATCCCCATCAACACGAGGGCGCCAAGGGTTCCCCAACCAAGCCAAAGCCTTCCCACTTCAATCCAAGTCATTGCGTAGAGCGCCATCGGGACAGCGAGCATGCAATAACTGTTCGATTCGGTCATCGGATTGAAGAGCATGAGGTAAGAGGCAGAGAGCGCAAGCCAGAAGAGTGCGCGCTCGGGACTTTGCATTCGTGCACGGCGAGAGAAGACCACTCCAGCGAGCAACAGTCCTGCCGCAACGCGAATGCCAAGAGCAGTTGCTCCCCCGAGCGGAATCCCGAATGTCCGAAGGATTCCATTGAAGTCCGCGAATCGATGTTCAAAGACGCCGACGCAGTCTTTGGTGATGACTTCGCCAAAGGAGGAGTACTGACTCAGAACATATTCAGTCGGCGCAGTCAAGAATGGCAGCGTCAGCGCCACCCCCACGCAGGCGACCAATCGCAGGATCATGTGTGGGCGCAGAAGGACCACAACCAACCCAATCGGGGCCAGCACAATGGGTTTGATCATGAACCCGAGCGCGAGCAAGATCGCCAGAGTCCAATACCGCTCCGAGGCCAGTGCGAGTGCCGCACCGAGCAAGCAGACCGCAATCGCCGCATTCGCTTGCCCCATCTGAATCGCTCCGAGGCACACCGGGAGAATTGCCGCCGTCAGAAGCAAATAGTCGAAGCGACTTCGCGCTGGGTTCAATCGAATCATCAACCGACCGAGCAACACCGCGATGCCGAGCGCAGCGATGACGCGCCATGCAATCTCCCCCAGCGGCCGCGGAAGCGCCTCGAATGGCCAGTAAACGAGGATGAATGTCGGTGGGTAAATGAAACCCGTTGGCGTGAAATAGATGGCCTCGCACTGCCCCCACGAACGCACGGCGGTTTCATAACAGAGCGCGAGCGAGCGATCGCCGAACTCTCGCTTCGCCACACCGATGGCGATGATCAACATTGCACTGATCCAAACCCCGAGCGAGCACCAAACCCACAGCGCTCCATCTTGCCAACGCGTCAGGTGATTCACATCATCCTTGACTCGAGCCTGCGCGGTCGTTCGTTTCCCATCGGACGCTTCCATGCAGCAGCATTGTACGATTGCGCAGATGGGTTCGCAGGGAGAGTCAGGTTCGAGAGCAGGAGAACAGAAAGTTTTGCCGCGAGCCCCCGGAATTCAAGTACACGCGCAGGAGCGAGAGTGCGATCTGACGGTCGTCGTGCCTGCGTTCAACGAAGAGCATCGCCTCCCCACCACCTTGTCGAGCATGGTGAAGTACTTCGCCGCGCGATCTGAGAGTGTTGAGATCGTGGTCGTTGACGATGGAAGTTCCGATGGCACCGTAGACGTTGTGGAGGCGTTTCTACGAACGGCACACAACGTTCGCTTGATTGCACTACCCGCCAATGCGGGAAAGGGCGCGGCCGTTCGCGCTGGCGTACTCGGTTCGCGTGGAACCCACGTGCTCTTCGCAGATGCGGATGGAGCCTCGCCGATTGAGGAGTATCCGAAATTGAAGAACGCAATCCGAGATGGGTGCCTCATTGCTATCGGTTCGCGGGCTGCAGCAAGTACAACGACCAGCGTGAAGTCGCCCCTTTACCGACGGATTCTCGGGCGCCTCTTCAACGCGTGGGTCAGCGCACTTGCCGTGCCTGGGATTGCGGACACGCAGTGCGGATTCAAACTCTTTTCCCGAGATGCAGCGTTGTTCATCTTCGAACGACAGCAGTCCAACAGATTCAGTTTCGACATTGAGATTCTCTTGATCGCGCACCGCGCCGGAATCAAAGTGGCGGAGGTTCCGATCAACTGGACGGCCGTTGAAGGATCGAAAGTCCATGTGCTCAAGGACGGATTGGCAATGCTGCGCGACGCAGTCAAGTTTCGACGAATGCACAGCGATGTCAATGAGGGCTCATTCGCGCGCTGGCTTCAACTGTCGCGTACGCTTCAGATTCCAATTCGTTCCCAAGACCCATGCCTGCCTCGCTCACCCTGAAACTCGTTGACGGCGTCCAGATTGTCGTCCCAGATTCACTCAACTTACTCACCCCCTATGTTCTCACCGAGCAGCAGGATTGGTTTGAAGATGAAATCAAATTCCTTCGCAAGGCGCTCTTGGCGGGCGACAAAGTCATTGACATCGGTTCAAACTTTGGCACGTATTCGCTGTCGATGGCGCAAAGCGTTGGACCCAGTGGCCACGTCTGGGCATTCGAGCCCGCATCCACAACCGCTGGGTTCCTTGCCAGATCCATCGCAGCCAATGGCTTTTCGCATGTGACTCTCGAGCAGTGCGCACTTTCGAACGCACCCGGCATTGCCCAACTTGCCCTGAACGACAACTCGGAAATGAACGCACTCGTTCGAGTGGGTCAGATCGGACCTGCGACAGAGTCTGTCAAGTTGGAGACTCTCGATGGCTGCTCCGCTCGTCATGGGTGGAGCGAGATCGCCTTCGTGAAACTCGATGCCGAAGGCGAGGAGACGAACATCGTCATGGGAGGCAAGGAGTTTTTTGCACGGTGTTCCCCGCTGGTCCAGTACGAGGTCACGGCCGGAAGTGGATTCGATTTCTCGGTGCTCCGCGCATTCGCGAAACTCGGGTACCGGTCGTACCGCCTCGTTCGCGGAATCGGCACGCTTGTTCCGTTTGATGAATCGGCAACCCACGATGACTACCTGCTCAATCTCTTTTGTTGCAAGCCAGATCGCGCAGCAACGCTCGGTGATCGAGGGCTCTTGCTCGACAACGAACTGCATCTTCGAATGGCCGGGAAGCGACGATCCCAGGCCATCGGCGCCGCCATTCGTGCGCAAGACAGCGCATATCCATGGCAGCGATCACTTGCGACATTGGCGTTCGCTCGCGACTTCGCAAGTGGATGGGCGGAAGGGTCGCGCGCGCACAACCCTTCCGTGGAACAAGCACTGGCGTACTACGCGTTGAGCCGTGACTTGAAGCGACCTTTCGTCGAACGATTCGATTCGCTCGAAGTCGGCTACACGCTCCTCAAGGGAGTTTGCGAGCGACAGCCGACGCTCGGAAGGCTCGCAACTTTCGCGAGAGTCGCGAGCGATTTCGGCGTGCGGGCCAGCCTTGTCAAGGCGCTTCAACAAGCGCTGGTGCTCTTGCAGCAGGGAATAGTCCTTGACGCGCGCGAACCATTCCTTCCACCCGTCGCCAGGTTCGACTCCATTGCAGCTGGCAAGACCGCGAACGACTGGTTCCTCGCGGCAATGCTGGAGGCGTTCGAATTGAACTGCGCCTATTCGTCCTTCTACACGGGACATTCGGCTCGCGGACGACTCGAAGCTCTGCGAGACCTTGGCGTCACCCATCCAGAATTCGCAGGTCCAGAAATGGCGCGGCGCCTCGAACTTCTTGATCGGCGTGCTGCAAAGATTGCCCCTCCCTGATGGTTGGAGTCACCGGCGCGCTGCCCTATAGACTTCCCAACTCTCGCTCGCAGCACCCCGCCCACCCCGAAGGAGATCGCATGTACGGACTGGTCAACATGGCAATCGAAGACCTTGTCACCATCAAGTTCGGTGCTGACAAGTGGGCAGCAGTCAAGCGCAAGGCGGGGATAGAGGTCGACAAGTTCAACGCAAATGATGGTTATCCCGATTGCATCACCTATGGATTGGTCAAGGCTGCATCTGAAGTGTTGGAACTACCGGTCGAAAAAATCCTCTTCGCCTTTGGAGAATTTTGGGTCCTGCATACCGCGCAGAAGGGGTACGGCGACATGCTGAGCGCAGCGGGACGGGATCTTCCTGAGTTTCTCGAATATCTCCCATCGTTTCATGTGCGTGTCGCGCTGATGTTCCCGCACTTGCAACCGCCCCGCTTCGAGTGCAGCGACAGAGAGGCAAACAAAGTCACGATGCACTACTACAGCCATCGTGCTGGGCTCTCGGTGTTTGTCGAAGGACTGCTGCACGGAGTTGCGAAGCTCTACAACACCCCTGCTTCCGTCGAACAGACCAAGTTCAAGGATAAGGGCGATGACCACGACGAGTTTCTCGTCTGCTGGGGCGATGCAATCAAGAAGTAATGGATCGCGGCAGATGATCACTCTCGAGCAGTTCAAATCCCTCTTCCCCTTCTATTTCCAACTTGACGCCGCACTCAGGGTTGTTTCGGCGGGAACAGTTCTCGCTCGAATTTGTCCGACGATCGTGGCAGGCATCAAGATCGACGAGGTCCTTCGTTTTTCGCGGTTCGGCGTCGATCCGAATGAACCGCTCACACGCGAATTCATCCTGACGCAGCGTGAAACCCTCTTCATTTTTAAGTCCACAAGTACACCGCTGGTCCTCCGGATGCAGGTGGTCGTGCTCGAGGGCGAGAGCGGGTTTTTCTTCGTTGGATCGCCGTGGGTTCGAGAACTGAAAGAAATGCGAGAGCTGCAACTTGTCCTGCACGACTTCGCACCACACGATGCGACGGTCGATTTGCTTCAGTTGACGCAGTCGATCGGGCGGTCGTTGGCTGACGCCAAGCGGCTCTCAGCGAGTTTGGAGGTTCAGCGAAACGAACTCAAGACTCTCATTGATACCGCAAACGCTCCCATCCTTGCTGTCAACAACGAGGGGAAGGTAGTGGACTGGAACCGAATGACTGAGCGCCTCACGGGATTCACGAAGGCAGATGCTGCCAACTGCCCATTCGTCAAGACGTTTGTCGCAGTCGGATCCCGTGCACGTGCCGGAGGGATGATCGAGGCAGCGTTGAGAAGCTCTGCCACTGCGCGGCTAGAACTTGAACTTCAATCCAAGGGCGGTATGCCCAGCCTCATTATTTTCAGCGCTTCCCCTCGCCACGATGCGTCGGGTGCGGTGCTAGGTGCCACCTTGGTCGGGCAGGACATCACGGAACTCGGGGAGTATCGAAATGTGCTTGAACAGCGGGTGGCCGAGCGCACATCTCAACTCTCGCTTGCGAATGCCGAACTCTCGCGAGCAATGCGGTCAAAGGACGAGTTTCTCTCCGCGATGAGTCACGAACTTCGAACACCGCTGACTGCCATTTTGGGGCTTTCAGAACTGCTCCTCTCGGATGCATACGGGGGACTTGCCGAGAAGCAGATAAAGCCGATCGGCACGATCGCGGAGAGCGGGCAGCACCTGCTTTCACTGATCAACGACCTGCTCGACGTCGCAAAGATTGGCGCCGGCAAAGTCGACCTTGACCGGCGCCTCGTCGATGTGCAATCCATGTGCCTCGCGAGCATTCGACTCATCGCAGAGATGGCGCAGAAAAAGCGTCTGACCATTCGAACGCACTTCGATCCCTGCGCAGCCACGCTCGAGTGCGACGAGCGACGTGTCAAACAGATCCTCGTCAATCTGCTCACGAACGCAGTCAAGTTTACTCATGACAGCGGGGAACTTTCGCTCACGACGACCGCCAATGCCGAAGCACGAACGACCACGTTTGCCGTCCAAGACAGTGGCATCGGAATCAAGCCCGAGGATCTCAAACGGCTCTTCACCCCATTCACCCAATTGGATTCAAACCTCGCCCGCCAATATGAAGGCACCGGACTCGGACTCACCCTTGTGATGGCGCTGGCCGAGTTGCACGGTGGAAGCGTGACGGTCGAATCCGAATTGGGCAAAGGTAGTTGCTTCCGAGTGACGCTGCCATGGCACGAACCCACGAACGAATCCGGAAAAGTTCTTTCAACTTCCTATGGTTCGTCACCCCTCGCGCTGGACCCTGATCCAGACCGCGAAGTGTTCGCCGAAGCCCCTCTTGTCATCAATGCGGATGACAACGAAGCGAACCGAATGACGATTCACGATCAACTGGTCAATCATGGATTCCGAGTCATTGACGCTCACAACGGGACGCAGGCAGTGGCTGCTGTCTTCCAGCACAATCCTGCAGTCGTTGTGATGGACCTTCAGATGCCTGTCATGGACGGGCTCACCGCCATCAGGCTTCTCCGTTCGAACCCGACCTGTGCGCGGCTTCCGATCGTTGCCTTGACCTCGCGCGCCATGATGGGAGATCGCGAAATGTGCCTCGCAGCTGGCGCGAGCGACTACGCGAGCAAGCCCGTCAACATCGACGCACTCATTGCCACTTTGCGGCGTTTGATCCGCGAAAGCAGCACGAAGTGAGCGACTCAAGAATCATTCTTATCGTGGACGATGACGATGGCTCGCGCGAGACGCTTGAGGCGATGCTCCACGGATGCGGGCACACCTTTGAGCGCGCCGCATGCGGAACCGAAGCGCTGGAACTGTTCGTCGAGCGACCGCCAGATCTCGTGCTTCTCGACGTGATGATGCCCGGGATGGACGGTTACGAAGTGTGCCGACGCATGCGCGCGGTTCCCCTGCTCGGTGATGTTCCGATCCTCATGACGACTGTGCTCGATGACCGTGCCTCTCGTGTGAAAGGGATCGAAGCAGGCGCAGATGACTTCATCTCGAAGCCAATCGATTCGCTCGAACTTCGAACGCGCGTGACGACCATCCTTCGGCTGAACCGTTTTCGAAGATTGCAGAGCCAGCACACTCAGCTTCTCAAGGCCCACGTGGTGCTCGAGCAGTCGTATGAGAGCACGCTCGAAGGCTGGGTCCGCGCACTGGATTTACGCGACCACGAAACGGATCAGCACTCGCAGCGAGTGGCAGCCATGTCGATCGCGCTCGGTCGTGCACTTAGACTCTCGCAAGAGGATCTCGTGCAGATCGGGCGTTCCGCCCTCCTGCATGACATCGGAAAGATCGGAATCCCCGATGGAATCTTGCTCAAGACAAGTCCGCTGACGAGCGAAGAGTGGCGCATCATGCAGACACATCCGCGTTTGGGTTACGACATGCTTGCGCAAATTGAATTCTTGCGCCCAGCACTTGAGATACCGCTCTGTCACCACGAACGCTGGGACGGAACGGGATATCCAGGCGGGCTCAAGGGGCTTGAGATCCCCCTCTTCGCGCGGATCTTTGCGCCGGTCGATGTCTGGGACGCGCTGGCATCCGACCGCCCCTACCGACAAGCGTGGGAGCGCGATCGAATCATCGCACACATCCGCGCAGGTTCGGGATCGCACTTCGATCCAAGCATCGTGGAACCATTTCTCGCCCTTGCGCCGATGCCTCCGTCCAAGCGCGGTTGATCGTGCACCCATCGTTGGGGCAAATTCTGGCGGACGCTAGCGCAACCCATCCCACGAAGAATCGAATGCCCATGCATAGTTCTTCCAGCGACCAATCGATGAGCGATTGATGGGCTTGCGGACTTGCTCGTGACTGAGCGTCAGCACCGTGCGCGTGTTTGCTTCCGGCGCGAGCACCAGAGGTGACATCGAAAGTTCCATTCGACGAAGACAGCGTTCAATCTGTTCGGATGGGTGATCAACGAGCGACTCATATGAGATCGACTCGTGGGGGATGGCGAGCTTGGCGAGGGCAAGCGGCGCCAGCGTGCGCTCTGCCTTGATGACTTGCTGAATGCTCACAAGCGAATTCGTCCAGCCAAAGGTTGACGGATGAAAATTCGACAAGAAGAGACTGACGGCGGTGTCGCGTGGATCCCGCGTGATGTAAAAGCACACGGCACCAGGCAGAATCGCAGCGACCATCGGCAGCCAGCGCCATGTGTGCAGCGACTTGTCGAAGCACCAGCGCGTTCCAGCCCGCTGAGCATGCCGAGCACCAGCGAGATATGCGTCTTGCAGCGACTGGGCGAGCGCGGGATCCAGCGCCGACAGATCTGAAGGGTCAATCCCAGCACCTTCGATCGCAACCGCGAGAGCCTGCATCCCTTCGTACTCACCAATCCCCGCAATCTCAGGATGCCGATCGAGCATCTGCTCGAGCAGAGTCGTTCCACTTCGCGGCATCCCAACGACAAGCGCAGTGGACTGCACTGGTCTCGCGAGCGGCTTTCGCGGTCGAGTCTGGCTCTCAAGCGACTGCACTTGCGCGCTCGACCGATCCAAGAATCCTTCGAGATCGAACGGTCGTCCAGTTGAAGCGTGAACATGCAGCGCCAGATCGAAAGCGCGGCGGTACTCCCCCGCCGCATCGAGCATCCGCACGGCGTCGAAACCGGCAATGCGGCGAGTCGAAGCGAGCCCATCGCCACGCGCGATGGTCTCGAGTTGCTCGATCGGCGCTGTCACGTCGCTGCGGGCAGCCACACGAGCCGTGAAAATCGCAGCTCTCGGGTCGGTGATCCATGCGCCGCCCGTCGCAACCAACGCCGCGAGCTCCTCGCGGCGAGCTGATCGATGAAGGACTTCTGCAAGCACGATCGTCGCGTCAACCTCGTTGGATGGATGGTTGGCAATGAGAGTGCGCAGCCGGTCGATCGCGATCGAACTGCGAGCGAGCCTGTGGTCAATGATCGCCCGCAAGAGTTGAAGATCAGGCAACACTGGGTTGAGTCGAAGCGCGCGATCTGCCGCTTCATCTGCGATGACCAGACGACCGAGTGCCAGTCCCGCCCTCGCACGCGCATCCCACGCAGCGACATCGTGCGGCGCCTTTTTCATGCGTGCATCGGTCATCGCGAGGACTTCCGCGAATGCCCGCCGTGCGAGCAGTCCTTCAAGTTCTGCAGATGTAGATCGCGGATTCATTCTGAGCGAGCTGGGTTCCTGACTTTACACGCCGTGATCAAACTGGTCCGAATCGCCACTAGACTTTCGACATGCCGAGCGGCGCAACATCCACACCTCAGGTCGTCGAATCAAAAATCGCGGCGTACCTTGGGGGAGTTTCTGTCCTTCGCGCTGGCGCAGCTGGCCTGTCGGCTGCCCAGCTGAAGCGCCGCTGTTCGCCTGGAACTTGGAGCATTCAAGAGGTCGTCCTGCATCACGTTGACTGCGAACTTTCTGCGACCCACCGGATGCGACGGATCGCTGCCGAAGAACTCCCACTCCTCGCTGCGTTCGACGAGGATGCGCTCATTGACAAGTTCGACAACGCCGCCATGGACTGTGCTGAGGCACTCGACCTCGTCGAGGCGAATCGCAAGTTCACCGCGAGATGGCTGCGATCGCTTGCGCCCGAGGTCTTCACTCGAGTGGGGATTCACACGGAGCGTGGAAAGATGACACTCGAAGAAGTCTTGGACATTTACACGTGGCACATTGGCCATCACGATGCCTTCGTGCAGGGCAAGCGAAAGACGATGGGCGTGTGAGCAATCCAGACCCCAAACTGCTTGCTGAGATCGGCGTGAACTTGGGCGCGATCGAAGCGAGTGCGGCGGCTGACGCTGGTCCGCGCTGGGGTGCGATGCACAAACTGCTGCTCAAAGCAAAGGTCGACGGCAGGTCGCTGCTGGGAGTAATCGGCAACCGCGACCTCGCGGAGTTGCGCAACGTCGTCGCACGCCTTCGGGGCGAGACCGTTGTTTCCGCGCCGGTCGCTGAGGCGCCGCCTGTCGCTGAGTTCGACCCGACCCTCTTGCAAACGGCGCTGAAGACTTTCCGGCGCAGGATCAAGTTCTCGCGACTCGACAGCGAGTCGAGGCTTGGAGTCGGCCCGCTTTCGGGTGGCGCGAACCACCGGATTGAATCGATGATCCCGCCGAAGGAGTATCCGACTGCTGTGTGGGATGCGCTCGTGCGCGCCGGGAAACTGCGGCGCGAAGGCGACGGGTTCTACTCGCTGACGGATGACAACAGCCAGAAGCACTGGTGATTGA
Source organism: uncultured Singulisphaera sp. (assembly GCA_964356445.1). Taxonomy (GTDB): domain Bacteria; phylum Planctomycetota; class Phycisphaerae; order Phycisphaerales; family SM1A02; genus F1-60-MAGs104. The sequence goes on along the minus strand of CAYHHO010000018.1, from coordinate 2,280 downwards.
GAGCGGTTCGGTTGACCGTGCTACCTCCATGCGCCACTTCGCTATCGGCGCGCACGTTCGCTGCACAGCACCGCTTCTGAGGCAATGACCCCGAATGCGGCCCACTCGGGAAGCTGAGATGTCTCCAAGAGTCTCGAGTGAGCCAGACGTTCATCGTGCGCGACATGGCGGGCGTGCATCGCCAAACCAAATCCAAGCGTTGCACGATCTACCCCAAGACCAAGTGGCCCATCCTTCGCGCTCAGCGCCTCTGCAGGAATTGTTCCCTTGAGTGCGAGGCAGAGTTGGTGGTAGGTGGTGTTGTCGAGGATGTCCATGACCGGCTTCACGGGATCCAGTGCGGCCTTCGCTGCGGTCGGATCGCCGCCCTCGAATTCTGTGATCGCCAGCCAATATCGTGCGGCGACCACCGAGTCGTCATTGTTGGCGCGTTCCACTGCACGTCGCCACGCTGCGGATGCGGCATCGAGGTCGCCCGGACGGTTCCCCGTCCATTCGCCATGCAGGAAGAGCGCAAGCGCCAAGTGGTAGTCGATGTTTCCCTGCAGGGTTGTCCGCGGTCCCGCTGGCGTAGGAATTCCGTCGGGCTCGATCTCGTCCGACATCGACTCCACCAACTTCTGCGCGCGAGAGAGGTCTGCGATAGCGGGCGCAAGCCAGCGCAACGTGATGTATCGATGCCCACGATGCCGAAGCAACTTCGGGGTAGGTCCAAACTTCGCGATGCAGTCGCCGTACCAGTCGATCGTCTCGCGGTAACGCCCGAGGTATCCGAGCCGCCGCCCGACCCAGATGGCGTCCTCCTCGGATTGGGGATGCGCAGCTGCGCGTTCCCGAGCGATGGCAAGATCCTTCTCGAGCCGCACGAACTTGTCGACAGTCATCGTCGGTCGGTAGAGCGACCCGCCAAGGAGCGACACGGTCTCGAGTTGGTGCGCTGGTGATGGCGCCGCGCATCCGACGAGTGTCGTTAACCCGATCATCGATCCCGCGATCAAGTTGAATGCCAGATTCACGCACTCAAAGGTACCTCGGTCGTCCGGTCGCTATGCTCAACTCCACGATGCTCGATCAAGTATGGCCAACATTGCCCACGCAATTGCGCGACGAACTCATTTCGCAAGGGATTCGACAACTCAAGGACGAACCTCAGGAATACGAGTCATTCGCGACTGCCGTAGCAGCGGTGACGAAGGCGCGGCCACAGAGCGTGAAGGCACAGTGGAGAGTCGGCAATCTCTTTGGAACCAAACTCGCGATCGCACGCGAACCTGTCGCCGCGGCGGGCTTCCTCGCGATGACATTCATGCGAGTGCGCCAGTCAGAACTCTCTGCGCTGTATGCAGCGCTCGATGTGGAACACAAGGACTTAGAGGTGAGCGAGCGTTCGTCAACGACTGCCCCACCCGCGGAGGCTAAGTTTTCTGCCGTGCTCAACGCAGAAGTGCCGGGAGTACCCGCTGCTGTCGTCCAGTGCATGATCGCAGTGATCGCTGACACGGGGATCGACTCGTGGCGACAAGCAGCGAAGGCTGCATTGACTGCCCGACTCACGAAGCGCTGAGCGTCAGGGTCGCGCTTCTGCCAGTTTGCGACGCAACTGAAGCATCCGCACATCCGGGTCGACCCGCACTATTGCTGGAGCGAATGAAGTCTTGAACTCGATCGACTTGGACGCATCCGATGCTCCGCCTGGACCCAGGGTCACTGTCACAACTTCACGTTCGATCGGCGCCTCATCACTGGCCGCCTCAACACTCTTCAACGCGGAGACATCAATTGTCACCCTTCCCGAGCCAACATTTTCAATCGTTGCGGTAGTCGTCCACACTTGCGGCTCGCCCTCTTGCCCACGCACCACGAGATCTCTCACCTTGAATTCAGGTACGACGACGCGCTCAAACCACTGGTTCGTGAAGGCGTCAAAGGTGGAAGGGTCTTTCGCGTGCTCTCGCATCGTGACGACGAAATCTTGGAGCAGCGGGAAGTCAGGACCATCTCTGAACTTCGCAATGAAATCCTTGAGCCCCGCCAGCATTGCATCGCGGCCCATCATCTCCATCATCATCACGAAGACCCAGCCCCCCTTGTCGTACTGGACCGCCGTATCACCAGGGCGCGTACCAGAGGTGCGTACAAGCGGCCGCTCGCTGTCTGCGCTTCGCGAGTTGGCGTAGGAGTTCTCCCATTCACGCAGGACATGCTGCGCTGCATCCTCGCCGCGGCACTCGCGCGTGAGCATGCACGCACTGAAGTTGGCCATCCCTTCGCTGAGGATGT
>CAYHHO010000017.1:0-33097 GCA_964356445.1 uncultured Singulisphaera sp. | reverse complement strand
TGGCCTTCATCCAGCGGTACCTGAGGATCCTCGATCCGTCAGACAGAACCTAGTCGCGCTGCTGCATGTGTCGCCATCGGACTGAGGACATCCCGCTCGTCCATCCCCCCCGCCTATCCTCACACATGGCGCGATGAGCGGTTCGCACTCCAACCCAACTCCCGATCTCACTGAACTGCACAAACAATTCAGCCCGGGGCTCGTGCGGCACTTCGAGCGCAAGTTGCGTTCGCAGGTCGGTGCGGGTTCGCCGCCGCGCGCTTCAGCCGCCGCCCATGGCGACCTCGCAGACGAACTCGCGCAGCGCACCTGGATCGAGTTCTGGAAACTCGTGGAGAGCGGCAGGTACGACCCAGCGCGTGCGAAGCCATCGACCTACCTCTATGGCGTCGCATCCATCATCTGGCTGCGCAATCTGCGCGAACGCGGTCGTGATCGTCGAGTCACAGATCTTCCAGACGATGATGCGTGGCTCCCAGCGAGTACTTACGACGATCCCATCCACGCAGCCGAACTCGCAGTCGCAGTCGATGCCATTCGGCGGATCGTCGGCGGCAACGAAATCGCAGCACCATTTACCGATGCAGATCGGCTCCTGCTGCGTTCGATCTCCGAGGACCGCACCGAACGTGAGATTGCCGACCACTTCTCCATCTCCCCCAGCACAGCCCATGAGCGAAAACGCGCACTCCTTGCACGCATGGCCGACTATCTCAAGGCGCGAGGATTCGATTTCTTCAAGGACTCCCGAGCAGAGAAGGGGGGCAAGGGCGAAGAACAGTTGCCCAGCGCAGTCCAGGAGTCAATTGACAAGCATTCGTGAGCGCACCCGATGAACGAACGAGACCTCGAACAACTTCTCAGAATGGCTCGCGAAGCGGATCGGTTCGAACGCGAGTTGCACACGCCAACTCGTCGGCGCATCGGATGGCTCCAGCCCGCGATCGCGGCGTGCCTCGTGTTCGCGGGGATCATCGCGGTGCTGCAGCCTGGGCAAAATGGGAGTGATCTCCTCGGGTCGAGCGCGCCTCGACTCGACCAGCCAATCGTGGTTGCGCCAACCATCCCCGAACTCCGCTTGCCATATCAAGCTGGATCGAGTTCGCAAGAATCCCACGTCGTCGTCGCGCTCTACCGCAAGGACTCTGCGACGAACGAGCGCTGCCCCGAGTGCTGGTGCGTCGCGCGCTGGAGTGCCGACTGGAGCGATGGTCGATCGATCAACGAGATTGAAGACCACGAGCTCGTCGATGACTCCATGGCAAGGTCATGCGTCCTCGATCCTCAGCGCGTGGTCGTGGTTGGACTCTCAGGTCCCGCTGCTTCGATGCCCACCACCGATCAGCAGGCGCTTGAATTGTCGCTGTGCCTTCTTGGCGAAACCGCGCCAACGAATACCAACTGTGTTCCTGTCGGCGTTGACTATTGCATGGCGAGCTGGTCGAAGTAGCGCCGCTGGCCAGCGCCGCTGCCTAGCGCCTCTCGGCTAGCGCGCAGCCCATTGTGCGAGCGAGCGTTGAAAGTTCATCCTCGCTGATCACACCGCCGCGCCTACACGATGCGTGCAAGTGCGGCGAAACCATCATGAATTCGAGGGCATTCGATGCGCGCACGCCGCCGCCAGGCACGACTTCGACTGGCGCGTTCCCCGCGCTCGCGCATTGCTGCGCGCAAGCGGCATCTTGCTTCAGCACAACAATCCGTTCAGGTAGCCCCTTCACGCTCGCATCCCACCCGAGCACTCCTGCAGTCACGACGCGCTTCATCCCAAGCGCCGTGATGTCGCGCATGCCGCGCGCGCGATCCACGAGCAGATCGAATGTCCGAAGGAACGCGACTTCCAGTTTCGCTGCGCGCGCCACATCGGCGAGGCGCCCGCACGCTTCCATGTCGACATGGCCGTCGCGGGTCACGAGCCCGATGGCAACTGAATCCGCGCCCGCCGCTGCCGCCGCTTCGATCTCGCGCACCGAAGCATCGAGAATCCGCGCCGACGCAGCAAATCCAGCGATCGTCATTGCAGGATTCGAATCGCTCAGCCTTGGGCGAATCATCACGACGAGCGATGTCTGGACCGCAGCGCGCACCGCTCTCACAAGTTCCATCTTCGGCGTCCACCCTTCGCTTGGCAGGTCATCGCAGAGTTCGATCCGATCCGCGTATCGCGCAGCGAGCAGTGCAGCCTCGACCGAGTCGACCGGAACCTCAAGCGTCGGAGTCGTCGTCATTGAAGAGACTCAAGCGCCTGATCGACCACATGAAGAAGGAAGTCCGCATCCGCGGCCGTGATGCACATCGGTGGCTTGATCCGCAGGGTGTTGCCGAAGAGCCCGCCCTTGCCAATGAGAAGTCCAAGATCCTTGCACTTCTCGAAGACTGCAGCGCACTCTGCAGTCGCTGGTTCTTTCGTGCTGCGGTCCTTCACCAGTTCAACGCCGAGCATCAGGCCGAGCCCGCGCACGTCTCCAATGACGGTGTGCTTCCTCGCAAGCGTCGAAAATCCAGCCTTCAACTGCGCACCGATCTTGAGGCAATTCGCCTGCAAGCCCTCGCGCTCGATGACGCGCAGCACCGCCCGTCCCTGCGCGCACGAAACCGGGTTGCCACCAAACGTGTTGAAGTGAATTCGATTGGCGATCGATTTCGCGATTGCCGGCGTTGTGATCACAGCAGCGAGCGGGCAGCCGTTGCCGATCCCCTTGGCCATCGTGACGATGTCGGGAATGACCCCTTGGGATTCAAAGCCCCAGAAGTGCGATCCCGTCCTTCCAAATCCCGACTGCACTTCGTCTGCGATGCAAAGTCCGCCCGCCGCGCGCGCATGCTCATACGCGTGTCGCAGATACCCATCGGGCAGCACGACCGCTCCGCCGACTCCTTGAATCGACTCTGCGATGAAGCCAGCAATCTGCCCTGAGGTTCCGAACTGGATGAGATTCTTGACGTCAGCGGCGTACTTGCGACCAGCCTCTGGATCGCCCGCACCATGCGCACCTCGATAGAGATCAGGCATGATCGCATGCTGCACTCCAAACGAATGCGGCACATTGAACTTCCATGTGTGGTGCGACGTGAGCGCCATCGCTCCAGGGCTGCCGCCGTGATAGGCGTTGCGCAGCGCGAGCATGTCGTAGTTGCCGGTTGCAGCCCGCGCCATCGTGACGGCGAGGTCGTTCGCCTCCGAACCCGAGTTCACGAAGTAGCAAACCTTCAAGTCGCCTGGCAGCTTCGCCGCGAGCTCCTTCGCGAAGAGTGCAACCTGCGGATTCAAATAGAGCGTCGTTGTATGAACGATGGTTTCGTTTTGCGCATTGGCTGCAGCCGTCACTTCGGGATGGCAGTGGCCGACGCTGACCGTCACGATCCCACCGATCCCATCGAGGTATCGCCGCCCGGTGTGATCGAAGAGGTACTGCCCCTTGCCCTCCACGATCATGATCGGATCCTTGTAGTAGTGAAAGATCGCGGGGGAGAGGTGCGCCTTGCGAAGCGCGAGCACCTCTTCGGGGGATGGTCCCACATAGGGCATGGGTTTGAATGGGCAGGTGGGAAGTTCCATTTGTGGCTCTCGAACTGATAGAGGGCGTAAACCGTCGGAGCCGCAAGGATAAGCAGGGCGCACCTCCCGCTCGTTGGGGATCGGAATCGGCAGTTGGATCGGTTGAGGGGCGGCTGAGGGCGCTGCTCCGCCAACCGATGTCCATTTTCGTGCTCCAAACCAATAAATATCGGATGGTTCAATTTGCATTGAAGTCGTTCGGCGTTACAATCGATGCGACTTCGGTGGTTGTGAATCGAAGCCAAAGTCTTGGGAGTGACGGAAAAGGGCGTGTGGTTGTTCGCCTGTTCCCCTTCCTTCCAAAGAGACTCACAATGAAAAACCTGATTTCCCTTGCGTCGGTTGTCGCATCCGTGTCGCTCATCTCGACTGCGAGTGCTGGATACGCGGGAACCAACTTTGCGGACAGCAGTTTCGACCTGTTCGACAATGGAATGGGCAACCTCGACATCACGGGCGTCTATGTGGTGAACTCCGATGTCGACATCACTTTCTCGGTGACGACGCGCGAGTTCGCCAATTGGACGAAGTACATGATCTTCATCGATACGGCTGACGGTGGCACTGGGGGCAACGCATGGGGTCGCCCGGTGGATCTCGCTGGCACATCGATCGATCACTTCATCGGATCATGGGTTGATTCATCGAGCAACAACTCTCAATTCGTTTCATTCGCGGGCGATTGGAACTGGGGTGGGGCTCAGACCTTCTCGAATTATCAGAGTGGAAACACTGTCAGTTGGACCGTCTCGCTCGCATCGCTGGGTTTGACTGGCGGCAGCGTCGTTCGCTTTGACGTTGCAACCTCCGGCGGCGGGAACGGCGATCCTGGCATCGATCACCTTAGCCGATCCGACGTGGCTTCCTCTGGATGGGGCAGCGGAAGCGTCGCTGGCAGTTTCAAATCCTTTACCGTGGTCCCGGCACCTGGCGCAGTTGCGCTCTTGGGGCTCGCGGGACTGATCTCGCGGCGCCGTCGCTGAATTGAATCGCTTGTGAATTGCGGTGCAGGCGCTAGTTCGCCCGCGCTGTTGATTTGCGAAGCACCCAGTACACCGCCAGCGAAATTCCAAACCCTACGAACCATGAGTAGTCGTAGATGTGCCGCCACGCAGCATCGATCGAGTTCGGGTCGATCGCCTTCGTGACAACGAGGAATCCCGGGACATTCGGCGCGATTCCAGCGGCGAGCGCGATGATCGCGACGACGCTGAAGCCCCGGGAGTAGGTGTACTCGCCCTTCGTCGCGTAGAGGTCGGCAAGGTTGAGCGTGCGCTTTCGAAGGATGAAGTAGTCGCAGATCAAGATGCCGCCGATCGGGCCCAGCAGCGCGCTGTAGCCGCCGAGCCAAACGAAGATGTACCCAGTGGGGTCCTCGATCAGTTTCCACGGCATGATGAGGATTCCAATCACTCCGGTGATGAGGCCGCCGGTGCGAAACGAAATCCACCGTGGCGCGACATTCGCAAAATCGTTCGCCGGGCTTACGACATTGGCAGCGAGATTGGTCGCGAGCGTCGCAAGGCAAAGCGAAAACATTGCGATGATCAGGATCGCTGGATTGGTGAAACGAGTCAGGACATCAACGGGATCCCAGATCGCCTTGCCATAGATGATCGTCGTCGCTGAAGTCACCGCGACTCCGACGAATGCATAGAGCGCCATCGTCAGGGGCAACCCCAGCACCTGCCCAAGCACTTGGTCGCGCTGCGTGTGCGCATACCGTGAGAAGTCCGGGATGTTCAACGAGAGCGTCGCCCAGAATCCGATCATCGCAGTGAGTGCCGGAAAGAAGTACCCCCAGAATCCGCCGGCCTTCGGCTGGCCAACTTCAAACTGTGACGGTTGCGAGAGGATCGGACCGAATCCACCCGCCGCTTGGTACGCCCACGCAAGCAGGAGTAGCCCCAGCGCAATCAGCAGTGGCGCCTTGATCTGCAGCAGAATTCGGATCGAATCGATCCCGCGGTAGATCACCACCATGTTGATCGCCCAGAAGACCATGAAGCAGGAGAACTGCGCCAGTGAGATTCCCGCAAAGTGCGCCGCACTCGGATCAGCCAGCGACGGAAAGAACACGGCGGTGATCTTGAAGATCGCCATGCCGCCGATCCACGTCTGGATTCCGAACCACCCGCACGCCACGACAGCGCGCATGAGCGCAGGGATGTTCGCGCCGAGCGTTCCAAACGATGCCCGGCAGAGCACCGGAAATGGAATTCCGTACTTCGTGCCGGCGTGAGCGTTCATCACCATCGGAACCAGGACGATGGCGTTGCCGAGAAAGACCGTCAGCACCGCCTGCCACCAGTTCATTCCGCCTTCGATCAGCGACGATGCAAGCATGTACGTCGGCACGCACGCCGCCATCGAGATCCACAGCGCAGCCATGCTCCACAGTCCCCACTTGCGCTCCGACAGAGGCACCGGCGCGAGGTCGTCGCTGTGGAGGCTTGCGTGTTGCTCGCTACTGCCCGATGTGTTCGTGTGGTGCGCGGTCTTCATCGTGTGAACAACTCTCATCAGCCATGCGAAGGCATGCGCTTGAGAAATTGTCCGCGCGTCGGATCGCCAACGAACTTGCTGTGCGCGACCGCGACAGCGCCGCGCACCGTGACGTGCTCGACCGCCCCTTCGACCGGCCATCCCTCGAAGGCGCTGTAGTCGACTTGCATTGTGTGGTTTGCAGCCGAAATCACGCCGCGCGCACTTGGGTCGAAGACCACGAGATCGGCGTCGGCGCCGACCTCGATTGCGCCCTTGCGGGGATAAAGCCCGAAGGTCTTCGCCACGTTCGTGCTCGCAGCACGCACCATCGTGCAGAGGTCGATCTTCCCTTTGCACACGCCGTGCGTGTAGAGCAACTTGATGCGATCCTCGAGCGACGGGATGCCATTTGGAATCTTGGTGAAATCGCTTCGCCCCATCTGCTTGTGCGTGGCAAAGTCGAATGGAGCGTGGTCGGTCGCGACCGTGTCGATGTCGCCTCGCTTGATTGCATTCCACAGGATCGCTTGATTGCGCACATCGCGCAGCGGCGGCGACATGACGAACTTCGCGCCTTCGAAGTTTGGTCGCTCTGCGTGCGACTTGTCGAGCACCAGATACTGAATGAGCGTCTCAATCGTGACACGCACGCCGCGAGCGCGTGCAGCCAGCGCACGCTCGAGCGCCTCGCCACAACTCAGATGCACGATGTAGGTCGCAGCGCCGGTGAGTTCTGCGAAGGTCATCAAGTGATGCACGCCGTCAGCCTCGACCTGCGGAGGACGGCTTTCGTGGTGCGCTTCGGGGCCGGTTCGACCAGCAGCGAGCAGTTCGCGGCACCGCTCCGAGACGAGCGTTTCATTTTCGCAGTGCGCAGTCACAATCACGCCGAGTTTCTTCGCCAGCGCGAGTGTCCGGTAGAGCTCCCTGTCGTCGACTCCGAACGCCCCCTTGTATGCGAGGAAAATCTTGAACGACGAGATGCCTCTGCGCACAATCTCCGTCAACTTCGCCTCGGTTGAGTCGTCGAATCGGGTCACCCCCATGTGAAACGAAAAGTCGCACGCGGACTGGCCGACCGCCTTCGACAGCCACAACTCGAACGCATCAAGCGGATCATCCGCGCGCGATGGACAGCACATCTCAATCAGCGTCGTCGTGCCGCCGAGCAGCGCAGCCCGACTCGCCGAGGGATATGTGTCCTTGGCGAACGCTCCCATGAAGGGCAAGTGGATATGCACATGCGGATCGATGAACCCCGGAAAGACGTACTTGCCTGTGGCGTCGATCACCTTCGCACCGGCGGGGGCCTTGAGGTTTGTGCCGATTGCCGCGATCGACTCGCCTTCGCAGAGGATGTCGCCGACGAACCGCTTCGAATCCGTCACAAGCTCTCCGCCGCGAATGAGTAGTGAGGGTTGTGACATGCAGTGCTCGATCACGCGTTCATCGGGTGGCTACTTGCGCCAAACATCGGCAACATCGCCGCCAAACCACCGTGTCGATGTGACCTTCTGCTGGGTGAAGAACTGCACGCCCTCGCGCCCTTGGATGTGCAGGTCGCCGTAGAAGGATTCGTCCCAGCCGGTGAAGGGGAACATCGCCATCGTCGCGGGCACGCCGACATTGATGCCGACCATTCCCGCCTTGACCCTCTGCCTGAACTCGCGCGCAGCACCACCCGAATTCGTGAAGATCGCAGCGCCATTGCCGAAGGCAGAGCGATTCGCCAGCGCGATAGCGCTTTCGAGGTCGTCCATGCGCATGACGTTGAGGACGGGTCCAAACACTTCCTCGCGGGCGATCGTCATCTCTGCTGCAACCTGATCGACAATCGTCGCGCCGACATAGAAACCCTTGGGCGCGTCAGAGATCTTGACCCCTCGACCATCGCAGATGACTTTCGCCCCCTCATCGGCTGCGCCTGTCACAAGTCCGACGACTCGGTCGCGGTGCGCCGCCGTGATGACTGGTCCCATGTCTGGCTGAGCCGCGCGATCGGTCGGTCCGACGCGGATGTTCTTGGCTGCCTCGACGAGCGACGGAAGCAGGCGATCCGCAGCCTTTCCGACCGTGAGCGCTGTCGATCCAGCCATGCATCGTTCGCCTGCGCAGCCGAATGCCGCAGTCGCGAGTGCTTCGACAGTCTTGGGTACATCCGCATCGGGCATGATGACGATGTAGTTCTTCGCGCCGCCGTTGGCCTGCACGCGCTTGCCGTGCGTCGTTCCCTTCTCGTAGATGTACTTCGCAATCGGTGTCGACCCGACAAATGAAATTGCGCGCACTTTCGGATGCACGAGCAGCGCATCGACAACTTCTCGCCCGCCGTGGACAATGTTGAACACGCCACGCGGAATGCCCGCCTCGATCATGAGTTCGCCCAGCATCACAGCGCCGAGAGGAACCTTTTCGCTTGGCTTGAGGATGAAGGTGTTGCCGCATGCGATCGCAACTGGAAACATCCAGAGCGGAACCATCACCGGGAAATTGAACGGCGTGATTCCCACGCAGACCCCCAGCGGCTGGTGCGAGGTCTCGCAGTCCACGCCCTTTGCGATCTCGAGCGTGTCGCCCATCAGCAGTGACGGAAGTCCGCAGGCGTATTCGATGTTTTCGAGACCGCGGTAGACGCTCCCGCGCGCTTCTGCGAGCGTCTTGCCGTGTTCGCGCGATACGCCGTGGCAGAGTCGATCAAAGTTCTTCTCGACCAAATGCCGCAGTCGAAAGAAGACTCGAGCGCGTTCGACCGGTGGCGTAGCGCTCCACGCGGGAAACGCCGCCGCCGCTGCCTCGACCGCCTGATCGACCTCAGCGCGACCACCCGCGGGGCACTCCGCAATGCACTCGCCCGTCGAAGGATTGAAGACCGGCGTCGAAGCAATGTCTGGGTGAATCCACTCTCCATTGATGAGCAGCGGACACGGCGTGTGCGTCGCAAGGCTTGCCATTGATGTCGAGTCTATCGAGCATGCGCCTCGTGGCGCGCGACGAGTGCGCCAGTCACACTGTTGTCATTCGAACTCGAAAGGTCCACGCGCGACGAGTGCGCCAGTCACACTGTTACTATTCGAACTCGAACGGCCATGCGCAGCGAGATCCCAACATTGGACGCGCTTATCGTCGGCGCGGGATGCGCAGGCCTCTTCCTGCTTGATGCGATGGCGCGACGCGGATTGTCGGCGCTGCTCGTCGAATCAACTGCGCTCGGAGCCGGTCAGACCACTTCAAGCCAAGGAATCCTCCACGCCGGCTTGAAGTACTCGCTGCGCGGAGTAGCCGGAGATGACGCGACGGAAGCAGCCGCTGCGGCCGCCCGCTGGGGTGAGATGCTTGCTGGATCGGGTTGCGACCTGCGTGCAGTTCGCCGACTGACCTCTCACTGCTACCTCTGGCGTTCCGAAGGGCTCGTCAGCGCGGCCGCAATGGTCGGCGCAAAATTGGCGCTGAATACCCGCCCAGAACCGGTGGCGAAGTCTGCACGCCCGCACTGGCTTGAACATGTCGCTGGCGAAGTGCTGACTTTGGGCGAGACCGTGATTGATCCGCAGTCGCTGCTCGCGGTGCTTGCGAACAAGCACGCCGGGAAGGTCGCGCTGGGCAACGTGCAGCGGATTTCTCGCGACGGGGACTTCGAGCGAGTCGACATTCGCGGCGCGTGTGACGTGTCAGTTCGCGCGAGGAAGGTGGTGCTTGCGGCTGGCGCAGGCAACGAGTCGCTCGCTCGCCTCGCCGGCGTCGAAGTTGCGATGCAGCGCAGACCACTTCGCCAAGCGATGATCCGAGGGGCGCTGCCGCTGGTCTTCGGTCATTGCATCGATGGAGCGAAGACTCGTGTCACGATCACCAGCGACACAACGGCGTGTGGCGATGTCGTGTGGAACATCGGCGGAGAAGTCGCCGAGGTCGGACCGAAGCTGACGCAAAGTGACTTTCGCGCTCACGTGATCGCAGAACTGCGCGCAGCGATCCCGCAGTTCGAACTGCAGGGGAGCGCCTTCACGAGCTTTGATGTCGATCGTGCCGAGCCGCGCACGAAAGATGGTCGACGACCAGCGCGCCCGTTCGCGCAGACCTCGCGTGGCATTACAACGCTGTGGCCTGTGAAACTTGTGCTCGCGCCGATGATTGCAGAACAAGTTGCTGCAGAGATTTCCGTGGGGGAGTCGACGATCTCGCGCTGGGCCGACGAACTCGCTGCTCCCGCACCCGCGCCGCGCCCCTGGGACGCACTCCCTTCGGATGCTTGGAGCGCGATCGAATGACCGCCCCAATCATTCCACTTCGAACTGCTGCACGACTCGGTCGAACCGTGACCGCGATCGGCTGGGGAGCATTCAAGATCGGTCGCAACCAAGGCGCGAAGTATCCGCGTGCATACGAACTTCCTAGCGAAGCCGAATCGATCGCAATCGTGAAGGGAGTGGTCGCCCTCGGTGTTCACGTGATTGACACTGCGCCCGCATACGGGCTCAGCGAGCAGCGCGTTGGTATCGCCCTCGAGTCATTGGACAGCGAATCGCGCCGATCGCTATTCCTTTCGACGAAAGCAGGGGAGCAGTTCTCGCAAGGTGTTTCCACCTACGACTTCTCGGCGTCTGCCATCGAACGAAGCGTCCGCGAGAGTCTCGTTCGCCTTCGAAGCACGCGCGTCGACCTTGTGTGGATCCACTCCGATGGATCGGACAAGGCCATCTTGCGCGATGGCTGTGCGCTCGGTGCGCTTGAGCATCTCAAGACCCAGGGACTCATTGGCGCAATCGGATTTTCTCCAAAGACTGTCGATGGCGCAGACGCGGCGCTGCGCGATGAGCGCATCGATGCGCTCATGGTTGAGTTTCACCCGGCCGCGTTGGAGATGGAACCAGTCCTTCAACGCGCACAGGACTGCGGTCGAGCCATTTTCGTCAAGAAGCCACTCGCAAGCGGAACGCTCGATCCCGCGCAAACCATCCCCTGGATCTTGCGTCACCCGGCAGTGACTTGCGTCGTCATCGGCGGCCTCTCACTCGAGCGGCTGCGCGCGAACGCGTCGCTCGCCGCGGAAGCCCGATAGACCTTCCGCGCAGTAAGTCGAACCCACACCGGCGAATCCGAAATTCGAAAACCGTGTAGGCCGTCGAAAGAAGGTCCCGCGCGAGTTGCGGAGCCGGCAAGCGTCCGCGCAGCCGGCGAGCATGTTTGAGCGCCGGGAGGTCCTTTCGCGGGCCTCCTCGCTTCCGAGTTTCGGCTCGTCTGTCTGCGCGCCGACCACATTCACCCGTGCGGCTCGATCGCCTTCACTTCTCCCCGCGCCAACTTCGCTTGATAGTCGCTCCAACTCATCGGTGCCTTCGACTGTGGCAGATCAACCATCGTGATGCACTTGTCGACGGGGCAGACCAGTGAGCAGAGGTTGCATCCGACGCAATCATCCTCGCGCACCTTCGGCACCGGCTTGTACGGCACGCGCCCCGGACCAAGCCCTACGCCGATCGCATCGGGCGAGACGAGGTCGATGCATTGATGCGCGCCATCTTCGCACGCGATGTAGCAGAGGTTGCATCCGATGCAGGTGTCGTGATCGATTCGCGCGACGCGGCGATAGTTGAGATCGAGCCTCTCCCAAGTTGTGACCTTCTGCACCGCTCTTCCGACCAACTCGCCGATACTGCGCATCCCTTTGCTATCGAGATAGTCGCTGAGCCCTTCCTTCATGTCATCGACGATTCGAAATCCATGATGCATGATCGCGGTGCAGACCTGTACCGACCCTGCGCCAAGCGCGATGAACTCTGCGGCGTCTCGCCAACCTGAAATCCCGCCGATTCCCGAGATGGGAAGTCGAACATCAGGATCGGCCGCACATGCCTGCACCATGTTGAGTGCGATTGGCTTCACTGCGGGCCCGCAGTATCCACCGTGCGAACTCATCCCCGCAACCATCGGCTCAGGCACGAAGGTGTCGAGATTGACGTTGGTGATTGAGTTGATGGTGTTGATCAGCGAAATCGCATTCGCCCCAGCGCGCTTCGCCGCGCGCGCAGCAGCCGTGATGTCCGTGATGTTGGGGGTCAACTTGACGATCACCGGAATCTTGGCAGCCTCCATCACCCATCCAGTGATGCGCTCTGCGACTTCAGGTTGTTGCCCGACGGCAGACCCCATGCCGCGCTCACACATTCCGTGCGGGCAGCCGTAGTTCAACTCGATGCCGTCCGCGCCAGCGTCCAGCGCGCGGCGCACCAAATCGTGCCACTGCTCGCGCGTTCCAGTCATCAGCGACGCGATGACCGCATGATGCGGCCAGCGCTTCTTGACCTCTGTGATCTCGCGAAAGTTCACCTCGATCGATCGGTCCGAGATGAGTTCGATGTTGTTGAAGCCGACCATTCGGTTCTGCCCGACGTCCAGCGCCGAGTAGCGCGACGAGACATTCACGATCGGATCGCCGATGGTCTTCCACACGACTCCACCCCAGCCCGCGTCGAATGCCCGATGCGCCTGGTGCGCCGAGTTGGCAGGGGGTCCCGACGCAACCCAAAACGGATTGGGGGATCGAATCCCGGCAAAGTTGCACGCGAGATCAGCCACTCGCTTGCTCCCACTGCGCTTCAAGTTCGTGTGCTCGCACGGGTCCATGCAGCCCAGATCCAATCGGCGATCCCACGACGCCGTGGCGCGAACTTTGTATTGGCAGTGTCGCGTTGTTTCCCGAGAGCAATGCGTGAATTCCATGTGCGGCGATCTTCCCTTCGCCAACGGCATTCACAACCTCGCGGCCTCCGTTGGCGCAGTCACCACCGACAAAGACGTTGGCGATGTTGGTCGCGCCGCTCTCTGCAACACGCTGGATCGTCCCATTCGCATTGAGTTCGAGCGTTGGGAAAATGCGGCGCATCGCTTCGCCCTGTTTGGTTTGTCCGACTGCCTTCAGAATCATGTCGCACTCCAGGGTGAACTCGGAGTTCGGGATGGCTTCGAGCGTTCCCGCCCGTCTGCGCGTGCGAGCGAGTCGGATCCCACTCACATGACCTTGCAACTCGACGACCGCAACTGGGATCGTCTCGAACTGAAAGTGAACTCTGACGTCTTTGGCCTTCGCACACTCAAAGTCGTACGCCGACATGTCCGCTTCGCATCCTCGGTAGACGAGCGTGACGCGCTTCGCACCAAGTTTCGCGGCTTGAACTGCCGCGTCGATCGCGGTGTTCCCGCCGCCGAGAACGACGACTTGATGCCCGACGGGGACTTGATGCAACGGACTGCGCCTCAGCGACTCGATAAACGTGAGCGCATCGCAGACCTCGGGAAGTTCCTCGTTGGGAATCCCAAGCCAATTTCCAGCTCCAAGTCCGATTCCAAGAAAGACTGCATCGAATTCACGCGTGAGGGTTTCACCGGTCACGTCGCGCCCAACATCCACGCCACACTTGAGTTCAATCCCAAGACCCTCGACGAGCTTCACTTCGGCGAGGCTGATGTGCGGCTTCATCTTGTAGTACGCGATGCCGTGTGTATTCAACCCGCCGGGCTGCGCTGCGCGTTCGAAGACCGTCACGCGGTAACCGAGTTGAGCCAACTCCGCTGCGCACCCCAGTCCAGCCGGACCTGATCCGACAACCGCAATGCGATGCGTGCGCTTCGTGCTCGGTGGCGAAAGGACCTGGATGCCTCGGTCCGTGACGTAGTCGGTCGCGAAACGCTGCAGCCTCCCGATTTCAATCGGCTTCTCATCGCGGTCGTGCATCACACACGCGCCTTCGCAGAGGACCTTTGTCGGACAGACTCGCGCGCAGGACGCTCCAAGAATGTTGGCCTGCAAAATCGTCTTCGCTGCGCCAGTCGCGTTGCCGCCCGCGATCTTGCGGATGAATGCAGGCACATCGATACCTGTGGGGCATGCTTGGATGCAAGGAGCATCAAAGCAATACAGGCAGCGATCGGCTTCGACGCGCGCTTGCCGCGGGTGAAGCGGCACCTGAGTCTCAGCCATATTGGCGTTCGCCGCGCCTTCATCGAGAATCGGTTTTAGGTTCATGATGAAAAGCCCGAGGCGCCTGTGACTCGCGGTGAATGGTAACGGGCGGTGCAGTGCATCCCGCGTACGCCTTCACCGGACTTGAAATCTTGGGACACTACGCGAGCATGAGACAGACTCTCGATCCCAAGCGCGTGATTGCCGACCTGAAGGAATTGCGAGCGCTCACGAGCGACTCGCACGGCGCGCAGCGTGTTGCATTCACTCCAACATGGATCAAAGCACGGGAGTGGCTCCAGCAAAAATGCCAACAAGTTCCGCTCGAAACCCACCGAGATGCTGCAGGCAATTTCTGGGCGACGCTTCGCGGGAATTCTCCGCGCGAGCTGCTCATCGGAGGGCACATCGATTCGGTCCCCAACGGAGGTTGGCTTGATGGATGCCTCAACCTTCTCGCAGGGCTCGAAATTCTGCGCCGAATTCACGCGCAGTACAAGGGGCGACCACCGATCACGGTTCGGCTCGTGGACTGGGCCGACGAAGAGGGCGCGCGATTTGGAAAGAGCCTCTTTGGATCCTCGGCCTGCGCAGGATCACTCGACTTGAGCGAGGCGAGAACTCTGAAAGACGCCGACGGCACTTCGCTCTCGCAGGCACTTTCCGTTGTCGGCATCGACCTCGATCGGGTTGGTGATTCCAAGTGCGAGTTGAAGAACGCAGCCATGTATCTCGAACTTCACATCGAGCAGGGCCCCGTGCTTCTCGACAAAGGGCTCTCGCTTGGAGCGGTGCTGGGAACATTCGGCGTCGAACGCCACGCGATCACATTCACAGGGCAGGCGGCTCACTCGGGCAGTACTCCAATGAATCGAAGGCGAGACGCGTTCCTCGCTGCTGCCCGCATGAGCCCAGAGAGCTACGCGATCGCCGAGCGCTTCGGCGGCGTCTGCACGATCGGTTCATGCAACACTCAACCCGGCATCGTGACCAGCGTCGTCGAGACGTGCCGCATCACACTCGATCAGCGCCATCTCGATCGCGACAGACTTGCCGACATGCTTCACGCCGCACGCGACGCGAGCGAACGATTCGCACGCGAAGGCAACGTCACCGTTCATTGGGATCGCCTCTGGCAGATCGATCCAATTCGCTTCGCCCCCCATCTCGTCGACCTCTGCGACGAATCGATCATTGCAACCTGCGGTGCGTCGATGCGCCTGCCCTCGGGACCCCTGCACGACGCTGCATCGATTTCGCGGGCAGGCATCCCGACAGTCATGATGTTTGTGCAGAGCCTGCTTGGAATCAGCCACAACCCGCTCGAAGACACCCGGGAGACCGACATCGAACTTTCCGTGACCGCGTTTGATCGGCTCGCCCAGTGCACGCTCGATGAACTCGCGCGTACATCGCCCAATTGTTGACACCGCACCGCCTGAGAATTACCATGCTTCGCCTCGCAGAAACGACCGATCCGCCCTGAAGGAACCCGAGTTAGCCGATGAAAACCAACGTGTCCAACATGCGCCGTTCACTCTCGGTTGCTTCCACCTTTGCGGTTTGTGCTGTTGCCGCTGTGCTCCTGCCGGCATGCCAGACTCCGAATCAGGTCAACACGGTCCCGCTTCAGAAAGTTGCTTCCGAACTCCCGCGGGACTGGGTTGATATGGCAGCAGGCGATTCTCGGCTCGTGTATCTCGACGCTTCGACGCGAAAGACACTGATGTTGTTTCGCAAGGAAGTTGCCATCGAAGGGAACTCCCCAGAATTTATCGCGACAGGCGGATACTCCGAGCCAACATTGGCCCGCTGGCGCGAGATCAACGAAGAGTGCAAGAAGTCCTACTGCGCCAATGCGGTCGTGATTGGGCGAGACTTGACACCAGAACTCGCAGGAACGGCGCTCTCCGTGAACGAGGCGTACATGAATTCAGTCGTGGTCGGCGACGTCGATCTGCGCCAAGTGCAGGATGACTGGGCGCGCTTCTGGTTGATGAACAAGCCGTCGACGCTGAGTCCCTATCCGATCGTGAATACCGGCGGACGACCTTAAGTCGAGCCATTCGCGTTCGGTTCGATTCGTTCGATCCCCCCCATGTGCGCACGGAGTGGCGCGGGAATCGTCACAGAACCATCCTTGTTTTGGTGCATTTCCAGCAGGGGAATCAATACGCGTGGGCTCGCGATGACCGTATTGTTGAGCGCATAGGCGAAACGGGGTTTTCCACTCTCGTCTTTGTAGCGCAAATTCAAGCGCCGGCATTGGTAGTCGCCAAGCCTGCTTGCTGAATGCGTTTCTCCGTATGCCCCGGTGGGCGCGCCATCAGATCCGACCTCTCCTCGCCCGGGCATCCACGATTCGACATCAATCATGTCCTCGTTCTTGACTCCGAGGTCACCAGTGCAGCACTGCAACAGTCGGTATGCGAGGCCAAGCGATTGCAGAATCATCTCGACTGACTCGAGCATCGTCTGGTGCCACTGTCGGCTCTCTGCGTCATCTGCTCGGCACACGACAACCTGTTCAACTTTGTCGAACTGATGAATGCGGTAGAGCCCTGCTGTGTCTTTCCCGGCGGCGCCCGCTTCTCGTCGAAAGCACGTCGAGACCGTGACATACTTCATCGGGAGCGACTCGAGCGGAACGATTTCGTCTGCGTGCAAACCCATCAACCCAACTTCGCCCGTGCCAGTCAGAAACAAGTCATGGTTGCTTCCTCGCTTGGACTCTTCGAGGTGATAAGCCTGCTCGCGCCCAGCGGGGAAGAATCCTGTTCCAATCATGCACTCCTCTCGGACGATGACCGGAACGCCCATGGGCTGAAACCCGCGTCGGTCAGCCATGAAGTCAATCGCGTATCGAAGCACCGCCTGATGCAACCGCATGCCCAGCCCAGTCAAGACGTAGTGGCGGGTGCCTGACATCTTGACTCCGCGTTCAAAGTCCACCAATCCCAGCGTGCGCACGAGTTCCTGGTGAGTCTTCGGCTTGAATCCACGGTTTGCGAGGAACGACTTCGTTGGGTCAAAGCCGGTTGGATTCCACCGGCGGATCTCAACATTCTGGTCGCTGCCATCGCCCTTGGGAACGTCCGAAGCAGGTGGCTGCGGAACGGTGAGGAGAATTTGCTGCCAAGCAGGTTCGACATCTGCGAGCATGCGCTCAAGGACTGCAGTCTCGTTCTTGAGGCGAATGGGAGTTGCTTCAAGCGCCTCGAGTTCCTTCTGAATCTCCGCTCGGTTCTCTTCTCCCATCGACTTCAACTGGCCCTTGAGCTTTCCGATGCGCGGGCCGATCTCTTTGCTGATTTGGTTCTGCTCGGCTCGCTTCGTCTCCAACTCCAGCAGGACCTGCCGGCGTTGATCATCGAGCGCAGTCAGCCGTGCGAAGTCGACCGTCATCCGTTTGTCGGCGGCTCCCTGGATGAACCGATCTGGATTTTCCCTGAACGCCTTGATGTCGATCATCGTGAAAATGTATCGAGAATCCGCACGCGCGGGCATGACGCGTGGTTTGTGGGTCTGGCGTAGAGGCGGCTACAGTGCGCACACGTGCGGCGAATCCAACAAACGGTTCCCGTTGCCCGATCAGCGATTCCCTTGGGCGCACTCCTCGCGGGCATCGTTGTTGTTGTGGTGGCATGGTCCGCATGGAACCCGCGCGATTGGATGACCTGGTGGCTCGAAATGCCGTGGGTATTGCTGGGACTGCCGCTGACGATCATCGTCTCGCGACGCCACAGGATCTCGAGCATTCTTCTCGTCCTGATGTCATTGCACGCGGTCGTGTTGACGATCGGAGCGCACTACACCTACGAGCAGGTGCCGATAGGGGAGTGGGCGCAGTCATGGACTGCGAGCGAACGAAACAACTACGACCGATTTGGTCACTACGTGCAGGGATTTGTTCCTGCGATCATTGCGCGTGAACTGCTTCGGCGCATGACACCGATGCGGCCCGGGAGGTCACTCGCGCTCCTCTGTATCGCGTGCGCCGTTGCGTTTAGCGCGTGCTTCGAATTGATCGAGTGGCTTGCTGCAGTTTCGTTTGGCCACGATGCAGACGCTTACCTCGGCTCACAGGGAGATCGCTGGGATGCACAGTGGGACATGCTCTGCGCGCTCTTGGGAGCGATGTGCTCTGTGATGCTTCTCTCAACTCGGCACGAACGAGCACTGGATGCCCTGTCTGTCGACCTCGCCAATGAAGCCGATCAAGTCCCGCGGTCGCGGTAGGTCGGAGGCGCTGCCCATCGCATTTTCGATAGCAACTGCTGCCAGTAGGTGACATCTCGATTGCCGACAAGCCTCGCCATGGATTGATGGCGACCGACATTGACCGTGTCCCCAACGGAGAGGCGCACATTTGTCTGACCGTCGAGCATCAGCGTTGTGCCCTCGTTGGCGCGTTCCACCCGAACCGAAATGTCGAGGTGGCTCGGTACGACGATCGGCCGAAATCCGAGGCTGTGCGGACAGATTGGAGTCACGACCAGCGCCTCGACATCTGGGTGGACGATGGGACCGCCAGCCGAGACGCTGTACGCAGTGGAACCCACAGGGCTTGAGACAATCACGCCATCGCCCGCGACATCGGGTCCGGTGTGCCCTGCAAACCCGAGTCGGAGTTCGATCATGCGAAAGGGGAATCCCGCACTGACCACCGCATCATTCACGGCGACCCCGTGAAAGACAACAGTATTGTCTTTGCGCGTGACCATGACATCCATCACCATTCGTTGGCGCACGAGTGGGTTCGGCCCAAAGATCGACTCGCCCTGAGCTTCGAGCGAATCCGGATCGAATTCCGCAAGGAAACCCAGTCTTCCCGAGTTCACTCCCACGAGTGGAACGCCCCGCTCAAGGATTCGTCGCACCTGCGCGATCAGCGTTCCGTCTCCACCGACTGCGACGAGGCGATCGAATCGCAGATTCGAGGAGAGCGCAGCGCTATCGGCCTGAATTTCCGCGACGATCTCCGCGTGCTTCGCGACGATCTCGCGAACTCTTTCGAGAATCATTGCCGTTGCAGGGCGGTCTGGACTCGCTGCGAGGAGGACTTTCATCGTGGGCTCACGAAACGATTCCCTTGGTCAGGCGCATAAATGCTGTCTCAAGGTTGACTTGCTCGTGCGAAAATCGAGCGACTCGAAAACCCTGCGCGATGAGACGGCTCGGAATGTCACTGATGGAAAGCCCGACCTGCGGGTCGATGGTGAGGTCGATTCGAATCGCCTTCTCTTCTCGTTCCAAGGTGACCTTGAGAATACCTCGAACCCCTTGCAGCAGCGCAGCCGCCTCCTTCGGTCGCTCGTCGACCACCACATGGACGATGCCTCCCGTACCGGCGCGCGCGAGCATCTCGGCGATACCGCCAGAAAAGAGGAGTTTTCCCTGCTCGACAATACCCACCGCGGTACAGAGCTCGGCCAACTCGAAAAGAATGTGTGACGAAATCAGGATGGTCTTTCCCATCCTTCGAAGTTCCTTCAGCAGTTCGCGCATTTCAATTCGGGCGCGTGGGTCCAGCCCACTCGATGGCTCGTCCATCAGGAGCACCTTTGGGTCATGCAGCAGCACCCGCGCGACGGAGAGCCGTTGCTGCATCCCGCGCGAAAGCCCGTTGACATCGGATGCTCGCTTCGACGCAAGGTCGGTCAGTTCCAGCACCTCGCCGACCACACGCATTCGCTTTGCGCCGTGTATCCCGTAGCACGCTGCGAAGAACTCCAGATACTCGCTCACCAGCATGTCGTCGTATGCGCCAAGAAAGTCGGGCACATAGCCGATGATCGGGCGGATGAGGTGGTTCTGGTATCCGACGACATGGCCATCCACGCGTGCCTCCCCCCATGTTGGTTTGAGAAGTGTCGCGAGAATCTTGATTGTCGTCGTCTTGCCTGCGCCATTGGGACCGATGAAGCCGAAACAGGTTCCCTCTTCAATGGTGAGATTGAGATTGTCGAGTGCGACCAACTCGCCATACTTGCGCGTTAAGTTGACCGTTTCAATCATCGACATGGCATCACTCTAGTCTCTGGGTGGAGCGGCGAATTGCTCCTCGAGCGGCAGTGGAAAGATCGCGCGCACGATGACGGGTCCGGCACTGGGTACGAGTTCTCCATTGACCTGCAACGGAACCGGGCACGACGCGTTGTCGAGCATCCCCCACACAATGAGACATGGCGTCGTAAACCACTGGGAGAGGTCGATCGATCGACCAAGCATTCGCTGGACACGCACGATGGGATCGTCCTTGTCCGTCTGCTTGAAATACGCGGGGGGCTGGAGCATCTGGTAGATCCCAAGCATGTCGATGTAGGTCCGCCTGGTGTTCGCATCGATGCTTCCACCAAGTGTTCGCGCGCCGAATCGATTGAGCTGCCCCTGGAGGTCGCGCACCGCAAATGGCTCCTCAAATCGGGCGCGAATCGCGTGGGCAAGGTCGCCTTCTTTTTCATCGACACCGAGCGAGCCGCCCGGATACATCAATTCGCCGAGTTCAATCGGTTGGTTCGGTTCCCACTTCGGCAGAATCGCAAAGCGTCCGATGTTGGGAAGTGCATCTGAGGGCGAGTTGACATTGCCATCCTCTGCATCCGAAACGGGTGGGCGATTTCGGATGGGTGTGATGTGGATGAATCCCACATTGGTCAGAGTGCCCGGAAGTGTGTGTTCGATCAAGCCACTGAGTTGCACGCGAAGAGGCTCACCCGCGATGACTGTCGCGACGACCGGCCGGTTCGGGTCGGGCAGGAATGGACCCTTGCCCCACTTGCCATCGACCGCTCCGAGCCAGTTCGCCTCGAAACTTGCGCTCGTCGCGCGCGCAGCAACTGTGAGGGTCCCAGGATCGTCCAGTGGAACTGCCATCTTCGCTGGATTTGGAAAGGTGTTGGTCTGATCACCAGGTGGGGCAGACCAGCCCATCAACATGTTTCGCCTCGGACTATCGGGATCGACCGACAGCGTGGTCTGCCCATATCCGGGCAGGAACGCGCTGAACCAGACAGTCGCTTTCGACATCGCAGTGGCGTCAGTCGGTTGATTGACGCTCGAGCGCACGATGGAATCGAGGACCGTGAAGTGTTGAACCCGCAGTCGACTGGAATAGATGATGCCTCCGATGAACCAAACGCCACCGCCGAGGGCGACCGCACAGAAGACGAAGAACGTCCATGAATGCCGCTGAAGTCCCATCCACTTCAGAATTCCGTAGCCCCCAGGACCCGCGACCACCCAGTAGATGACAAAGAGCAGGAACGCTCCCAGAAATCCGACGACTGCTTCACCGCGCATGCCGATCACATCGGAGACGAGTTCGCCTCGCCCGAGATCGATGAATGTCGGTGTTGCTGTGAGCATGCGTTTCGAATCGACGAGTTGCCGAGCGTCCTCCGGTGTCGGCGTATCGGTGCGCCTCGCCAAGACGCGGTTCCAGAAGACATCCGCTTGAGGAAGCCCGTTCGATTGAAGTGCTCGGCGATAGATGGCGTCGACATCGATTCCGATCACGGTCACTCGCCCATGCCCGAACGAGCGGGTGATTCCGACGATTGCGCCATCACGGGTTCCTTTCCTTGGGCTCGCGAACCCTGTGCGGTCCACCCGTGGAACAGGCAGGAACAGCAGGGGCTCGAAGGCGTGGCTCTTGCCTGACTCGACGAAGAAATGAACAGGCGTTGTCGCGGTTCGGTTGAGCAGTTGCGACGACTTGCTCAAGATCGGCAGGAGTTCACTGACAGGCACTGCATCATCGCGTTCGACTTTCCAGTCAGGCATCAGATCGGAGAGCGGATGTTGGCTCGCTGCCGCGATCCCCCATGGATCTGCCGTCTCGGGGAGAACGATGACGAGCAATCCACCGCGCCCGACCCACTCGCGAAGTGCGCGGGCCGCGTCGCCGGTGAGTGCCTTGGGGCTGCCCGTCGACCAGATCAATGCTGAAAATTGCGCGAGTCCCTCCCATCGATCCGGCATGTCTTCAGGGCGAATTCCCCTTGCAATTCGCGTGATCGAGTTCATCCACGGAATCGCATTGCTGCCTGCTTGCATCGGGGAGTACGCGTCAAGTCCCATCTTCCCGCTGCCAACAACGCCGATCAGGTCCTCCGAGAGATCGACGCCGACAGTCGCGAAGGAACTCGCCCCCGGGGATACTCGCGCTGATCCCAGTTCGCGCTTGCGTCGGCCGTTCTCGTGTTCCCACACGCGCACGGTGAAGACTTCACTCATGGTCGCCGCCGGATTTCCTTCGGGCGGCGTGCGCGCGTAGAGCCAAGTCGTCACAGGCTGGCCCGGATCAAGAACAAGTTGGCGGGTGATCTGTGCGATGTCGCCGTTGCCGTCAGGAAGTTCCCACGCGATCTCAATCGGGGTGGGCGCTTCGAGTTCCCCCTGCAGCACAAATCGTGCGCCCACGACATCGCCCGGACGAAAGTGATCTCCGACGCCGAAATGTTCGAGCGTGATCGACACAGGTCCGTCTGCCATCGTGGGTGCAGCCATGGCAAGAGTGGCAAGAGTGGCAAGAGTGGCAAACAGCCCAGCCGTCATCGCGTTCGCGACGCTCCTCCCCCCCCCAAAAAAAAGTGCCGAGGTGGTTCGCCTCACGGGATCCATTTCCTACCTCCGCATCCGTCCTACTTCTGCAAGCAGCGCTGCATGGCTCTCTTTCGCCCCCTCGAAGCAACCCAGTTCGAACTTTTCGTTGGGAGAATGCACGCAGTCATCATCAAGCCCGAAGCCCATGAGGAGCGCCGGCGCACCCAAAATTCTCTGGATGGCCCCGACAGCTGGGATGCTTCCGCCTGATCCGATGAGCACGGCTGGTCTTTGATAGACACGCTCGAGTGCGCGCTCGGCAGCTGCGAGAAAGATCGATCCGTCGGGAACTTGAAACGCGCGGTTCGCACCGAACTCCGTGAACTCCGCTCTGCAGCCGGCTGGGAGACGCGATTGAACAAAGGCGCGAAAGGCGTCAATCACTTTCCGCGGATCTTGATTCGCAACGAGGCGGAATGAAATTTTCGCCGATGCATGCGAGGCGATGACGGTCTTCGCCCCCTTGCCTGTGTAGCCACCAAAAATGCCGTTGGCATCGCAGGTCGGTCTGCTCCAAGTGCGCTCGACGGTCGTTCGGCCGCGCTCTCCGTAGGGCTCTCTCAGTCCGACACTTCCAAGAAACTCGTCGTCGTCGAAGCCGAGTGCGGCGCGCTGCTCTTGAATGCGCGCAGAGACATCGACGACATCGTCGTAAAACCCAGGCAGCGTGATCCGTCGTTGCTCGTCGTGCAATGCAGCGATGATCGACGCGAGTGTGTTGATCGGATTCGCAACTGCGCCGCCGTAAAGCCCCGAGTGCAGGTCTTTGTTTGGTCCATGAATCGTCACTTCGACGTAGACCAGCCCTCGCAGGCTGGTGGTGATCGCAGGCGTCTTCATGTCCCACATGCCCGTGTCCGAAACGACGCACGCATCTGCCTTCAGAAAGTCCTTGTTTTGCTCGAGAAATGGCTCGAGATTCTCGCTGCCCGACTCCTCTTCACCTTCCAGCAGCACCGTCACAGCGCAGGGAAGTGTGCCGCTGACTTTGATCCAAGCGCGGAACGCCTCGATGAACGACATGACCTGCCCCTTGTCGTCGCACGCCCCACGGGCGACGACTCGTTTGCCGCGCGGACCGTCCACGAGCACTGGATCGAATGGTCCACTCGTCCAGAGATCGATTGGATCCACTGGTTGCACGTCGTAGTGACCGTAGTAGAGCAGTCGCGGACCGTCGTACCCAGCAGGCCCTTCGTGAGTCGCGACCACCATTGGGTGGCCGGCGGTGGGGCGCACCGCAGCATTGAGCCCAGCGCTGCGCAGTTGCGCGCATGCCCACTCGGCGCAGCGGGCGACCTCATCCTTGTACGCAGGATCCGCACTCATGCTGGGGATGCGCAGGAAATCGAAGAGGCGCTCAAGCGCAAGCGCTGAATCTCCGCGAATTCGATCGAGGACCGGTTGAAGTTCGTCGGGCATTCGATCCGATGCTACCGACCACCACAAACGCGGACTTGGATCTGCACTGCTCAACGGGCGTTAGACTCCGCGCCGAGCAGCGGATGAATGCACAAACGCAACCGAAGCAGGATGAACCCCTCGTGCGCCACTCACATGCCCGCATTGACAGCATCGATTGGGCGCGGGCTTTGCCGTTTGTGAATCTCTTTTCGGCAGTTCATGCCGGACTGCGACCGAGTCGCGTTGTGTTCGCGTTCTTCATCCTCCTGACGGTCGTAGCGGCTGGTCGTTTCTGGGATGGATTCGCTCCAGCGAGTTCGCCTCCCGAAGGACTCCTCGCTGGTCCTCTGCGCGAGAAGCAACTCGTGGATTCCTTGGACGCGGTTCGAACAATCGTCGTCCCCGAGTTGCTCGCGCAGGATCGCGGCGCAGCAGGCAAGGGGAGCCTTGACGATATTGCTGTGTGCTTGCTCCGCGCGGCGGAATCGGGTGGTGAGGGGTCGATGGACCCAGAGCGCTACTCCTCGCTCGCACGCATGATCGATGCGGCCCGACCTCGTGGCTCCTTTGACGCACTCCATGAAGCCATTCGGACATCCTTCTACGAGATGGTTCGCGCAGTCGTGCATGCGGATCCATCGCTGGCGTTCGACAGCGGACTGAAACTTGTTCGCCGCGTACCAACCCATTCATGGGATGCGGCGCCCTGGTTTACTGTCCTGTTCGCACTGACCTGCATCATCGTTGTCGGGTGGGGGGCTGGTGTGCTCTGCCGCGTGAGCGCAGGCGATCTCTCCGCGCGCGGGTGGTCTCTCGCGCAGGCGAGGGAATTCATTCAACCTCGCTTTTCAACGCTCATCGGCGCGCCAATCTTCGCAGCTGCGCTCGCATGGGCACTCTGGATTCCTGCGTGGATTCTTGGATTGCTTGTCAATGTGCCGATCTTCGATGTCGTCGCGGGGGTGCTGTTTGGCGCTGCGCTGGGCTTCGCTGCGCTCTCTGCGCTCATCGTCGCGGTGCTCATTGTTGGATTTCCATTGATCGCGCCAGCGGTTGCTTGTGATGGATGCGATGCAGTCGAGAGCATTCAGCGCGCTGGCGCATACATGCTCGCGCGACCCTTGCACTTGCTTTGGTATGTCGTCCTCTCGATCGTCGTTGTTTCGCTCGGAACAGTTGTGGCCGATGGCGCTGCGACCGCGATGTGGTCGCTGGGCACCGGTGCGTACGAATCCGCAAGCGGCGAGCCGGTGATGCATGCAGTTGCGACGCTGCGATTCCTCGAACCTGTCGTGGCGCCTCCACCCACGGCGCTCGGATTGACTCAGGCGATGACCGCGTCCTTCATCGACATGTGGCGGACGATTCTGGGACTGTTCATAGGTGCCAGTGTGTTCTCAATCGTCGCATCATGCGCAACGCGTACATATCTCCTGCTGCGCGGCAGTGCGGATGGTCAAGACCTCTGCGACCTCTGGCTCGACAGCGACGAAACAAGCAACTCTTAGCAAACGCTTCGCGGTCTGCGGCGCAGATCAGCGGGGGATCAGCTCAACCCACCCTTGAGATCCTTCGCGCCAGCGCCGAACTTCGCGAGGAGTTTGCGCATAGAGGGATCCGCCTCGCGGGGCTGTCGATCTTCCGCAGATGCTCTATCACCACCGCGACCGCCGCCTTGGCCGCGTGGCTCCTGCCTGACTGGCGCATCCTGAAGCGCCTTGATCGAGAGGCTGATTCTGCGCCGCTCTTGGTCAAAACTCAGAATCTTGGCCTCGACCTCTTGTCCGATCTTCAGCGCCTTGTCGGTCGTGAAAATTCGTTCATGGGAGATCTCAGAGATGTGAACGAGACCCTCGAGCCCAGGCGAGATTTCGACGAACGCGCCAAAATCCATCAGGCGCTGGACCACCCCCTTCACAGTCGAGCCGACCTCAAGTCCACGCATCACTTCGACAATCGGATCTGCCATCATCTGCCGACGGCTCAGCGTGATCCGGGGCGGAACGGCCGAGAGATCAACTCGGATCACCTTGACCTCGACCACGTCGCCGATTGCGACAGCATCGGCTGCATTCTTGATCATTCCATGCGCGAGTTCGCCCATGGGTATGAGCCCATCCACTCCGCCGATATCTGCAAATGCTCCGAAGGGTTGAAGTGCAACAATCGTCGCAGTCCGATGGGATCCGACCTCAATTTCCTTCAGAAGCGCGTCGCGCTTTTCCTTGCGTTCCTTCTCGAGGACTCGCCTTCGGCTGAGCAACATTCTCTCACGATTGCGCCGCAATTCGATGATTTCGCACTGGAGTTTCTGCCCGAGAAAAACAGAGATGTCTTCGATATGGCGCAGGTCAACCTGCGCAGCGGGCATGAATGCATGGTGATGCGCAACCTCCATGTCGAGCCCTCCGACATTCATCCCAACGCAGCGCGCCTCGACGACTTGTCCAACCTTCAAGTCTCCCCACTGCGCCTTGGTGACCATTCCCTCGCGCGCGAGGATGAGAACGCCCTCGAAAGGGTCGAGTCGCTCCACCACAAACTCCATTCGGTCACCTGGACTTGGCGGAGTCTCAAAGTGGCTGAGCGGGCAGACGCCGTGGCTCTTGGGGCCGAACTCCACCGAGACATCCTTTCCGCGAATCTCCATGACGCTTCCGGTTCGAATCTGCCGCCCGCCCGAGGTGCGCCGAATTGGGTTGGCTCCCGCCACCCTCGCCATTGGGCGTGGCGTATTTGTCGCCATGAGGATCTCGTCGATGCTCATTCCCCCGAGGGCGGATTCGATCTCGGCATTGAGTGCCGCATTGATGTCGGTTGATGGGGTCGATGTCGCGCGCTGTGAGGCGTCACTATCCGTTGGGGATGATTCGGGAAGCATTCGCGAGAGCGTATCGCATCCACGATCCGCTGGCAGCGTATAAGATGGCGCAACTGGCTTTGTGCCCGCGAATGCGGCGCAAATTCAGGAGCGCCGCATTCAAAACTCTTCGAGTGACCTTCACCGAAACAGGAGCCAGTCGAGATGGAATCAGGCAGAGTTGCATGGGGAATTGAAGTCGGAGAATTCGCCCTCAAAGCGGTTCGGCTACAGACTGTCGGTGACTCGGTCGTGGTCACCGATTTCTCTGTTATCGCTCACCAAAAGGTGCTGTCAGATCCAAGCGTGTCGGATCGCGAAGGGATGATCCGCGTGACGCTTGGAGCTTTCATGCAGACGCACGGCGAGCAGATCGCGAACGAACCGATCGTCATGAGCCTTCCAGGAAATGTCGGATTTGCACGATTTGCCTCGATTCCGGCCGTCGATGCCAAGACGCTCCGCAGCATGATCGAATACGAAGCGAAGCAGCAGATTCCGTTTCCGATCGAAGAGGTGGAGTGGGACAGCCACATCCTGCCAGGAGAAGAAGGCGGGCAGTGCGCCATTGGAATATTCGCAGTGACGAAGGAGCGACTGCACGAACTGCTGAGTCTCTACGCCGATTGCGGCATCGAACCTGATGTCTTGACGCTGAGTTCGGTCGCCGCCTACAACGCGTTGTATTTCGACCTTGAACTCAATGAACAGTCGGATCCGCTTGCCTGTCTTGATATCGGCACGAACTCGACAGATCTGATCGCGATGGCGAAAGGTCGATTCTGGATCCGGACCTTCCCGATCGGCGGATCGGAGTTCACGAACGCCATTTCAGAGGCTTTTCGAAGCCAGAATGTCAACTACGGCAGAGCGGAGCGGATTAAGGTCGACCGTTCGCCAGGCGAAAAGGTCCTCCGCGCCCGCACAATGGCACTGCGGCGTGTGACGGCGCAACTCGTCGATGAAATTGGTCGATCTCGCGAGTTCTATCAAGCAGCCAATGAGGATGTCGCGCTGAAAAAGGTTGTCGGCGTTGGATCCACACTCAAGATTCCTGGTCTTCGCAGCAAGATCGCAGGCGACCTCCAAATGTCGATGAGTCGCCTGGAAGAGTTCAAACGCATTCACGTGAATGGTCCAGATCCCGCAGATTTCGCAGCGAATTCGATCAACCTCCTGACGGCGATGGGGCTCGCGCTTCAGGGGGTTGGGCTGGCGAAAGTCGACCTCAACCTTTCCCCGCTTGCTCGGATTCGGCGGAAAATCTGGAAGGCAAAGACCCCTTGGTTTGTTGCCGCAGCCGCGCTTCTCTTACTTTCGTCGCTGGCAATGTTTGTTCGAGGGCAACTCGACCGAATCGAGATTTCAAAGTTGGAAGAGATCAAGGCGCGTGCCGAAACAACAATTCGGCAGGGGACAAGCCTCGTCAGCCAACTCAATCAAGCGCAGCAACTCTCCGAACAAGGAGGTGGCGATGCCAATATGCTGGCACTGCTGAAAAACCGCGAGATCTGGCCATTTCTTGTCGATGACACCTATGCGGCACTCGGTGCAGCGCGCCCCGCGTCGGTCGAACTCGGCACGGACCCCGATGCGATCATCAAGATTCCTGTGGGGGATCGAAGGTTGGTCACACTTCAGTCATTCTCCGGAGAGCCCGTGATTGACCCAGTCACGGGTCAGCACAAGATCGAGGTCTCAGCACTGATCACATTGACCAACAAGGATCCAACGCGCTTCATGAACGAAGCGGAGGGTGTTCTCGAATGGTTGAAGAGCCACAGTGATCGGGCGGAGGCGCCCTACACGATTGAGACGCCAATCCAGATGCCCGCGTGGACGAAGATCGTCGGCGATGTCCGAACTGAAACAGCGCCATCCGGAGATCCCGACGGGCAGAGCGGTGATTCGGGCGGAGGATTTGGCGTGGCGTCGGGTGGTGGCAACGAAGGCAAGAGCGGTGGTGCTGCGTTGACAAAGAAGTTTCGTGCGCCCATCGAAGATTCGAATGTTGGCTTTCGGGGCAGTATCAATGCGGGAGACGACGGCGCAGATCCCGAGGCGAATGAGCGCGAGGATGGCACCGGGACCTCAGGAAGTACCGCGAAACGGAGAAAGCGGACAGATGCAGTCGCGAAGGACGAAAAACTCCCCGAGGTCGATCTGGCGAAGGAAGCGCCTCTTCCGAGCGAACCGATCCTCATCAGCAAAGGGGACACCCTCTACGAAGGGGTTTTGAGATTTACTGTCATCCTGAAGAGCCCCGCCGCGGCACCTCCTCAACCTGTCGAAGGACAGTGAGGCATTCGCCCCAGAAAACCAAATGAACTTGAAATTTGACATCAAGAGTCTCCTCAAGCGAAAAGCCGCGGAGTCGCCCGACGGCGTCGATGGATCTCCAGCCGAAGGATCCCAAGTCGCGCGCAAGGTTGCCGTGTGGATTAAGGCGAATGCGCTCGTCGTCGTGTTGGGGGTCGTTTCGATTTCTGCTGCCGTTGGGGCAGTTATTTTTAGCGGCGATATCCAAGTCGAGAACGAGGAAGCGGCGGCCGCGATTGGTGCCAAGTTCGAGGAAATGGCTCGGCTCGAACGAACTCCCGTGTCGATTTTGATTCCTGGGAACGAAGTTGTGACTGGAAACGTTGCGGTCAATCGCAAACTGGTCGAACTCGTCAAGGATCGGATGGCGGACGGAGTTCCTGTTGGCAACGGCGTCTCGGCATCTGCTTTGACGCACAATCGAGGCGTCCACGCTCCAATCATGTCGCTTCGACTCGCAGCGAGCGATTCAAAGTTCAAGCAGGTTCATCTTGACATGTACGACAAGTTGAAGGAGTCCTACGCGGCACTGGTCAAGGAGTGTCGAGGGGTGCTTCCTCCCTCTGAGGAGGACGTCATGATCGAATTGCAGCGATCCAAACTTCGGTTTATCGAGGCGGAATTGAACCAGACCATCGACGTCAAGTTGACAACTGAGCAGCAAACAAAGCTCGTCGCCGACCTTTCAGCCAGGCGTTTGAAGGCATACAAGTCGGTCGCGGATGATCAGGGGATCTACGTGGACGAGGCTGTACTCGGGGCACCAAGCGCAGCGCTCGACAAGCCGAATCTCTCGAAGTTGTGGGATCTTCAGTGGAAGTTTTGGATCGCGGAGGACATCGTTCGTGCCTGCGTCGCCCTCAATAATGGCGCGTCTATTTCAGTTGGACCGGTCAAGCGAATTGCAGCGTTGAGACCGCTTGGTCGGCTCGCGGCAGGCACCACGACGGCAGAAGGTGGTGAAGGGGAGGTTGCGAGTGACGCAAGTGCGGGCGACGGCTCGGCACTTGGATCAGCACTTGGATCGGGCGCACGCCCTATCGACCCAAACGCGATGGTGTCGATGGCGGATTACCAACTCTCCACTCGAGGATGGGCAAGTAATCAACTCTATGACGTCTACCGAACTCGCGTCACGCTGATCGTCGAAACAGCGAAGATTCCAGCAGTTGTCAATGCGCTCGCAAAGCAGAACTTCATCGCAATCACCGACGCCAAGATTGCGCGTGTCGACCTGTTTGAGGCGATTCGAGATGGCTACTACTACGGTGAGAATCCAGTTTCGAAGGTGACGCTCACGCTTGAGTCCGTGTGGTTGCGGCAATGGACGGGACCGCTCATGCCCGACGAAGTGAGGGCGACCTTCGGAACGACGGGGCAAGTTCAGAGCGCGCTCGCGCCGACTGAAGATCCGAGTCAGGTTCAAGGCACAGGTACGCAGGAGCAATAATGTCATCGAAGCAACCAAATGTGTTGGAACGACACTGCGAAAAGGTGCTTGCGGTTAGTTTCGCGGTGATCCTCGTGGGGGTGATTGTCTGGCAACTGATTTTCTTTGAGATGCGTGTCAAGGTTGGCAGCGACTCGGTGCCGTTGCAGCAACTCAACGAGAAACTTGCACAAAAAGAGACTGATCTTTCGCGCAAACTCGGTGCGTCGGGAGATTCACCGCTTGAATTGCCTCAAGCAAAGCAGGTTTCAAGTATCGAACTCTTCGAAACAGGTCGCAGCAAGCCGATATCCCCAGGATCCGAACTGAAACCGACCGAACCTTCCTTCGGAAAACTTCTGACGGGTGGCACGGTTGCGAATAGCCAGTGGTTCTATGAACCGACGTTTGCCGCACCACAGATGCGAGGGGCCGTGGTGTCTACGGACGCCATCGATCTGAACGCGGTCGATGCAGAAGTGAAGACGCAAAGCAGTGCCTTTTTCGCGCAGTTCGTACCCCCCGCGCCTACAGATGTGACCTGGGTCACACCATTTGCCATCATCGATCCGACCGCACTTCGTGCGGAACTCGAACGCGCGGACCGCTCGCAGCGACCTGCGCGCGAGGCGATACCGCGCCCATGGTTCAGTGACTCGCTCTTCATCGTTGATGTTGTTTTCGAGAGGCAGCGATTGGGATCGGACGGAGCATGGTGTGACAAGACCGTTGTCGTACCTCCGCCAGGGCAGGATTCCTGGCGTCCGGCAGCCGAGTCCGCCGGTGCCAATGCATCGACTCGCGACACTGTTTTTGCGAATCTGGCGGATGACGTGATGCAACTCGATGTCCTTCAGCCGCCGCTGATTGCGATGAAGGGACAGAACTTCCGTGAGCCGCAAGTGGGAGGTACGGTCGCCGAAGTCGGAGTCAGCGATGCAGAGCGCGCTCAAGAGAGTGCGGCGAAGAAGATTCAGAAATTGAGAAGCGAGTTTGAGCGCCTCGTCACTCAACTGAAGGAGGCTGGCGGGCGGTTGGATCCACCGAAGAAGGACGGCGAACCCCCTCCAGGCGAGGGTGGATCTGGCGGCGGGGTTGATGGCGGAAACAAGGGTGGTGGTGGGTTCGGCATGGGTGGTGACGGCGCGGTGAAGAAGGGCGACAATGCGGCCGCGAGTGCTGATGCGCAGGCAAAGAAAGACCTGCGCATGAAGTTGACGAGGCGAGTCGACCAGAAGGGGCGGGAACTTCGAAAACTCGAAGACTCGTATGCAGCGAAATTTCCAAAGCCCGCTGTCGAAGGCACGAAGGCCGCGGCGCCTCCGAAGCCTCCGCTTCGCGCGAGCACCGAGTTGTTGGCTTGGACGCATGATTTTAGCGCAATTCCAGGCGAAACTTATCAGTATCGCGCGACGCTGAAGATCTACAATCCCTTCTTCACGCACAAGATCCTGCTCGTCGAAGCGCAGCAGAGTCTGACCCAGTCGCTGACGGTTGCTTCAACCACGAGTGGGTGGGGCGAAGCGATTGCTGTGCCGCTTCCGTCATCATTTTTCGTGACGCGCGGCTCGGCCAAGGGTGGAATGGGCGGACGACGACTGTCTGTCGAACTCTTCAAATATTCCAATGGAGTTTTACGAACCGCAACCGACGAATTGGTTGTCGGAGACGCAGTTGGTGAAGACTCTCCGCAGAAAGGCGAGCGCATCGACTTCTCAACTCCTTGGTACCTCGCCGATCTCTTTGACGATGCGGGAAACGATGCGAGTGGTGGAGTTGTCGCTGTTTTTCGCAGGTTTGATGCAGCAGGCGCGTTGATGGAAGAGATTCGCACGGTCGCTGGTGACTCCAATTCGCCTGCACTTCAGGCGAAGCGGCGCGAGTTGCCGAGCTCAATCCCAATTCTCGAAACTCCGAAGGACCCGAACTCATAGATCTTGGCGCAGGTCGGTTCAATCACGGGGGGCCGAGCGGTCGCCTTTGAACGACCAAGCATTGGCGACACGTAACGGAAGATCTGTCACAGCAGGGACATACAGGTTGTCTCCATGTCGTATTTTGCTTATAGGACGCGCGATCCCTGTGGATTGAATAGGCACCTCTTGTGGATTGGAATCGCTGTCACCACTGCGCTTGACAGAATCACGGTTCCCGCTATCCTTGCTGATCTGCGCAGTCGATGACTGAACAGCGGGTTTCGACCCGTTCTTTGACAATTGAGGATCTGATGTCGCATGCTGAAGCGGCTGAGTTTCCACTGGAAATTCAGGTGATTTCAGCAAGCAAGTGAAATGAATTGAGTCAAGAATCATCTCGAGTGTTTAAAGTTTTGTTTCAAAGTTTGAAATGAGCAGCCTGAGGGCTGGTCTCGTCCTTCCGATTCGGCGAAAGCCGGAACCCGGTAGGCGTGGCCAAGCTCGGAAGGGCACACGGTGGATGCCTTGGCGTCGAGAGGCGATGAAGGACGTAGGAACC
>CAYHHO010000016.1:0-33281 GCA_964356445.1 uncultured Singulisphaera sp. | reverse complement strand
GGAAGGGGGGTTGTGTCTGGAGCGGAGGTTGGGGTCGTCGCGGGGCTTGCGGGTGGGGTCGTTGCTGGAGTCGTTGCTGGGGTCGTCGCAGGTGGCGCGACCTTCTTTGGTTTCGGCGTTCGAGGCGGTGCGATCTGAGGGTCTTGGGTCGATGCAAAGAGTGTCGTCGCAAGCGAGAGGATGGCGAGCGTCGAAGCGAATGTGGACGAACGAAGTGATGGGTAGCTCATGGTTTTCATGGTGTAGGTGCTGGGGGCTTTGGAGAAGTTGGGCTGTCGATCTGGCGCTTTTTTCGTTCTCGTGCAATCCAGCGGAGTGCATCGCGAAGTTCGGGATCAGAACAGGAAGTGTAGTCCAAGCGCGTTGGGGCCGCCCCAAGTTGACGGACACCGATGCCTTCGACCGTCGTTCCAGACGGCGTGCGGAAATCTCCGATCGCGTGCAGCAAGACATCGCCGTTGGCGAGATTTTGTGTCGTCGCCGGAAGTGCTGCACCTGCAGAGGTCTGCCCGAACGCTTGCGCTCGTCCAACTTCCAAGAGTCCAGCTGCGAAAATCTCGGATGTGCTGCCCGTGTGGCTGTCAATGAGGATCGCAACCGGTCCAGAGAAGATGCCGACGTCGCGGCCTGTCGAGTCGACAATTCTCGGGTTGGTCTTGAAGTCGAGTTTCATTCCACGACCTTGCATCGCCCCAAGTGACGTCGGTTCAGCCAGAAAGTGGCCTGCGACGCCAGTTGCCATCATTCCAAGCCCTCCCGGGTTTCCGCGAAGATCGATCACGATTCCATCCGCGCTGCGAAATTCGATCAGCGCGGCATCGATCTTCGCCGAGAGCGGAGTCATCCAGATGCTGAAGCGAAGCAGCCCGATGCGACTAGCCGCACTTGGGGAGCCGCCGAGCGCCTCGACTTGCGATCTTGACAGCCAATTCCACGTCGCCTCCGCTGGGAAAGGGGGAAGGTTGCCGAACGTCACCAGTTCTCCTGGAGGGTTGCCGAGAGTCATCGTAACTGTGTGTTCGGCACCATCGATGTCCGTGAAGGTCGCGGTCGCGTCGGATCCGGGTTCGCCCCCCACGACTGCGTCGACGGCTCGGTCGCGCGCGAGTCTTTCAAGCGAAGACTTCGGGGCACCGAATGGTTTAACTGTCTCCGCGACCGACTTCCCGTCGCATGAGACAAACTTCCAACCAGTCTTGACGTTGGCGCGCGCCGCCGGGCTTTCCGCGGCGACATGCGTCACGATCACCTCGTCGCCGATGAACTGAAGCGACATGCCGGACCAGCCCCCAGCGACGTCAGCCGCGTCAGGGTCGGATCCAGGAATGATCGCGAAGTGGCTCTCCTCAAGTGTTTGGAGCAATTCTCTCAGGACGCTTCGAAGTGACTGGTTGTCGGTCGCGCTGATTGCACGCCCGCGCAGCCGCGTTCGGGCCTCCTCCCACTTCGAATCGTCGAGCGTTCCGGCAGCGTGCGTGTCGCGAATGATGGTCCAGACCTGATCGAAGACCTCTCCATTCACGCTTGAAGTCGCATCAGTCGGAGCGGCCGATTGGCGGGCGTCGCAGGGGAGAGCGAGATGGACCGCGACGATGGCAAGAACAAGGAGCATTCGCATTGCAGCAAGTATGGCGCAGACCGACGCATGGGCAGAGGGGCGGTATTCATCCGTTCATCCGGATGGATGATTGTCCAAACTCGAAACCCGCGATACCCTTGCCGTGTGCGCCCGACCTTTCTTGGACAACTCGATGCTCGATCGCTCGTCTTTGACGGCGCAATGGGGACTTCAATCCACGCCTGTACCGACTGCGTTGCTGCCGACTGGCTCGGGCGAGACAATTGCACCGACATCTTGGTGCGTTCGCGGCCCGATCTCATTCAGCGGATCCACGAGAGTTTTCTTGCTGCAGGTGCTGATGTCGTCGAGACGGACACGTTTGGGACGAACAAGCTTGTCGCAGCCGAGTTTGACGCTGAGATGGTCGGATGGGTTTACGACCTCAACGTCGAGGCTGCGCGCATCGCACGCGCCGCGTGCGCGAAGTACGACGAGCCGGGACGCCCGCGTTTCGTCGCGGGTTCGATGGGGCCGGGCACCAAGCTGATCACGCTCGGGCAGGCATCGTGGGAAGTCATGTTGGCTTCGTATCGCGAGCAGGCTCGGGGACTGATCGATGGCGGTGCGGACTGCTTCATGATCGAGACCTGCCAGGACCTGCTGCAAATCAAGTGCGCTGTGACGGCATGCCTTGAGGCACTTGAAGCGGCGGGTCGCACGGTGCGCGACATGCCGATCTTGGTTTCGGTCACGGTGGAAACAACTGGTTCGATGCTGCTCGGGTCGGACATCAGCGCGGTGGTCAATGCGCTACGTCCGCTGCCGATTGCATCGCTGGGACTCAACTGTGCGACTGGTCCCGTCGAGATGACGCCGCACCTTCAGTACATCGCGAGTCACTGGAATCGTCCATTTTCTGTGATCCCCAATGCTGGCCTGCCGATTTTGGTTGAGGGCAGAACCGAGTATCCGCTGCGCGCGCAGGACTTCTCGATTGCGATGCGCCGATTCGTCGAGGAGTTCGGCGCAAACATCGTCGGAGGGTGCTGCGGCACGACGACCGAGCACATCAAGGAACTGCGGACGCTGGTGCCATGGGGTTCCTCCAAGCCAGCCCGCCCTGCGGCCGAAGTGGTACCTGCATGCTCAAGCCTCTACACCGAGACTGAGTTCCATCAGGACAATTCATTTCTCATCGTCGCCGAGCGAACGAACGCGAATGGATCGCGCAAGTTCAAGACGCTGCTTGACGCTGAAGACTGGGATGGGCTTGCGTCGATGGCGAAGGAGGAGATCCGCGACGGTTCGCACGTGCTTGACGTCTGCGTCGATTTTGTCGGGCGCGATGGGGTGCGCGATATGTCTGAGACCGTCTCGCGATTCGTCCGCCAGGTGAATGCGCCGCTGATGATCGACTCGACGCAGGCCGATGTCATCGAGGCGGGGCTGCAACATTCGCCTGGACGATGCATCGTGAACTCGATCAACCTCGAAGATGGCGAAGCGCGCATGGATCGCATCTGCCCGCTGCTGAAGAAGTATGGCGCTGCGTGTGTTGCATTGACCATCGACGAAGATCCACAGGCTGGAATGGCCAAGACTGCGGCGAGAAAACTCGAGATCGCAGAGCGCATCCATGATCTGTACACGCGCAAGTGGGGGCTCGACGAGAGTGACCTCTTCTGGGATCCGCTGACGTTTACGATCGCGACGGGCAACGCAGACGATCGCAGGCTTGGGCTCGAAACGCTCGAGGGAATTCGGCTGATCTCCGAGCGGTTTCCGCGCTGCTCGATCATCTTGGGGCTCTCGAACATTTCGTTTGGGCTGAAACCTGCGGCGCGAGCGGTGCTGAACAGTGTCTTCCTGCATGAGGCGAGGGCGCGGGGTTTGACAGCGGCAATCTTGCACGCGTCGAGAATCCTTCCTGAGAGCCGGATTCCAGAAGAACACTGGCATGCTGCGCAGTGGCTGATCTTTGATCGACGGGGTGCAGATCGACCCGAGGGGCAACCCGAGTCTTTCGATCCGCTCCTGCATTTCATCTCGCTCTTTCCGGATGGTGCGAGTCAGGTCAAGGCTGCGCCGATTGAGACGCTGAGCATCGAAGAAAAACTTCAGAGGCACATCGTCGATGGCGAGGAGCGATCGCTTGATGTATCTCTCGAGGAGGCGTTGAAGACCTACTCGCCGTTGGTCATCATCAATGATCATTTGCTCGCAGGGATGAAGACGGTTGGCGACTTGTTCGGTTCTGGACAGATGCAGTTGCCGTTCGTCTTGCAGAGCGCGTCGGTGATGAAGAAGGCTGTCGCGTTCTTGCAGCCACACATGGAGCGCATCGGCTTGGATGCGAAGCCAAAGGCAACTGTCGTTCTCGCAACTGTGGCCGGAGATGTCCATGACATCGGCAAGAACTTGGTCGACATCATCCTTTCCAACAATGGATACAAGGTCCACAACATCGGCATCAAGCAGAGCCTCTCGCAGATCCTTGATGCTTGGCGATCGACGGGATCCGATGCGATCGGCATGAGCGGGCTGCTCGTCAAGAGCGTCACGGTCATGGAAGAAAACCTGCGTGAGATGAATCGCCAGGAGATTCGCGTGCCTGTCCTGCTTGGAGGCGCAGCGCTGACGCGCCACTATGCAGAAGGTCACCTGCGGCGTGTCTACCGAGGCGAGCTCTACTACGGGCGCGATGCGTTCGAGGGACTTGGAGTGTGCGAGGCGATGGCGGGGGGGACTCTCGCCGCGATCAACGGCGAGATCGATGCACGACTGGCGAAACGAGCCGCAGTCGAGGCGAAGGCCAAGGCGAATGCGCTGCGGACGAGCGCAGCCACGAGCGTGGCGGTCGCCGGGAGCGGGAGTTCGCCCGCTGGCTCGTCGTTCGACCCAGCCTTCCCCAATACGGCAAGTAGCGATGGCAACGCCACGGTCGGTGGCGTGATCGCGCAGGACAGCGCGATTCCCGATCCACCATTCTGGGGATCCCGTTTTGTCGAGCGACTCGATCTCGACATGATCTATCCCTACATCAACCGCACCGCGCTCTTTCGAGGGCAGTGGGGATTTCGCCGCGGCGAATTAGACGACGCCGCGTACGGGAGATTCCTCGCAGACGAAGTCGAGCCCGTGCTTGAACGATTGAAGGTTGAGTGCAGAACCGAGAAAATCCTGCGTCCTGCGGTGGTCTGGGGATATTTTCCGTGCAACCACGACGGCGACGATCTTGTGGTCTTCGACGCTGTCGAACAGGACCGCGAGGTCGAGCGATTCTCGTTCCCACGGCAGAAGTCTGGGCGGAGAATTTCGATCTGCGATTTCTTCCGGCCTCGCGAGGCTGGGGTGCGCGATGTCGTCGCATTCAGTTGCGTCACGATGGGCGCCGAGGCGAGCATTCGTGCGAAGGCGCTTTTCGAACGCAACGAATACACCGAATACCTCTATATGCACGGGATGGGAGTCGAATGTGCCGAGGCACTCGCAGAATTGTGGCACAAGCGCATTCGCGCGGAACTCGGCTTTGCGCACGAAGATGATCCCAAGGTCGAGCGGCTCTTCCAGCAGCACTACCGAGGTGGGCGATATTCGTTCGGGTACCCGGCGTGCCCTGACTTGGCCGATCAGGCGAAGCTTTTCCGGCTGCTGCGTCCAGAGCGAATCGGCTGCACGCTGACCGAGAGTTTTCAGATCGAGCCCGAGCAGTCGACCAGTGCAATCGTGGTGCATCATCCGCAGGGGAAATATTTTTCGGCGTGAGCGCACGGCGGCAGTGCGCGGATCGTGGATACTGCGCGCGTGACGCCGCTTGAGATCATCGTGGTCGGTTCAGTCGGTGGCGGCATCGGTGCGTGGCTGCGCATCGTGATGCGAGATGAATGCACGATCCGCGGCATCCCCAGCTGGAAGGCGATTCTCTGGATCAATCTGATGGGGGGCGCGCTCGCGGGACTCGTCATCCAGTTTCCCCACAATGACTTTGTCGGCGCAGCGATCTCGCTGGGCTTTCTCGGCGGGCTTACGACATTCAGTTCGATGTGCGTGGACGCCGTGACGCAGTGGCTGGCGGGTCGCCGCCGGACATCCTGCCTCATCGCCGTGACCACGATGCTTGGAGGTCCTGCACTTGCATGGCTCGGGTCGATCACCGCCATCACGGCGCCGAAGGTCGGTGGCGCAGCTGCATCGAGTGTGATCGTGGCGACGAACGAAATCGGGCGTCGGCGCATGCGGCATCACCTGTCGGGGCTTATGTCGATCACGCTCGGAGCTTCAGTCGGAAGTGCGGTTCGCATCGGTGCGCACCTGTATGCCGTGAGTGTCGGTGTGCCCACGTGGACGGGAACGGCGATGGTGAATGTGGTCGGGGCAGCGGCAGCGGGTTTCACGTATCGATGGCTTTGTGCGCTCCATGCAAATGGTGAACCGCTGCATCCTCCAAGCAGGCGGCTGATGGCGGAGCGATTCCTGATCTTTGGATTCGCAGGTGGATTGACCACCATGAGCTCGCTCGCCGTCGAATTGCAAACCGCGACGCAAGAGTCCCTGTGGGTTGGCCTGATGATCGGCGTCATCAACATCGGATTCGGCCTCACCGGATGTATTCTTGGATGGAGAGTTGCAGTGCGGTTCTTCCCGAAGCGAGAGCCGCTTGATTCGAACGAATCGAACAGCGCACCACAAGGAACGGGAGGTCGAACATGACAGGCATGACAAACATGCCAAGCGCATCAGCAGAACTGACCGCAGATCACCTTCGCAAGCTCTGGAAGCTCCGGCGGGACACGTATGCGCAGGCGCATCTCTATGAAGACGTCCGCATCCGGGTGCATCGTTCGCTGACATGGCTTGCGGTGGCCGAAGCGCGCAGTGGGAATGAGGCTGATACCAAGCTTGTCGAACTCTGGTGCGCGGCGGGTGCGCTCTTCTCGCGCTGGAGCGCATTGGTCGGCGCACCGCTTCCCGAGCGCGAAGCGCTCGGGTCGTTCGCGCGCCAGGTGATGCAGTGGGACCGCGATGGAATCATGCCCAAGATCCTCGACGAACTTCGACCGAGCGCGGCTGCGATGTGGAGCGATCCTTACCTGACGCGGTCGCTGGGAATGACTGCTGTCGGCGCGGATGCAGCGAAGACGACCCCACTGCCGACCGAACTGCCGACCGAGCACGGCGCGCTCTTTCGTGGAATGCTCGAGCGGATCGGGCTGACCGTGATGCAACTGTCGATCGGTGCAGCGACCTACGGCGGAAACCAGAATCGAGTCGCAGTTGATCGGAGTGTCGTTGCGCTCGGAGCGCTCGTTCCTGCATTTCTGCACGTGATCACAGAGCACGGATACGTCGACGACTGGGGGCCGCTCTGCTCGCCGCCGCGCGACGAGGCACCTCTATAGGTCTGACAGCAGCGCAGCAAGCAGGTCGATCGTCGCGGTGAGATCGCTCTTGTGCACCATCTCGGTGACAGTGTGGATGTAGCGCGTGCCTGGGCCGAAGGCGACGCACCGCGCGCCAGTGCCGGACCGCTGAATCGCGCCTGCGTCTTGTCCGCCGCGCGGAAGCACTGCACGCTGATGGGTAATACGGTTCTTCTTCGCAAGTGCACACGATTGCCGCACGAGTTCGATGTCCGAGATCATCGACGAGTCCTGAATCATGATGGCCACGCCGAGCCCTTGCTTCGTGACGCGCTGATTGTCGGGAATGCCAGGCGTGTCGCACGCGAGGTTGACGTCGAGGCCGATGCCGACCTGCGCGCCCGCATTGTTGGCTGCGACTTGCGCTCCACGAAGTCCGACTTCTTCTTGGGTCGTGAAGGCGACGATGATGTCGCACGCGTGACCCGACTTCGACTTGGCGAGTTTGCGCACCGCTTCGATTGCCGTGAAAACCGCCATGCGGTTGTC
Source organism: uncultured Singulisphaera sp. (assembly GCA_964356445.1). Classification (GTDB taxonomy): domain Bacteria; phylum Planctomycetota; class Phycisphaerae; order Phycisphaerales; family SM1A02; genus F1-60-MAGs104. Next base: position 25,811 of record CAYHHO010000016.1, on the reverse strand, counting down.
GAGCGCCTTCGAGATCACCTTGAGCGGTGTTTCCATGAACGGTTCATCCATCACGACGAAGTCGCCGACTTGGACCGAGTCGCGAACTTCCTTCGCGTCGCGACCAAGGTCGACGAAAAACTCCTCGGTGCCCGGCACTTTCGACCGATCTGCCTCGCTGGAGATATGGATCGGCTTGCCGCCTGGGTTGAGCACCCCCTGGAAGTCGCCATGGTCCGTGACGACCAGCACGCGCCGCGAAAAGAGATTGCGCGGGTCGAAGCCACCGGCGGGATTGAGCCAGAGGTATCCCTGCTCATCGATGTGCCGCACATAGAAGCCGATCTCGTCCATGTGCGCAGCAACGAGCACGCGCTGTGCTTGGGCACCCTTGTTCTTGCGTGTCGCACGGCGTGTGCAGATCAGCGACCCCATCGCGTCCGTCGTGATCGTGTCGAAGAGTGGCTTGACTTCCTTGTGCACGACTGCGCGAACGCGCTCTTCGCGCCCAGGTAGTCCCGCTGTCTCACAGAGCCGCTTCAAGAGTCCGTAGTTCATTCTGCGAGTCTATGATTGTGGGATGACTTCCGCTTCATTTCGCATGGAGTCTCCGCTGCGAGCGCGGCACGGCGAGTATGCGCAAGGCGAGACGACGCGGCGCACCGCTGCAATCGCGCAAGGACGCGGAGGCGGCGAGGGAGCGCACATCGCAGAGGTCCTGTGGATTCCTTGGGGTGAAACCGCCGAAATTGTCGGCGTTTTTGATCGAGTCGAGACCGAGTACGCAGCGATCCGGCGTGGTGCGGCGATCTGCGATCAACCGCAGCGAGGAACGATTGAGATTCGAGGCGCGAACCGCGTGGAGTTCCTTCAGCGGATGCTGACGCAGGACATGAAAGGCGTCGCAGCGGGGGACGTTCGCGAGGCGTTCTGGCTCAATCGCAAGGGTCGCATCGAAGGCGACTTATTGCTGTGTGAACTCGGTGATCGGATGCTCGTCGACTGCGCAGGGGCGGTGGCTGCGACAATTGCAACCGCGCTTCGAAGTTTCATCTTCAGCGAGGATGTCACGATCGACGACACATCGGCGCGCGACTATCGACTGGCGGTGCATGGGCCGAGCGCACTGCACCTGCTCGAACTTGCCGGCGCGGGTTCGGCGGATCTCGAGCGACTGCGCGAACCGCTCCGCTGCGCGGCCGCAACAATCGCCGGGGTTGCTTGCGTTCTCGCACGCGTCGACCGGACTGGCGAATGCGGCATCGAAGTGTTCCTTCCACGCGATGGCGCGCTTGCGGTTTGGAATGCACTGTTGGCAGTGCATGATGTGCTGCAGGGAGGTCTGCGCCGCGGGCGACCATGCGGATGGAGCGCGTTCAATATCGCTCGCATCGAAGCAGGCACGCCGATGTTCGAGATCGACTTTGGCACAAGCAGCCTGCCGGCCGAGACAGGGATCATCGATCGACGCGTTTCATTCACGAAAGGTTGCTATCTCGGACAAGAGATCGTGGCGCGCATGCACAGTCTCGGCAAGCCCAAGCAGGTGGTGCGGGCATTTCGCATGGAGTCCGCAGCGCTGCCAGAGGAAGGCGCACGGGTTTTCGCCAGTGGCGACGGCGGAGCGATGGGCGAAGACATCGGCGTCGTCACGAGTAGCACGATCAGCCCAATGCTTGGTGCGGCGTGCATCGGGTTTGCGACTGCGCGATATGCATCGGCCGCGTGCGGCACAAAGTGGATGATCGGCGCAGAGGGTCGCCTCGAGGGCGCGGTTGTGCAGCCGCAACTCGCGGCGATCCGAAAGGGAGAGCGACCAAGAGAGGAGGCGCCGTGAAGATCCAAGAAGTCATCGACACAGAGTGGGGTTGGACACCCGATGTCATCCTCTTCATCGGCGCCGCCATTCTTTCGTTGGCAGTCATCGGATTCTCCGCGTGGTTGTTCATTCGCGCCGCTCGAGAGGAGCGGCGAAAGTGAGCGCCAGGGTGGATCGCTTCAGGATTTGGTGCAAACTGGGCATCTCCGGACTTGGCGTCACCCGAGCGGGGGATTGATCAGTCGACACCTCGCCCCCTTTCGTGTTTGATAGCAACAACACTTGGGGGGACTTTCAAAGTATTGCAGGAAAGTGCATTGCGTCCGAGCGGTTGGAACGGTATCCTGATTATTGAATCGCTCGCAGGGGTGCCATAGTGCGAGCGACCGGGTTTCGGGTGCGAATCCTCGCGCAGCAAGGATGAAAGGATCTTCTGGATGAGACAACGGAGACGAATGATGTCGCACCTTGCAGGCTCTTTCACTTTGCTCGAGTGGCTTCGTGCAGGTCGTGCATTCCCATTGAACGCGTTGCGGGTCCGTATTGCCTGCGCTTGTGCGCTTGTAACGGGCCAAGCAGCGTTGGCTGAAGAAGTCGTGCAACCGCTGCGATTGGGAGAGCTTGAAGTCTGCGGCGTACTTCAGGGCGACATGGTGCCTGCGCTGGTTGTCCTGCACTCCGAGTATCTCGATCGCTGGTACGACCACACTGCGCGGAATCTTCAGGAGGGACTTGCGAGGTGGAAACGGGCAACGAATCCGTCAGCTCGGCTGGCATCAGTCGGTGCGGCCAAGAATGCGGTGTCATCGCTTCGATCGGCCTTCGAGGGTGCCGCCGATGCGGATCGAATCCTCGTCGACGACGCGGTTGTGCTCTTGGATTCCGAATTGTGCATCGCAGAATTGCGGCTCGCAGCGATCGGCCGCGAGATTGCCGTCTGGAATGTGCCGGACATCAGCGGCATGCGCATTGGGGATCCCGCTGATCCGGTTCGGGTCGCGGCGCTCCCCTGGTGCGTGACGGCGGACGAACGTGCCGCGGTTGTCACTGCCATGCAGAGCTGGCCACGCTCGATGAAGGATCGCGCAGAATCCATCATGACGCTTCCCGTTGACCTTGCGCAAGGCGCAGCGGCGATCGGTGTCTCCAGCAGTACGGATCTCACGACGCTTGGCGAGTCCCAACGCGATCAACTCGCGGAGGTCGGGGTCCGCGTTATGCGATCGAGCGCCGAGGCCGCAGTCAATTGGTGGCAGAAACGTGTGGACCAGTCGTTCCGCGACGGCGACAGCGTCGCGGGGGGGCCGGTGCGAGCCCGCGTGGTCAAACTGGCAGCGTGTCGCGTGTCGGGAGACCAGGAGCTGCGGGCGTTGGCCGGTCGCGAGCTCGCGGTTCTCGCAGCACTTGGATCGCTCGCGAGCGACGAGGTCGTCGCCGCCAAAGTGACCCAATCGTGCGTGCGTCTGGCAAGCGCCGAAGCGCGTCTGCGCGACGCGATGCGTGCGGCTCCTCCGCGAAGGGAGCAGCTGGAGGCTGAGCAGCGCGGAGCGCAACGCACCGAATGGATGACGGAGTGGCAACAGCAGATCGAAGTGCTCGAGTCGCTCGCGCGTGAGCTCGGCGCTCGCCAGGGGGACCGTGCTCGGCGACCGGGTGCGCTCGTCCTAGAGGAGTGGGGTCGTGCTCTTGGTTCGCTGGGTTCGCCGGCGGGTCGGCGGTTGGCTATGACCTCCGACTGGTCGGATTGGGCGGCACCGATCGTCGCGGCCGCAGGGATTCAGCCCAGCCGATGGGAATCGGTCGCAAGCGGGATCGAGGAGCGCACCCCGAGTTTCGCGACCGCAGACAAGCATGTCGAGGAACTTGTGCGAGCAATGTCCACGGATCAATGCGATAGCGCACCAGTCGATATCGCGGATGTCGACCGTGCTGCCGCTGCGCTGCCCGCCGAGCTTCTGGCGGACGCCGTTCGATGTGCCGAGTCGCTGCGGCTCGCGTGTGTCGAGGTTGGCATCGCGCCCTCCGAAGCGGGCCACGTGGCGAGCGCGTGGACGCGCGACGCGCTCATGAAAGTCAGGGTGATCGTCAGCAATCCTCCTGACCTGTTTGCCGCTGCGGAGTGCGACCTTTGGATCTTCGCCATGCAATCATCGCGCCCACTTTCAGCAATCGTCTCGGACCCCACGATGGTGGGCTACGCCAGCACTCGGCAGGGCCTGATTCAAGAGCACGTGCGAGCGACTGCTGAGTTTGCGGCCTTGATCGCGCTCGACGCGAGTGCGCGGCGCGAAGGCAGAATGCTTGAGCCGCAAGTCGAACATGCGATCGAGCTCGCGTGGAAGCGTGACGACGAATCGCTGCGCAGACTTGTTCGTCTGAACGAGGAGACCGCTCGCTCGCTCGATTCCGCGACCGAAGGCGGATGGGAGCCGATCACCACTGCCTATCGACGAAGGGTCGCCTCAGCGCCGGCCGCGGTCTCGGCATTCGTCGCAACGCTCGGTCCCGATGTGGCGGAAGATCCTGAGGTGATGCGCCAGCTTGAAATCCTGAGGGTCGCGCGCGTCCAGCGGCTCGTCTCGACCGATCCTGCCGCGGGTCGCAAGTTTGATGACCAGTCCGCGCAGGCGCTTTCGAGGATTGCGCAACTGCTCGACAACTTGGCGGCACGTTGACTGCCGTGAAGGCTGTTCGCGACCGAGAATTTGCTCCGTTTCCCCCCGCACGCGTCACCGCCCTCCGGTTCGCGTCCGTGGAAGTCGGATTGAAATTGTCCATCAAGTTTGACCTCAACGATCGAGACCCATTGGGGGAGTGCCGGCTGTTCGCAGGTGAGTCAAGCAGGAGTGGACGACTCGTTCCCGAGTTGGCTGCGTCCGATGTCTGACGAATCGCGACGGCTCGCGCCGATGCGAGCGGCAGAGTCGCGCATCCGATATCCCCCAGCGATTTTGTGACCTTTCGCGCTCTTGTTGGCGGCGAGTCGGCGTCATGATGACAGCCACGAAAGGACCACATTGCACTGGGATACACTCCGCCAGCCCCCTACGCGGCGCAGCTTGCGTTGCTGCGCGCGGGTCTTCGCCCCCTCACTCCGCAACGGCTAGCGAGGAAAGATCGTCCACCCTGGAGTCAACCCAACTCGCACAGCGCTGGCTCAAACCATGGGAGCAGGGCACTCGAAGTTCGTTCGCATCACCGAAGTGGGTCCGCGCGATGGTCTGCAGAACGAGCGGCAGATTGTGCCCGCCGCGGTCAAGATCCAGTTCATCGATGCGCTCTCCGCACTCGGCTTTCCTGAAATCGAAGTGACGAGTTTCGTCAGCGCGAAGTGGATCCCGCAGCTTGGAGATGGGTGTGAGGTGATGCGCGGCATCGCACGTCGCGCTGGAACCCTGTATTCGGCGCTCGTACCCAACGAGCGAGGTCTCGATGCCGCGCTCGATGCGGGCGTCGACAAGGTCTCCGTCTTCGTCTCTGCGACCGAGGGATTCAGCGTGCGAAACACGAACGGATCGATTGCGGAGGTGCTCGCGCGCGTAGCGCCAGTCGTCGCGCGCGCGCGTGCTGCGAAACTGCCAGTGCGCGGATATGTCAGTTGCGTCGTGGCGTGCCCCTACGACGGAGTGGTCGATCCCAAGAAAGTGCTTGCGGTCTGTCGCGAATTGCGGGGGATGGGTGTTGAAGAACTCGACCTCGGCGACACCATTGGCGCAGCGACTCCTGACTCGATCTCGCGACTCTACGAAGCGCTTGCACCGGCCGTCTCGCCGGGCGATACCACGCTTCATCTTCACGACACACATGGACTCGCAGCCGCATGCGCTCTTCGCGCTCTCGAACTCGGCGTGCGGTCGTTCGACGCAAGCGTCGGCGGAATCGGGGGATGCCCATACGCGCCGGGTTCGCGCGGGAACATTGCGACTGAATTGCTCGCGCAGGCGATGATCGACGCGGGCTTCGACCCCGGAATCGATCCTCAGCGTGCTGCTGCCTGCGGCAACTGGATGCGCCAGCAACTTGCTTCGACGCGTGGCGCCAGCAAGTAACGCCCACCTCGGTGGATGACCGCCCGCAATTCAACGCTGATCTCGCTCGCGGACGCGTCGATGACGACTGCGCGTGGCGACGATGGAAATGTGAAGGATCCAGTGTTGAGGATCTGGCGGGCGGCAGGCGCCGGACTCGCCGCGCTGTCGATCGATTGCACTTGCCATGCGCCGCCGCGGTGCGAGTGCCCGCAGACGATGACCGAGCACGCCGGGCGGAACCGATCTGCGAATCGAGCGGCATCTTGCGGATATCTGCGCCACCACGCCAAGACCTTTGCCACGCGCGTCGGATGCAGACCGATGGACAGGAGCGCGCTGGGCTCCTTGTATGTTCGAGGATCGCTCCACTGCACTGCTGCCGCTTCGCTGGCTGCGCGAAGGAACCCCTCCATCGACTTCGGGTTGCGTTCGCGTGCCCGGACGAGTTCGCGCGCGATTGCTCCAGCGGCCGCGGTCCACGGAAGGATCGACTCGCTGAAGGCGTGCCCGTGCGTCACGAAGACTGCTCCGCCGAAGAGTTCCACGAAGTCGATTCCGCCAGCATCGAAGTCATGATTGCCGTTGATGCGCGTGAGAGCGACACCCGCGCGGCTCGCGCTCTCAAGGAGTTCGTCGACGAGTCTCAACGAGGCCTCTCGCCGCTGCATGTGTAGAGTCTCCGCCGTATCTCCGTTCAAGATCAGGTGATCGCACGCGCCGATGACCTGCGCGAGTGATTGCGAAGTGCGTGGGGGGCTTGCGAAGGCGACCTTGGGCATTCCCATGTGAAGATCCGACAGAATCAGCGTTCGAGACATCGGAAAGTGGCTTTGGTAGAGGCGATCCGCGGGAGGCGGTCAAGAGTCGGGCAGGAGTCGAAGAAGGTCGCGTGGTTCGTGAGAGTTTCGATACACTATCCGACTCGCTGCTTCCAGACGTCCTGGAAGCCCCCTCGCGGGGTCCGTGGCGAACTTCTTGGCGCATCACCGCGGTGCCGAGTCGAAGTGAGTGGCGGTCGGCTCATCAGTTCATGAGCCGTGGAAGAACATTATGTCTCAATTTCAAGCACCTCCTCCTCCAGTCATTCGCCGCCAAAAAGATGCGAAGGGTCGCCTCTTCATCGATTACAAGCAGGTGGATGAACTTCGCCGCGCGATGACCCAAAACGGAAAACTCCTCTCGCGCAAGCGACTCGAGATGTCCGCTGGCGACCAGTCCATGCTGGCGAAGGCAGTGAAGCGCGCGCGGTTCATGGCGCTGCTTCCCTTCACCAACGCTGCAAATTGAATTGAGAATTGGTTGGTGGTCGCATCGATCGCGCGATCGCGCGGCGACCTCACGGCTACCGAAAGCGTCTCTGCCCGATCCAATCCCGGATCACTCGGGCAAGCGCGCGCATCCGCAACTGGTAGAGGTGCAGCCGCAGGCGACGCAGTCCGTGATCCGATGGATGCAGTGCGAGTCCGCGCCGAATCGCAGCACCCGCGACTTTCAGGTCTCGCGCAGTCGACGCATGATTGAGCGCGTCGAGCGCGATGTTGTGGAGCGACTCAAGGCACCCGCGCTCGAGCGCAAGCGATCGTCGCGCTGCGCGCCGACCGTCCATGCGCTCTCCGACTTCAAACTGTGCACGAGCGAGTCGCCGCCAGAGCCGCGCGTCTTTGGGATGCTTCCCAACGCACGCCGTGAGAATGCGAACCGCCACCAATGGTCGACCGCAGTCGAGCGCGGTTCCGGCGGCTCCGAGCGCGATCGATGGGTCCTCGGCCACAGGGGAATTTGGATCAATAGGACTGCGAGCAAAGAGAGTTTCGAGATGCCTTCCAGCCTCGGTTTGGAGTCCCAAGCGTGAGAGCGCTTCGACCAGCCGCAGCCGGATGGGTGTGTCTGTGACGCCGAGCGTCACAACGAGCGAGTACGCCGCGCGCGCCTCGTCAAGGCGTCCAGCGCGAAGCGCGATGTCGCCGATTCGAATGTGCGCAGCATGGTTGGCAGGTTCAGACTCGACGATTCGTCGGTACTTCTCCTCTGCTTCGAGCGTGCGACCAAGTCCCTCGAGGACGCGACCGAGCGCCAAGAGCGTGCCCGAGTCGCCGGGTTGTTCGCGCAGCGCTTGCATCAGCACTTGGTGCGCGGACTCCAATTGCCCGGCACGAAGCAGCACGATCCCGAGCCGCGTCTTCACGGCAGCGAGCTTTGGGTTCTGCGACATCGCCTCTCGGTAGCACCAGATCGCACGATCAAACTTGTTCTGCTGCGCGAGCACGTTCGCCATCTCTGCGAGGCAGACCGGCATCTCTTTGAGGTACTGCTGCGCGAGGAAGTACACGCTTTCCGCATCCTCAAAACGACCGAGCAGTCCAAGCGCCATGATCCTCAGCGAGTAGCCGGGCTCGAGGCTTGGATCTGCCTTCGCGACGCGTTCACAGTAGCGCACGCAAACCTCGGGCTTGCCAGCGCGGATCGATCCTTGCGCAGCACCGATCAGTGCGTGGACATGGTTCGGTAGCAACTCGATCGCACGCTCGTATGAGACAAGCGCATCCGCATGACGACCGAGCGCATCGAGCGTGACCGCAAGATTGTGATGCCAGTCGCCGCGATCCGGTTCGGCGGCAATGGCGCGGCGAAGTTCGTTTGCTGCCTCGTCGAGCTTGCCCGACTGAAAGAGACCGCGCGCACGCTCGACGCGAGCTTGCGCACTGGACCACTCACCTGACTCGTCGGACATGGACATGGGATCTGGGAATTCTAGTATGCAACCGATCGGCGAATCTGCCCAGAATCGATCGAGATTCTCGCGGAAAGTTCGGGGGATTCCGCCTCCGCGGTCAGTACACCTCAAGCATGCAGCGGTGGGTTGGTCGAACCCGACGCTTGATCTGCTCCGTCGTCCAGTCGCGCGGAGCGACCCCGGCAAGTTCTTCGTGCACGGTGAGGTATCCGCTGCCCAGTCCAGCCACCGCCAATGCCTGGAAGACGCCGACTTGCATTCCGGCTAGGCCGCACGCATAAATCAGCGTTCGAGTTGACTCGAGCAATGGACGCAGGTCTTGAATTCGAGTACCGAGATAGTGGTGCACATGCGGTCCGTACCCCGGCTGGGGCAGAGCCTCGCGGCTGATGACTGTGTGATATGTAAAGTTCGGGTGCGACTTCGCAAGATCCATGAGCCACTCGTGATAGAGCAAGTCGGTTCGGTATGGCGTTCCCATGATCAGGTGAATGCGGCTGCGGCAGGGGCCTCGCCAATCTGACCTCGCTGGCGAACCTTCCGGCGGGCCAACAAGAAGTTCATGCAGCATTCCGCGAAAGGGAGCGATCCCGGTCCCAGTCGCCAAGAAGAGATAGTCGTGGGCACCGTGGTCGACCGGAAGGACGAATCTCTTTCCGTTCGGTCCCGAGACTTTGACTTCGCCGCCGACAGACTGGTCACAAAGCCAGTTGCTGCACACTCCAAGCAGCAGAGGGTGCCCATCGGCGCGCGCGGGGTCGTGCTCGTCAGGGATCTCTTCGATCGTCCGTTTGCATGTCGTCGAGATCACCCGACCGAAACCATCCTCGCCGTAGGAGGGGCTCGCGATGGAGTAGAGGCGAACCTTGTGCGGGCGTCCGCGCGCATCGACGCCGGGAACGATAACTCCGAAGGATTGCCCCGCACGGAACGCTCCCTCGAGTGGCGTGCCAGTGAGATCCACTGCGATATGCCGCACAAAACTCGCTGATTTTCCTCGAATGCAGGAGTCGCTCGAGGCGATTCGTGCGGTGACCAGCGCCCCCGGAAGGACGACATGCATCTTGACGTCGGGGAGCACTGGGTCGTTGGGGTGGACAGTCATCGAGGCGCAATCGTATGAAGATCTCCCGAGTTGGGGTGAATTTGTAAGGCGTCCTGCGGCGAACCGCCGAAATAGGGTGACCGAAGTGGCGTGCGTACCCGCTACGAGGATCCGCGTTGACACGCCGTGCGTCACCGCGGTGTTCGTTCCAATGCACGCCGTGATCAAGGAGGATCGCCATGGACAAGTTCGTCATTCAAGGTGGTCAACGGTTGTCGGGTCGCATCCGAGTGGAGGGTGCGAAGAATGCTGCGCTTCCCCTCATGGCGACGTCGCTCCTCACCAACGGCGAGGTCACGCTCACGAACATCGCGCACCTTGCGGACATCAACAACATGCGGCGGTTGCTCAACACGCTCGGGGTCGATGTGCATCTCGGCGACGACCGCATCACGATGCAGACCAAGGATCCCAACTGCGTCGAGGCTCCTTACGAGCAAGTGCGAACGATGCGTGCGTCGATCTGCGTCTTGGGGCCGATGCTTGCGCGCCGCAAGAAGGCGATCATCTCGATGCCAGGTGGATGTGCATTCGGTGATCGGCCAGTCGACTTGCATCTGCGCGGACTGGAGAAACTCGGCGCGAAGATCGAACTGAAGAATGGTTACATCCATGCCAGCGCGGATCGGCTGCGCGGCGCAACGGTGTTCCTGGGCGGTCCGTACGGCTCGACGGTGCTGGGAACCGCGAATGTGATGAGCGCTGCGACGCTTGCCCAGGGGCGAACGGTCATCGAGAGCGCTGCCTGCGAGCCTGAAGTGGTGGATCTTGCGGACATGTTGATCTCGATGGGTGCGAAGATCCGAGGTGCGGGTGGACCGCGCATCATCATCGACGGCGTCGATGAACTGGGATCGACCAAGCACCATGTGATGCCAGACCGAATCGTCGCTGGAACGTACGCCATCGCGGCTGCGATCACCAATGGCGAGATCATCATCGACGATTTCCCGTATGACTCGTTGCTTGCGGTGGTCGATCGACTGGGGTTGATCGGCGTCAACATCCACAAGATCACTCCCGATGCCGATGATCGATGTTGCACCGTGCGCGTCACCAGTGAACGACAGCTGAAGCCGACCGTCATCACGACGCAGCCGCATCCTGGTTTCCCTACGGACTTGCAAGCGCAGTTCATGGCACTGCTCTGCCACGCGCAGGGCAATTCAGTGATCACCGAGAAGATTTATCCCGAGCGATTCATGCATGTTCCTGAACTTTCTCGCATGGGAGCGCAACTGCTGCGCCACGGACCAACCGTTGTGATTTCAGGTGGCGCGCGGCTCGTCGGTGCTGAAGTCATGGCGAGCGACCTGCGTGCATCGGCGAGTTTGGTGCTTGCGGGGCTTGCTGCCGATGGCGAGACGACAGTGAATCGCGTGTACCACCTCGACCGCGGATATCAGCGCATGGAAGAGACCTTGCGAAGTCTCGGCGCAAAGATCGAGCGTGTCAGTGATCGGCCTGCACCCGCCGATGCGTCATCCCAGCGCGGCGCGGGGATGGCTGCGGGTGCAGCGCAATCGATGCAGGACGAGAGCTGACGCGACCGCGACATTGAGGCTTGGGCGATCCGCTGGTTCCATCAGCGAGTTGGGCTCTGCCATCGGGATGACCGCCGTCACATCGCAGATCGATCGGATTTCGGGAGGGACTCCAGCGCCTTCGGATCCAAGAATCACTGCAATTCGAGGCGCGTTCTTGATGATTGGAAGCGCAAACGCCTCACCAATATCGACCGCATCTGCCGCTGATTCGGCGGCGATCAGTGCGAAACCAAATTCGCTTCGCAGGCGAAGGAGATCGCTGTGAAGATCGGTCGACACGCTCCAGGGAACTGAGAAAACTCTCCCCGACGAAATGCGGATCGTCTTTCGATGCAGGGGGTCGGACGAGCCGCTGCCGAGGAGCACTCCCGCATCTCCGAAGGAGCCGACATTTCGAAAGATCGCACCAATGTTGTCTGTCAGCACGACGCCTGCGGTCACGATGAGGTCGCAGTGGGGGGAGAGCGCTGCCATCAGTTGGGAGAGGCTTGAATTCTGCGGTCGTCTTGCAAGCGCGAGTGCGCCCATGTGCATTCGGTATCCGGCGACTCTCGTCATGACCGATTCGTCAGCGATGTACAGCGGAGGTTGCGGATCGCTGATGCCGCTGACTTCGCTGATCAAGTCGCTCATTGAATCTGCTGCCGAGTCTGTGAGCAGAAGCGAATGAAGTACACAGGTCGGCAGAGCGGTGGCGCCCTTCGCCTGTGCAGCGAGCGAATAGAGAAGGCGCCTGACCACGCGCGGACTCTCAGCGCAGAAGAGTTCATCTCGTCCTCGCAGGTCGCCGTCGCGAACTCCGCGAAATGAAACGATCCGCGGATCGGACTCATCGTCGATTCGGATTGCGCCTGGGATCACAGGTCTGTCCTGTGCGCTGCGGCACATTTCATCGTTCTGGTGGACCGATGAGGCGATCCAGGATTGCCTGACCAGCGACCTCTTGCTGTGCGGATGCGCGCTCGAGCCAACGCTTCATGAGGTCTACCAGTTCGGGGTATCGCACGGCGAGCTTTGGGTCACGCTCAAGGAGTTCCTTCGAGATATTGACCGCCATGCGAAGTTCTGTGGCACTTCGAACGAGTTCTCGTGCGATCTTGTTGAACTCGGCCGACTCGCTCTTCGACTCGATCGCGCCACCAAGCAGCGTCCATGGCATAAGCGTGATTTCGCGGACAGCACGCTCTAACTGGTTGCCAGCGATCTGAAGGTCAGCCCTGCTTTCGTCGGCTGCGTTCTTGGTCTGGTCGATTAGTTCTAGCACCAACTTGTAGTCGTCAGTGATGATTGCGCAGTCATGCTTGAACCGCGCGATGAGATCGGAGAGCGGGGGCAGTATCTGATCCTGCCAGCGCGTGCGCAGTGTCGATACCAGTTCGGCGCTCGAGGACAAACTCAACTTGATGCGGTCGAAAGCAGGCTCGAGTTTCGCAATCTCCAGCGGCTGACCCGCCGCGAAGAGCGTGAGAATCCGGTTCCACTCTTCACTCGCTGTGTCGTATCCCTTCGCGATGGCGTCAGCCTGCGGTGCCCATGCTTCCCAGTCCGTTGCGAGCGAGACCTTGATTGCGCGCGCCTGGTCTGCAGCAACCGAGAGTCTGGTCGACCCATCGCGCGCAATCGTTTTGAGGTCCACTCCTTCGATCTTCTTGATCGAGCGTTCAAGCGAATCTGCGCGCGACACTCCAAAGAGGAGCTGCAGCGTCGAAAGATTTGGGGCTGCAACGAGCGCTTCGTCTGGACCAACGCGCATTTCTCCGGAAGCGACCGGCAGTTGCACGACGAGCGAAGCATCGCCTCCGATCGGTGAGGAGTTGACTTGAATCGTCGCAGTTCTCGGGACGACAATCTTCGCGTCGAATTGGCATATGACTTGAAAGAATGGCGCAACGTCATCAACTTCAGGAACAAAGGTGATTTCGGAAACCTGACCGATCTGGATTCCCCCAAGGAAGATCTTTGTCCCGTGTTGGATGCCGTCGACCCCATGATCAAACGGAAAATTCACGGTGACGTCGACCATCCGTGGGCCGAGCAGAGATGGCAGATTCGTAATGCCGATGAAGCCGAGGACCACAACCATCAGAACGATTGCACCCGCCCGAACTTCACGCTGAGTCGTGCGAGGCGCGCTCACCGACTACTTCTCCTTCGTCTCACCAGCCGGCGAAGGCGACAACAAGACATTGTTCAACTGCTGCTGCGCCACTTCATACTTCGCGAGCGCGTCAAGGACCATGGTCTGAACAGCTTGGCGGAAGTTGGCATCGCCCTCATAACGGCCTGGATCGCGTTCGACCACGATTCGAAGCGCATCTCCTGCAGCGCGAAGGTCGCCGGCGGCCATCGCGAAACTGCGCGCCGATTCATACAGGTTTTCGTGGGCGACTTCCGTGCTGGTCGGTTGGTAGAGGATCTTCCAAGGGCTACGTCGAATCTCCATGGACGCCAACTTGAGTTGCCCCGCTGTCGTGCGGAGATTCGTGAGCGTCTCCGCGATGTCCGGCGACCGCTCCATGAGAAGCGTGTGGATGATGTCGATTGAATTGCCGAATCCGTCAACAGCTGTCTCTGCGTGCTTGAGCGCACTGTCGACTAACGGGATCGTCTCCTGATTGAAGTGCTTGAGCGCATCGTTCGCCGCCGCAGACGCACTGTCGAGGTTGGCGATTGCCGAGTCGATCTTTGGTCCGTTGCGGTCGAGCAGTTTCTCGGCATCCGTGAGCGCTCCATCAAGGTGCTGCATGGAACTCTGCGCGGAAGTCAGAGCGCCACCGATCTTGGTTCGCCAGTCGGAGTAGTCCGTTCTGAATTCAGTCAGGACAGTCGAGGCGTTGTCGAGCATGGGCACGACCTTTGCCTGGTAGTCCGCCGGCACCTCGCCGAGAAAGTCTGCGAACTTGACGAAGTTGTCGATGATTTGGTTGGCCTTCGTCGCGTTGTACGGGCCAATGAGAGCAGCCAGCACTCCGCTGCTCTCGAGTGCCTGAAACTGATAGTGGGGAGGGACCGGTTCGCCATCCGACCCAAGCGCAATGAAATTCAAAGTCGAGGTCGATCCAAGAAGTGACGTCACGCGGAGCACCTTCGCGTCCTTGAAGATCTTGAGGGTCGCATCCATCTCGATGTTGACGTCGAGCGCCGTCAGTTGACCTTGTGGGTCGATGACCGGTGCAATCGACTTCACTTTGCCGCGCTGAAGTCCTCCGACGAGAACCTCGGTGCCGGGCGTAAGTCCGCCGATGCCATCCGAGACCTGAAACTGGACCACATATGGAGTCGCGTCACTGAACAGATCCAACTTTGCGAGCGTGATGGCGACGAACAAGAACACCACAAGCCCACTCAGGAGAAAGAAACCCGTCTTGACTGCAGATCCGTTCATGACTGAAGCGTACAGCAGCAGCCGACGGCGGGACGGGGCGGAGTCAACTCCCCACGAGCGCTGCGTTTGTGGGGAATCGCTTGAGCGCAACGAGAAGTTGCTCGATCTGAACATGCGGCGGCATCGCGATGAGCCTTCTGCGAAGGGCTGTGATCGTCTTCAACTCCTGCTCAGTGAGCATGAGATGTTCCTTGCGAGTTCCGCTTGCCGCCAAATTAATCGCAGGGAAGAGTCGCTTTTCAGCGATCGACCTATCCAAAATCAATTCCATGTTCCCGGTGCCCTTGAACTCCTCGAAGATGATTTGGTCCGCGCGGCTTCCGGTGTCGACGAGGCAACTTGCAATGATGGTGAGCGACCCACCCTCCTCGGCTCGACGCGCTGCGCCGAAGAGTTGCTTTGGAATCTCAAGCGCGCGCGAATCAAGTCCGCCTGACATCGTGCGTCCACCGGATCCATACTTGCGTGAGTTGTTGAACGCTCGCCCCAGACGGGTGATCGAATCGAGCAATACGACCACGTTTCGACCGGCTTCCACCATGCGGCGTGCGCGCTCGATAGCGAGGATCCCAAGCGCTGTGTGACGCTCGACGTCCTGGTCATTGCTCGATGCCAGAACTTGCGCTGGAACATTTCGCTTGAAGTCGGTGACTTCTTCGGGTCGCTCATCAATGAGCAGGGCGACCAGTTCGACCTCGGGGTGGTTGTGCTTGATGCCGTAGGCGAGATTCTGAAGAAGAATCGTCTTGCCAGCCTTTGGCGGAGCCACGATCAGGCCGCGTGTTCCAAACCCGATTGGACAGAAGAGGTCGATCAATCGACAGGCAGGAGGGCAACCTGGATACTCCAGCGTGATTCGCGGCGCTGGGTCGAGTGCGGTGAGTTCAGAAAACGGGCGTCGCTTGGAGAAAGCTTCAGGCTCGAGCCCTTCAATCTCGATGAGGCGTTCGACCATGGTGCGTCGATAGCGCCCTCTGCGGGTTTTCACTTCGACCTCGGCCACCTCTGCAAGCACGCTTGTGCATGGACGCAGCGCATATTCGCTCGTCATGGCAGATGGCACGATCGGGTCGTCAGGGCTGGCGACCAAACCATCGTTGAACTGTCTTATTCGACCCTCGGGGCCTGGAGCCCATTCGAGAATCCCTCGAACTGTATTCATGAGTGCATCGACCGGGACGAACTGTCCTTCACATCGACGGGGCGAGTAGAGCAGTTCGTTGCTGTCATGTCAAGGAGAAGCCACCGCGGATGAGACCCCTGATTACGGGCAAATCTGCGCGCGCCTGTGAACATATCTGCCCGTAAACAGGGGGTGAGCGTCACGGGCTCTCGGGACGGGTCATCGCGCACGCGACGTCGGCCGCGAGAGCCGCATTTGCAAAGAGCAGCGCGAGGTTTGCCTCGACGACTTCTTGCCCATCCGCTGATGCTGCGAGTCGGGCGAGCAGGAACGGAGTCGTCGCAGCGCCTCGAATACCGAGCGCTTGTGCATCGATGAGTGCCACAGCGAGCGATTGCTCGGTGCGTTCAGAAGAGAGCGCGAATGCCTCAGGGCAAGGCTGCATCAGGAGCGCGCCACACGAGGGTCGGACAAGCCAGTGCGCGGTCATGACCTGCGCGGCCTCCGCGGCATTCTGAACTTGATCGGGCAGCAAGAGCGAGCGGTCCGGTGAGACTGTGAAGCGAGGGAACGCGCGACTGCCGAATCCCAGCGTCGGAACTCCGAGCGATTCCAGCATCTCGAGTGTCGCTGGGAGATCCAGCAAGATCTTCGCGCCAGCGCTCACCACCAAGACTGGGTGGTTGGCGATGGCCATCAAATCGGCTGAAAAGTCGAGTGTTTTCGACCAGCCTCGGTGGACGCCGCCGATACCGCCGGTCGCGAAGACGCGAATGCCAGCTTGGGTTGCGATCGCCGTCGTTGATGCGACTGTCGTCCCGCCACTCTGTTTGCGCGCAATCGCTGGGCCCATGTCTCGAAGAGAGATCTTGACGGAATCGATGTTGGATGAAAGCCGTTCAAGTTCACTTGCCGAGGTCCCGACGCAAATCTTCCCGTCGATCACCGCGATGGTCGCGGGTATTGCGCCGCGTGCACGCACCGCTGATTCGGCCGCGAGCGCCGCTGCAAGATTTGCAGCACGATGGTGGTCCCAGGATGGGTATGCAGCCATGAACTTCGCCGACATCGCGCGTGGTTCGCGCGGCAGTCCATGCGTCAGGACGGTGGATTCGAGCGCAACGACTGGACGACCCTCGCGCAGTGCGGTCGCAACCTCGTCGGAGGCGCGCCAATAAGCACCGTGCTCATTCAGTCGCGAGTGCATCATCAGTTTGGAAGCCCTGGCAGATTCTCGCGCGCGGCGTCAGCGCCGCCGAGTGGTCAGCCGTCCGCCGAGGCGCTTGGGTGGCGGCTGGGTGGGAACGAGCCCGCCTGGGAAACGAGTGGTATCCGTCGCATCTGGCTTGTTGGCGAGCGGATTGCGCGACTTCGACTCCATCGATGTCTGCTTGCGAACTTGGTCGAGTTCGCGCTGCGCATGAATGTCTGCGGGCACTGGACCTGGAACAAAATCGTCGTAGGTCGAGACCGGAATCTCGATGTTGGCAAGGCTCTCGATACTGGTCAACAACTCGCCCTGATCTGGGCAGACGAAGGTCCACGCGACGCCTTCGCGCCCCGCGCGCGCCGTGCGACCGATGCGATGGACATAGACCTCGGGGTCTTCGGGGAGGTCGTAGTTGATGACATGGCTGATGTCATCAACATCCAAGCCGCGCGATGCAAGATCGCTCGCGACGAGGACGGAGAGTCCGCCCTCTCGCAACTTCACCATGACCTTGTCGCGTTTGGTCTGATACATGTCGCCGTGCATCTGATGCGCGTCAATTCCATTTTTCGCCAGGAAGGCTGTGACCTCGTCGACGGTCCGCTTCATCCGACAGAAAACGAGCGTGAGCGCGGGCACTTCCTTGCGCAGAAGATGCAGCAGCAGTCTGCGTTTGTCCCAACGCTCGACGGCGAAGTACGACTGACGCACCTGTGAAACGGTCAGGCTGGCGGCAGCCGTGACAATCTTTTCTGGGTCGCGCAGGTACTGGCGCGCGAGTTTTTCGATGTCGGGGGAGATGGTTGCAGAGACGAAGACCGTCTGGGGGTGATGCTTCATCGACCCGAGAATGCGCCGGATGTCCTCGCGGAATCCGATGTCGAGCATTCGGTCAACTTCGTCGAGCACCGCGTATTGCACTTGGTCGTACGAGAGCAACCTGCGCTCGTGGAGGTCCATGACGCGACCCGGGGTGCCGACGATGATCGCTGGCTTGCGCTGCAGTTTCTGAACCTGCGTCGAGATTGGCTGCCCGCCATAAATCGGCACGACGTGGTGTCCCGTATGACGGGCAAAGTCGTGGAGTTCCTTGGCAACCTGGATCGCCAGTTCGCGGGTCGGGACAAGGATGAGCACCGAAAGCGCAGCATCCTTTGGAAGGAGGTGCAGCGCCGGAAGTCCGAACGCCGCCGTCTTTCCCGTGCCCGTCTTGGCCTGCCCGAGACAATCCTTCCCCGACAGAACGATCGGAATGAGATCCGCCTGAATTTGCGTGGGGTGGGTAAACCCGCGGTCTGTCAGTGCGCGAAGGATCGGCTCGGAGAGCCCCAGCGAGGCGAACGATTGATCGGATGCGAATATGTCGAGCGCACGAGCTGCCGGTGCGCGAGATCCAGCGGATTCGCTGGATGGATTCTTGTCAGTTGTCACGAACCTTGATGGTAGCGAGAAGAGGAAGCCGATACAAGGAGTGAGCCGCAAGGATGCGTATCACCAGCAGTATCAATATCGACCTTTCTGCGCTCCACCGCAATGTTCAGTGCATTCGAAGCATGCTTGGACCAAGTTGTGGCATCTGCGCTGTGGTCAAAGCCGATGCGTACGGACTTGGGGCGCCGCGCATCGCTCGCCAGCTTGCCGAGAGCGGAGTTTCGATGCTCGCCGTTTACAGCCAGGCGCAGGCAGAAATCATCTCGGCCGCCGGGGTGACAACGCCGCAGCTCATCCTGATGCCGGTGCGCGAAATCGAGGTCGGCGGTGAACTGCACAGACTCCTGCTTGCGGGAAGATTGCAACTCGTCGTCCACGGCGTCGCTCATGCGCAAGAACTCGCGGCGATGGCGGACCAACTGGGAGGCGGAGCGATCCCCGTTCATCTTGAGGTCGATACGGGCATGTCGCGAGGCGGCGTGACTGCGAGCGATGCAGCGAGGGCGTTGGCGTGGATCGCGGATGACCGGCGACTTCGTCTTGCGGGAGTCTTCACTCATTTTTCGGATAGCCGTGCAGATGATGCGCGGACGCGAGAGCAGGTTGCGGAGTTCGATCGGATCCTCGAAGCGAATGCCGCGCAGATTCCGACCGAGGCCATCATCCATGTTGCGAACTCCCACGCCATGCTGCGCGGAGGGCACTTCCAGCGAATGATGGTGCGGACGGGGTTGGCGTGGACCGGACTCGTCGAGTCATCGGCCGCCGATGCAGCGGGTGGGAAACTGGGATCGATCGTCAGGTGGGAGTCATCGATCGTTCATACGAAATCAATCGACCAAGGCGCCTCTGTCGGATACGGATCGACATGGCAGGCGAAGCGGCAAACGCGGCTCGGGATCATTCCTGTCGGATACTTCGACGGTTATCCGATGGCGCGAAGCTCCGACGAACAACGGTGGATTCGCGTGATGCGCGACCCAGTTTCGCATACGCAGAGGGCGCCGGTGGCATGGGAGGTGCCTGTGGTTGGTGCCGTCAACATGGATCAGATCGTGGTTGACTTGAGCGATGTGCCTGCATCCATCGCATATGGCGACGGATATGTCGGCATGACCGCAGAAATCTATGGGTCTGAACCGACCGCGCGCAATTTTCTCCCGCGCATCGCCGAGGCCGTCGGAACCCACTCCTACGAATTGCTCTGCAGGATGAACGCAAAGATCCCGCGCAGGTACATCGGCGAGGGGACCGGATCCCTCACCGGTGAATCGATGCGAATCGAGCGGCATTCGTCGAGTGCGATGACGGCGTGACTCGTACGATTTCCCGATGCCGAGATCGGGCGCTTTCATCCTGGACGAGATGCGAAGCCTTGCCAAACAGTTGGCATTCGTCCCTCCCGAAGCGGCAAGACGGCAACTCGAAGCAACGCGAGCACTGCTCGCGAGCGTCAACGCCGACGAGTTGTACGGATGGGACGATGTCGTCTGGCGCATCACGCGCTTTCGAATCGAGAGACGATCGAAGCAGGACGATCTCAAGGTGGTGGGGGGGTCGCTCGCGCGGGATCTCGCCGAGTTAGGGCTTCGACTCAGTCGACGTGCTCCCGAGGTGGCAGGATCGGGTTTGACGATCGATCAACTTGCACGCGAATGGACAGTGAGTACGCGCACCATTCATCGGTGGCGAAAGACTGGACTGCCATGCTGCTGGATGTACCGCACCGCATCGAAGCGACTTCAGTCGCTCGTTCTTGCTGTACGACGGGCGGATGCCTCCGCATACCGGCGAATCCACGAAGCAGCGGTTTCCAGCGCATCGCGGCGCAAGCGGATTTCGGGGCTGACGCGCGCGGCGATCCTTCGAAGCGCAGCCGAGTTGGCGCAGGGTGGCGAGCGGCGAGTCTCCGTCGCGTCGAAGAAACTTGCGAGCACGCTTGGAATCAGTCGGGAGAGCGTTCGCGCGATCTTGGTCAAGAATCCAGATGCCACGGGGGGAAAGTTCGCAGGTCGCCGACGTCGGGCGATCCACTCCGAGACCGTTGCCTTTTCGATCTGGTGCCGAGGCTCTGGGACATCCACAGTCGCAGCGCGCTTGGATTGCTCTGAACATGCTGCGAAGAGGCTTGTTCACGCAGCGCGCGCGAAGTTCCTCCAGCACCATGCAGGCGCTTTCTCGCCCGTCGAGGTCGAGATACCAGCGACGTTTCGTCGTGATGACGCGCGTGAAGTGATCCTGGGCAGCGATGCTGTGCACCAGAATCTGGCGAGTGCGGCGCCGATGAGAAATGTGCAGGCATGGTGGACCGCACGCTGCGAGCCATCTTCGGAGAGTTCGCGGCGCATGATGGCCGTGCGATTTCTCTGGTGGAGCGCACAGCGAGAGGCACGCCGACTTGCGTCGATCGAGTTCGGTGCGCGCGACCTCGACCGGATCGAAACCGACTTGCGCTGGGCCCGATTGCTTGCGCGAACGCTGCTCGTGGAATCGATGCCAACGATTGCGGCACGCGTGAAGGCTTGGGCTGGAGGCGATGTCTTGAGGGTTCCCGCCAAGGAGAACAGGCACCTCCTCGAGAACGCGGCGCGAGCGCTGGTTGAAGTGCTGCGAGAAACGGATCCGGTTCTCATCGCGAGCGCACGCGTGCGAATTGACCGCGCTGTCGCGCTCAAGATCGAACGAGGGCTGAGTGCGTCGGATCCTCCGGCATTGATTCCCAGTCGGCTCATGCGAGAATCGACCGCAGTCGCGGATCCGATCGATGGAGTCCTTCCGTGGCAAACTCCCACGGAGGTGTTGTCGAAGCGAGTGGATCGAATTGCGGCGGGGGATCCGATGCGCGTGCAGTGGTATGCGCGGTTGGGTTGGAACGGGACAAGCCCGCTGACTCTGGACGAGGTCGCCGCCGACAACGCCATGCCGATCGGCGTTCTCGCGAGGCTGCTTGCGCGAGCAGTTGATCGCAGAGTTGCGCACCCGCGCGGCGAATAGCACAAGTACACCGCGCAGACGCGCGACGAGCGAATTGGAACAACGCCCAAATCGAATCAGCGTTTGGAGAACTGGAAGCGACGACGCGCGCCCGATTGTCCGTACTTCTTCCGCTCAACCTTGCGCGAATCTCGCGTCAAGAACGAGTTAGAACGAAGCACGCCTTCGAGATTGGCGTCGTAAGCGAAGAGGCTTCGAGCGAGTCCCATCAGGACGGCTCCAGCCTGACCAGTGAAGCCGCCACCGGCGACCGTGACGCGCACATCGATCTTGCCCTTCAGTGAGCACTTATCCATCACCCCAAGCAGAATCTTGCGGTCGCGGTCTTCGACAAA
Organism: uncultured Singulisphaera sp.; assembly: GCA_964356445.1. Taxonomy (GTDB): domain Bacteria; phylum Planctomycetota; class Phycisphaerae; order Phycisphaerales; family SM1A02; genus F1-60-MAGs104. The sequence goes on along the minus strand of CAYHHO010000016.1, from coordinate 4,118 downwards.
GAACTCTTCAAAGGGAGTCTCATTGACGAGAAACTCGCCAGCGCCAGGCTTGACGCGGACGCGAGCCGTTGCAGTCTTTCGGCGACCTGTTCCCCAAAACCAACCCTTCGAATCTGCGATTCGGTGGAGCGATGCTTTGGTCGTTCCGATCGTCATGGATCCAAGATTTGGAGTCGTCGTTGCCAAGGTCACTGTCGTCTGCGTTGTCATGGATTAGGCCTTCGTCTTCATCTGAGTTGGTTGCTGCGCTTGATGGTCATGCTGCGCGCCCGCAAAGACTCGCAAGTTTCGCTGAATCCGCCTGCCGAGCCGGCCGCGAGGGAGCATTCGAATGATCGCTTCGGTGACGAGCGTGGTTGGATCGTCCTTCAGGAGCGTGTCGTAGGTTCGCACGCGAAGACCGCCGGGATAGCCGCTCCACTTGCGGAGCGTCTTGAGCTTGCCCTTGCTTCCAGTGAGCACGATCTTGGCCGCATTCGTGATGATGATCGAGTCGCCGCAGAGCACATTCGGCGTGTATTCGGGACGATGCTTGCCCATGAGTGCAGTCGCGACTTCAGTCGCCAACCGACCAAGCACCTTGCCGTCCGCATCGACGATGCGCCAGGTGGCGGGAAGTTGTCCAGGCTTGACGAATGTGGTTTGGCGGGGCATATGTCTGTCCTTCGAGGGCTCTTCTGTCCGAAACGGGGGAACGGAAAAGCGTACCGAAATCAGCGAAAGTGTCAAGGCAAAGGGGGTGATACCGTTGGCGCCCATGCCCAACGAGACCAAGTCAATGACTGCGATGAACTCCCGAGGTTCGCTTTACGGTGCCTGGATCGTCATTCTCGCGTGTATTGGACTGCATCTTTCGCTGGACTGGATCCTGACTCGGATTGCCGGGGAGGGCCAAGAGACCGAGGTTCAGAACCCTTCGCCGCTGTCGGATTCAATGGCTGTCGGATTCAAGGAAGAATTGGTCGGGAAGCTGGTTGTCACGCTCGCCTCTTTTACGCCTGGTGGTCCAGGACAAGCGATGGTGCGCCAGCAGATTGATCCCTTGTTGAAGGCTGATCAGAGTGCGGTTTCAAACCTCTGCGGGGCGATCTTGCTCGCACGAATCGGCGATCTCGAAGCCGCCCGCGGTGCAGTCGATTCGGTGACGGAGCGCGTGCGTGCAGACCCAAAACTTGGAGGAGAGAGTTTTCTGGAGACCGCGGGGATCATCTCTCGCACGTTGCAGGAACTCGAAGGGCGCGCAGCGGATCCGAGCGACACATCGTCGGTCGCAGTTACCGAAGCGCGCGCAGCGGATCCGAGCGACACGTCGTCGGTCGCAATCACCGCAGAGCAGTCTCAAGTTCTCATCACCAATCTTGGGTGGTATGGGCAACTTTTCGTATCGACTGCGAGCCCGGATGAATCTTTCGAGTCGAGCCTGCAGAGTGGGCAGGGGATTCTCATCGCGTCGCTCCTTGGGTTTGGACTGATTGTTTTGATTGCTGGCGGCGGCGGCTTGGTGTGGCTTGTTGTCATCGGCGTCCGATTCGCCAATCAGACGCTGGCAGATCCTCTGAAGGACGCGAGCGTCTGCGGCGGCTCGCTGCCATGGGTCTTTGCCGGGTGGTTCATTGTGACGATGCTGATTTCTGTTGGCGTTGCTGTGTTCGCAAGTCGAGACGACCGATTGACTGGCAGTGGCGCGCTGATGATCCAGGTTCTCGCGATGGCGGTTCCAATTGGCGCGCTCGCTCTTGCGCGGTACGCGGGCGTCTCCTGGAAGCAAGTGCGGATCGATGTCGGACTTCACTGCGGCAAGGGATTCTGGCGGGAATTTGCCTATGGGTTCACGACCTACGCGACGGCCGTTCCGATGGTGTTTGTCGGGATTGTTCTTGCACTGATTCTGAGCCTTTTTGTTGGAGAAGGGCTTGGTGAAGCGAGCCATCCGATTCAAAAGGCCCTCGCAGAGGGAAGCGCGATGGATCGTCTCATGTTGCTCTTCATCGCTGCAGTCGCTGCGCCGATTGTCGAAGAGATCATGTTTCGAGGAGTGCTCTTCGCACACATGCGAGACCTCTCGCGAAAGTGGGGGCGTCCACTCTCTTTTGTCGCCTCTGCAGTCGCATCGAGTTTCATCTTCGCAGCGATTCATCCGCAGGGGATCATTTTCATTCCGATTCTCGGAGCGCTTGCGACTGCATTCTGCCTCTCCCGTGATATTCGCGGAAGCCTCATCTCGTCGATGGTCGCGCACGGGATCAACAACGGTCTGATTGTCGGACTCAATATCGCGCTGGCGGGGTGAGCGTGTCGCAACGCACGGCTGCGCGCCGACGCGGATGGACTACTCGAGCTCGATCGTCCAGTAGGCCTCATCGAGGAAGGCCTTCCAACTCTGATACTTCGGGCTGCCAAGCCGCAGCGCGATCGCAGGATTGCGCTTCGGCTTGACCGCCGCGCGAATCAGTTTCAGTCGTGCCTGCGCGGGGGTTCGGCCGCCCTTTCGGGCATTGCATTTCACACAGGCGCAGACCAAGTTCGTCCACGAATTCTCACCGCCTTGCACGCGTGGAACCACATGGTCCAAGGTCAGTTCTCTCGTCGAAAAGTAGGAGCCGCAGTACTGGCACTGGTTGCCGTCGCGTGCGTAAATGTTGCGTCGATTCAGTTTGACCTGTTCGCGGGGAAATCGGTCATATCCAAGCAGTCGGACGATCTTTGGGACCGCGATGACGAGCCGAGTCGTGGTCACCCAATCGTGAACTTCGTGTTCGTGCGCGCGCTGGTACTCGGATGCATCCGCCCAAGTCGCGAGGTCATAGGAAACATAGTTCCCCGCCTCAACGGAGATGACTTCGGCGACATTGTTGGCAAGAAGCGTGAAGGCGCGTCGACCACTGACCACGCGTAGCGCTGTGTACACCTTATTGAGAACCAAGACCTTGGAATCGAGCCCGCTGACGAAAGCTGTCAACACAATCTCCTGTGCGAAGCCGTCCGGCCTCGGTTGCAGAAGTCTATCCCGATGCTGCGCAGACGCCAATCGGAGCCGCGCGATCTTGGCGTCTGACCAACTTCACCACGATTTCATCGAAAGAACGGTTGATTCGGTTGGATCAATATCGGCGTCGTGCTCGGGAGGTGCTCTGCGAGCAGCCGTTCCATGTGGCGATGTGGGAGGATCCCACTGCCCCACGGCACCCGCTGGAATTGGGGCGAACCTTCAGTGTTGGAGGAATCTGGCGCGATGTCTTCAAGGATGCAGAGTGCGCAGCGCGGCGCGAGATTGGTGATCGAACGAGTCAGATGATCGTGCACATCCGCCAGCATCGTGGGGGCAATCAACCCCGACGGATAGAGCACAGTCGCGAGACCAGTCCCCGAGCGATCGTGCCACAGACGCATCTGACCTGCAACATCGCTCAGCAGATGCGCGTGGTGTGGAACGATTGCGAGTTGCCTACCAGGAGTGAGTTGCGCGAGCGTTCGGTCGAGCCATGACTGGAGCAGTTCGCGCCCAGGCTTCGTCCAATTGCGCACATCGCCAGCGAAGAATTCGTCGGCGAGGGTGCCGCTCCAGCAGAGCGACACGCCGAGCTGATCGCTCACGCTCCAATCGCTTCGATGGGGATCGCCCCCGATCCAATGAAAAGACCCTCCCATTCTGGGGCCAATGGTGGGGCCCAGAGGGGGAGGGTCGGTTGGTTGAGCAGGAAGTGAATCTCGCAGTTCGATCAGCGGATTCTCCAGCACTTCGATCACTTCTCGGTTGCGCCTTCTCTGCGAGTCTCCTTCAGTCTTCGCGCCTTTCCAGTGAGCCCGCGCAGGTAGTACAACTTTGCGCGGCGCACTTCGGCGTGGCGAAGCACTTCGACTTTCGCGACGCGAGCTGAGTGCAGCGGGAAGACGCGCTCGACACCTTCGTTGGCGACGATGCGGCGGATGGTGATGACGCGGTTGACTCCGCGTCCCTTGGTGGAAATCAAGACTCCCTGGAAGACCTGCACGCGTTCCTTGTCACCCTCGACAATCTTGTAATGGACATCGACGGTATCCCCGATCGTCAGGGTTGGAATTGCTGCGGCAGGCTTCAGGTGCTTGGCCTCCACGCTCTCCATGATGGCGGTTCGATT
>CAYHHO010000015.1:0-33284 GCA_964356445.1 uncultured Singulisphaera sp. | reverse complement strand
AATATTCATCGTTTCGCCTGGTCCCACAGCAGGGGCCGCAGACCGCCCAGCAGGGCTTTGCGGCATCCGATAGGGATCTGGCTCGTTCGGTTCGGACTGGACAACTGCTGGAGTAGGAGATTTGAATCATGCATATTCGCTGGAGAGGTCTTGAACTACCGGGACGTGTGACTGTTGATAAGAGCAGTTTGACGTCGACATTTGGTCGCTTTTCTGCCGAACCGTTTGAGCGTGGATTCGGCACGACGATCGGCAATAGTCTCCGTCGCATTCTGCTTTCGAGCATCGAAGGCGCGGCGATCACGAAGTTGCAGATCTCAGGGATCACCCACGAGTTCTCATCAATTCCAGGAGTGGTCCAAGATGTTTCAGACATCCTGCTGAACATCAAGGGTCTCATCGTTGAAATGGATGGGGACGAAACGAAGCAGATTCACATTCGCGTCGAGGGTCCGTGCGATGTCACGGGATCTTCGATCGAATCCGATGCCTCTGTTCGAATTCTCAACCCAGATCACTTGATCTGCCGTGTGAACGACAAGATCCGATTCGAAGCTGTTCTGACTGTGAATCGTGGTCGTGGGTACCAGCCCGCGAGCGAGCAATACAACACGGAAGAAGACCAAGTCATTGGGGAAATCCCAATCGACGCAATCTTTACGCCTGTGCAGCGCGTGCGGTATCGCATCGAAGACACGCGCGTTGGTCAGCGAATGAACTACGAGCGTCTTGTGCTCGATATGTGGACCAACGGAACCGTCACGCCGGAGATGGCACTTGTTGAGGCGGGGAAGATTCTCCGCAAGCATGTCAATCCTTTCGTGCAGTTCGATTCGGCTGGAGACGATGTCGTTGAGCAGGGGCTCACATCGGATCAGGAAGCGGATGTCGATCTCGAGCGCAAGTACGCCATGACGTTGATGGATCTCAACCTTGGTGTGCGCGCCACGAATTGCTTGCAAACTGCAGGAATCGTGACGGTCGGGCAGTTGGTGACGAAGTCGCCGACGGAACTCATGGAGTTGCGAGCATTTGGCAAGACATCGCTCAACGAGATCGAGATTCGCCTTCAGGAGATCGGATTGACGCTCGGAATTCAACCGACGGAAGGTTCTTCGACGAGAGGCTGAGCTGAGCTCACCTCAAGACGACAGCCAGACTGACTTACGAGAAACATTTGAGGAGTATTGAATCATGAGACATCGCGTAGCCGGAAAACAACTCTGCCTCGAGAGCGACCATCGCAAAGCCATGCTGCGGAACCTCGCAGCTGGACTCTTTGAGCATGGCGAGATCGTCACGACGCTCACCAAGGCGAAGGCGGTCAAGCCATACGTGGAACGACTGATCACGATTGCTCGATCGCAGTCGCTTGCAGCGCGGCGCTTGCTTCACAGCAGGCTCACAGACCGATCGGTGTTTGCGTGGATTGCGGATCCGAAAGTCAAGGAGGAGCGCAAGACGAACGCACATTGGACACTGCCCGCTGCGAGCGAAATCGAATTCAATCGATTTGGTGAGTTGCGAAAGTCTCCGCGATTGGTGCATCACCTGATGACGCGCGTTGCTCCGCTCTTTGCTGATCGTCCAGGCGGATATACGCGCATCGTCAAGCTTGATCGTCGCCGAATTGGTGACGCAACAAACTTGGTCGTACTTCAGCTCGTCGGAAAAGAGGGTGGTTCGCAAGTGTCAGGTGGTAGTTCGGGACGTCGAACCACCGCAGACAAGCGAACATCCTTTGCAGCGAAAATCCGCAAGGAATCGACGAAGCCCGCGCCAGCAGCGGAGTGAGCCTGATCAGGATCGCCTGACGGGCGGTGTTGACACCAGCTTGCAGTGAATCTGCGCGGGGTGTAGTTGAACGCGTACTTCATGGATTCCATGACGTCCATGCCGGACATGACGTCCATGCGTCCATGACGTCTCGGGAGTCATGAACGGTTTGACCGTTCGCTAAAACTGGCGGAGAAACCTTGCGTCGTTCTCGAAGAGCCAGCGGATATCGCTGATTCCATAGCGGCGCATCGCAATTCGCTCGATTCCGAGTCCGAATGCGTATCCGCGCCACTGCTCGGGATCGATTCCGACAGCCTCGAGGACGTTTGGGTCGACCATGCCGCAACCGCCGAGCTCGACCCACTGCAGTTGACCGCGGATCACCATCTTCATGTCAACTTCGGCCGATGGTTCAGTAAATGGGAAGAAGCTCGGTCGCATCCGGACCTCGGCCTCCGCTCCAAAGTACGCGTGGGCAAACTGGAGCAGCGCAGACTTCAGGTCGACAAGTGAAAGATCCCGATCAACACAGAGCCCCTCGATCTGATGGAACATCGAATAGTGGGTGGCGTCGTGCGTGTCTGGGCGATAGACGCGCCCGACAGCGACGACCTTTAGGGGTAGGGGGCGTGTCTCCATCGCCCGAATCTGCACGGTCGAAGTCTGCGTGCGAAGCAGCCGCTTTACGCCATCCTGTTCGCCCATGTAAAAATTGTCGGTCGCATCGCGTGCGGGGTGCCCGTCTGGAATATTGAGCGCCGTGAAGTTGTGCCACTCATCTTCGACTTCTGGACCATCAGCGACAGCAAATCCCATCTGACAAAAAACGTCCACGATTTCGTCGATGGTGCGCGAAAGGATGTGGCGCCGACCCTCGCCGAGTTCGAGCCCAGGTTCGGTGACGTCGATGCTGGGAGTGTTCGATGGCTTGGACACCTGAGTCTTTCGGCTCTGCAGGACAGACTCGAGTTGCTCCTTGAGTGCATTGAGTCGGCGACCAGTTTCTGGTCGCTGCTCACTCGGAACTGATTTGAGACCGACCATGAGTGCCTTCAACTTGCCGTTGGCGCCCAGGTATCGAGTTTTCCACTGCTCAATCTCCGCAGGGGAAGCTGCGAGTGCGATCTCTGCAAGTGCATCGCGTTGTGTCGATGCGAGTGCTTCGATCACTTGCTCACTACTCCATGTGGCGAGCGCGAAGGCAATTGCCGCGTCCTACTCAACGCAGAATCCTCGATTGAGATGAGAAAAAGAGGCATGAGAGTCGAAGTGTACGGAGTCGCTTCCGACTCGTGCCAAAGCAGGAACGCAGCTTTGAGATCGAAATCTCGAAGTTGCGTTCCCAGCCCCAGAATCTGCCGGCGACCTTGAAGGATCGCCGATCGTGCCCGGAAAAGATCGCCCCCGATCGAACCCGAAAACCCCAGAATATGCCTCGCGAAACCTCAACTGAACCGCCAACTCCGTGGCGCCTTTCGCAGAGATCATCGAAACCGCTGCGCTACCTGGAAGGGCTCAACTAAAAGAGATAGACAAATCCAGGGTGGATATTGACCAGATCCTGTAAATTGTTCTCGGCAGTGCCGCGAAGCCCACTTTCGACCCAATAATGAGCATTCCTCCCTTCCCTGCGGTACCGACCCCTACCCACTCTTTCCCGGAGACGAGGACGCAGTGGATCTCCGACCAACTTGAAGCGGGGGCGGACGGGCTTCAGGACGCGAATCGTTACTTGATGGAGAGTTACCTCAGACCTCTCATCGTGTACTGCAACGCACTCGGACTTTCGAAGGGGGTCGCGCTTGAATCCGACGAGCTGGTGCATGGATTCTTCGCTGATCGTCTCGCAGACCCAAAGTATCTCTCGTCGTGGTTGGCGAGCGGCATGCGAATGCGCAAGTGGTTGCGAAACGGACTCCACTTCTATGCGCATGAGCGACGGCGCGAGAAGGATAGGAGTGTCAACGGCACCGAATTCCCAGATGACTTACCACAAGAAACTGGAGCCCCCGAGATGCAGTTTGAGCGCGAGTGGGCACGGGCGGCACTCCACATCGCGATGACGCAAACGATCGCACTGCTCGAAAGACGCGGGCGCAGGCATGAGTGGGATCTCTTCTTGAGCCACTACGTCGATGGGACTTCTTACGCAGCGCTCGGCGGGCGTTTCAATCTCACTGCTGCGCAAGTCGCTCAGCGGGCATTTGCGGTTGGATCCGAACTTCGAAGCGCGCTCGTTGCAATTCTTCGCAGGGACGGCGCAGTGGCCGGTGAGGTCGACACCGAGATTCGATCCATGATGGAGGCTATGCATGACTTGGGACCATGACACCCCTGCCGGCAAGCCTGCCATTTCCTCTGCGGTCGCGGTGCAACTGTTCTCTGCGATCTTGGGGCCGAGCGCCCATCCAATCGATCGGCTGGCTGCTCGATGCGCGTCTATAGATGGTGCGATTTGGAGCCGAGATGAACTCGCGAAGTGCGGAACTCGCCCCACATCGATCGAAGGATGGACGGCGTGGAAGGATCTCGCGAAGGATTCCATCAATCAGACTGACTTGCACAACGGCGAGTCAGCTGCGTTGGCAGCGTTTCTTCGCTACTTCATCGCGATCGCGGGGGCGCTGGCACATGACGGATCGATGATCACGCGAATTCCCAGCAACGAGATTCGTCGGGGATTGAATGTGGTTGGTCCGCTTGTCGGTGCTGAGTGGCGCGAACTCTTCGCGCGCGCTCGACAGCAACTCGATGGGAGTGGGAACTAGGGCAGAACTGTGACTGTGCGAGGCATCGCCCACGTACAAGCCTGTTGATTCGGTCGCAGCTCCTCAGGTCGTGTAGTCCGCGTTGATTTCGACGTATCGCTTCGTGAGCCCGCACGACCAGAAGACATCGGAGCAATCACCGCTCGCGAGGTCGAGTTCGATTCGAACGGTGTCGCTGGTAAATGATCGTCGGACGGCCTGCGGATCAGCGCCGGTCGGTGCGCCGCAATCGAATATCACAACGCCTCCCGCGCCGACGCGAAGCTTCGTTGGGTCGAATGCCACGCCAGCCCGTCCAGCAGCAGCGAGGATCCTTCCCCAATTCGGATCGCCGCCAGTGACTGCGGTGCGGACGAGGAGGCTCATGGCGACGGTGCGCGCAACTTGGAGCGCGTCCGCGTTTGTGCGTGCTCCGCTGACCCGAACCTCGATACCACGCTCGTACCCTTCGCCGTCGCAGACCACCATCAATGCGAGTTCTTGCGAGACTTCCTCGAGTGCCCGTGCGAACAAGTTCGCGGGAGGACTTCCCGCGAGATTCGACGCGAGTGCAAACACGCTGTCATTGGTGCTCGTATCGCCATCGACCGAGATCCGGTGAAAACTTGCGTCGACCGCAGCGCGGAGATGTCCATCGAGTTCTGCTGGAGTCAGCGTGGCATCGGTCGCGAGCACCGCGATCATGGTCGCCATGTTTGGGTGAATCATCCCAGCACCCTTCGCGACCCCCGTCACCGTGCAGGTCAGTTCGCACGAACCCGCGGTCCAACGAATGACGCGGCTCGCCCACTTGGGTCTCGTGTCCGTGGTCATGATGGCGCGCGCGAACGATTCGCATGAGCCGCTCTCGAGCGCAGCCGTGAGCGCCGGTATCGCGGCCTCGATGCGATCGACAGGAAGCGGGACTCCAATGACGCCCGTTGAATTGACGAGGATGCACGTGGGATCGATTCCGAGCGCGCTGCCGAGGCGCGAAAGAGTTTGGCGTGTCCGAGCAATTCCGTCTGCCCCAGTTGCTGCGTTGGCACAGCCTGAATTCACGATGAGCGCACGCACTCGACCCTGCGACGCAGCAAGGTTCGCGCGCGACACTTCAATCGGTGCCGCAGCGAACAAGTTGCGCGTGAAGAGGGCAGCCGCGGAGAGTTCGCCATCGCCAACAATCAAGGCGAGGTCCATGACTTTCATGACGTCGGCCTTCTTTATGCCGGCGGCGACTCCGGCTGAGGTAAAGCCACGCGGCCACGCTGGCGCGGTGGTGGGGGAGGAGGGGCGCTGATGGGTTGCGGTCGAGGTGGATGGCATGGATGGCATGGATGGCATGGATGGCATGGATCAGGTCACTCCGATTGGCAGTGCACCCGTGTCAAGCGTCATCGCGACCTCGTCGCAGGCATCGTTGCGCGGACAGGTTGCGCAGTCCTTGAGCACCTTCTCTGGCAGCACGCTGACGCTGACCGTCTTGAATCCGCACCGACCAAAGAACTCAGGCGCTCGCGTGAGGACGAACACTTTGGGGATACCAAGATCACCAGCCCAGTCGACGAAGTACCGAGTGAGTGTTGTGCCGAGACCGCCGCCCTTGCGGCCGGGAATGACGCCAAGCGAGCGAATCTCCGCAAGCTGCGGTGTGTAAATCCAGAGACTTCCGCATCCGACGACCCTTTCACCTTCGATTGCGACCGCGAATTCCGAAAGCGATTCGAGGATCTCGTCTCTGGATCTCGGCAGATGCTCTCCTTCGCGCGCCCAGTGCTCGACGATTGCGCAGATCGCATCGAGATCGTCAACTCGCGCCTCGCGAATAGTCGTCTCGATGGCAGTCTGCTTGGATTCATGATTGGTCGGCAGACTCTCTATTCGTCGCCGTGCGATCTCAATTGATCCGGCAACTCGGCTTGGGGAAGTACCGCCTTCCACATCCCTTTTCGCCACGGCGCTGTCCACGGTCAGCGCGACGAAGACATCGCTTTGGATTCGCGGTTCGACGGCCTGCATCGTTTCGACGGAGAGTCCTTCAAGTGGCTTGCACTCCTGAATTGCCGTGCGGACCAACTTGCCCGCAGCATGGTGTGCATCTCGGAATGGGACCCCTTGATGAACGAGATAGTCAGCGAGTTCCGTCGCGTTCGAATATCCGCCAGCGGCCGCAGTCCGCGCGCGTTCGCGGTCAACTTTCAAGCCGTCGAGTACAGGTTGCACCATCCGCAAGCAGAGGGAGAGTTGCTCCATCGAATCGAAGAGGGGTTCTTTGTCCTCTTGCAGATCTTTGTTGTACGCAAGTGGGAGCCCCTTGAGGAGTGTCAAGATGTTCACGAGGCTGGCGACTTGTCGTCCAGTCTTGCCGCGAATGAGTTCGAGCGCGTCTGGGTTTTTCTTCTGGGGCATCAAACTCGATCCGCTGGTGACCGAATCGGAGAGCTCGATCAAGCCTGCTTCGGACGTGCTGTAGAAGACCAAATCCTCTGCAAGCCGAGAAAGATGGATCGATGTCAAGGTGCTTGCAGCAAGTGTCTCGACGACGAAGTCGCGGTCGCTGACCGCATCGAGCGAATTCGATGTCGGTCCAGAAAACCCAAGGTCGTGCGCGAGGCGTTCGCGGTCGATGGGGTAAGCGGTCCCAGCGAGCGCGCCTGATCCAAGCGGACAGAGGTTGGCGCGCCTCGCAGCGTCGCTGAATCGATCATGGTCGCGCGTCAGCATCTCCACATATGCCATGCACCAGTGCGCGAAGAGAATTGGCTGCGCGCGCTGCAGGTGGGTGTAGCCCGGAAACCGAGTCTCGTGTTCCCGCTGTGCGAGCGCGAGGAGGCTTCGCTGGCATCCCTCAATCTCCTTCTGCCTGGTCGCGATTTGCTTGATCGTCCAGAGCCGCAGGTCCGTGGCGACCTGATCATTTCGGCTCCGCCCCGTGTGCAACTTCTTGCCGAGTGCGCCGACTCGAGCAACGAGTTCCCGCTCAACCCACGAATGGATGTCCTCATCGGCCGCCTGACTGAGCGACTCTGGACTTGCGACCGCATGTCGCAGGACAGCCTTGAGAGCAGACGTCAGCGCGGTCAACTCGCTTGGCGTGAGCACCTTGGCCCGCTCCAGTGCGCGAGCCCAGCCGATGCTCCCTTCGATGTCTTCCCGCACGAGCATGCGGTCAAAGCGGAGCGAATCATTAAACGTTCGAAAGAGGGGATCAGCCTCTTGCGTGAATCTCCCCGCCCAGGTCACGCTCATCGCGAGACCTGCGCCGAGTGGGAACGTGGCGTTTGGCCCTTTGTTGTTGCGGTCGGCTTTGAATTGGTCGCATCTCGAAGGGCGCGGATGCGCGCTGGAAGTGAGAAGAGTCGGATGAACCCCTCGGCATGGGTCTGATCGTAAACCTCGTCTTCTCCGAAAGTCGCGAAATCTTGGCTGTAAAGCGAGTTTGGGCTTCGCCTTCCGCTGACGACAGCGGTGCCCTTGAAGAGTCGCACGCGTACATCACCGTCAAGCACCTCGGCAGCCGCCTTCGCACTCGCCCAGAGAACTTCACGCACTGGAGTGAACCAAGTTCCTTCGTACACAATCTTTGCGAAGTCGAGTGCCAACTTCTGTCGCCACTGGAGCGTGTCGCGGTCGTAACAGAGTTGCTCGAGCCCTCGAAGTGCTTCCATCAGAATTGTGCCGCCGGGCGTCTCGTACGCGCCGCGGCTCTTCATGCCGACCAGTCTGTTTTCGACAAGGTCGATGCGACCGACTCCGTGCACTGATCCAAGTTGATTGAGTTGCTCAAGTATCGTCACCGAATCCATCGGAACTCCGTCGAGCGCAACTGGGAATCCAGAGCGGAAAGAGATCGTGACCTCCGCAGCCGTGTCGGGAGCGCGCGTCGGATCGCAAGTCAGCATCCAGACATCTTCAGGTGGTGCCTTCCATGGATCCTCGAGGTCGCCGCCTTCGTGTGAGATATGCCAGATGTTGGCGTCTCGCGAGTAAATCTTCTCGGCGCTCGCTGCGCAGGGAATCGATCGAACCTTCAGATAGTCGAGCATCTGTTCGCGACTTCTGAGGTTCCAGAGCCGCCAAGGAGCGATCACCGGAAGTTGTGGAGCGAGTGACGCAAACGTGCATTCGAATCGCACTTGGTCATTGCCCTTGCCGGTGCATCCGTGGCTGAGCGCATCGCAGTCTTCTTCGAATGCGACGTCCACTTGGGCCCGCGCGATGATCGGCCGTGCGATGGAAGTTCCGAGCAGATACCGACCCTCGTAGACGGAACCCGTGATCGCCATCGGGTACGCGAATTCTTCAAGGAACGGCTTGCGGAGGTCCTTGATGACGCACTTGGTTGCTCCTGAGCGGATCGCCTTCTGCTCGATGCCTTCGAGTTCGCGGGCGCCTTGGCCCACATCAGCGACAACTGCGATGACCTCGCATCCATAGGTCTCGACAAGCCACGGGATGATGCAAGAGGTATCGAGTCCGCCCGAATAGGCGAGTGAGACGCGGCGGGGTGTGAATGACTTGCTCATGATGGCTCCTTCAATGGGATGGGACGGGATCGGACGCTGTCGAACTTACGAGAATTGACGGTGTGCATGCAGTTCATCCGCGCACTGCGAGATCTGGTCGCAGCAAAGCGAGCATGAGCGCATTCTGAATGTGCATGCGGTTTTCGGCCTGCTCAAAGACCAAGGATGCTGGTGAATCGATCACTTCGGCGGTGACCTCCTCGCCTCGCTTTGCGGGCAGGCAGTGCATGAACTTCGCTTGCGGTCCAGCGGCGCGCATGAGCGCAGCATTCACCTGGAACGGCTGAAGGAGCGCGGTCTTCTCTGCGGCCTGTGCTTCCTCTCCCATCGAAATCCACACATCTGTGTAAATCGCGTCGGCGCCCTCGACTGCCGTGAGTTCATCGGTACAGACGATGCGTGCGCCGCTTCGGAAAGATCGTCCGTCCGCGGAGCGCAAGACTTCGGTTGATGGGCGATATTCCTTTGGCGTGATGACTGTCATCCGACCACCAAGCGTTGCGACCGCTTCGATCAGCGAGTGGCAGACGTTGTTTCCGTCGCCGACCCAGACAAGATGGAGAAGTTCGGCTCCCTTGCCGCTGTTTGTCGGATCTGAGACGAGCGTGAAGATGTCGGCGAGTGCCTGGCAGGGATGGTGCAAGTCGCTCAACGCATTGATGACTGGTACGGAACTTGTTTCAGCAAACTGGACCAGAAGTTGGTGCGATCGGCAGCGGATGGCAATGACATCAGCCCAGCGAGAGAGATTGTTGGCGTAATCCGCGACGGGTTCGCGCACTCCGATTGGCGATCCTTGATGGTCGAGGAATGAAACTCCGCCACCAAGTTTCTGAAAGCCTAGTTCGAAGGAGACTCGTGTGCGAAGCGACGGTTTTTCAAAGAGCATCACCAGGGATTTCTGCGCAAGCGATCCTGCGAAGGACGCTGGAGAAGTTCGCAGGCGAGATGCGAGCGCAAAGAGACTGAGAATCTCAGACGCCGATAGGTCGATGACCTGCAAGAGGTCGCGCGTGGAGAGCACCGGTGCCGCAAGCGTCTTCATGAAAGAGCAACTCCGTTCGTGCGCTGCGTGAGGACCGTCGAGTCATCCATCCTCGGCTTGCAATTCTGGGGGCGTGTCGAAATCGACGAAGCACCCGACGAGAGGGATAGGGGAGTGAGCGTTGTTCCGACCACTTCTGAGCGAGCCAGACGCGACAGGATGTCATGCTCTTGCCACCCAGCAATGACCACGGGTATCCCGATTGCTTCGGCGGTTTCAAGTGCGTTTCGAACTTTAGGAAGCATGCCGCCTCGAATCGTCCCGTCGGCGATCAATTTTTCCGCCAGGCTCGCGGTGATGCGTGGAATGAGCCGTCCATCCTGGTCGAGGACCCCAGACACATCGGTGAGAAAGATGAGCCTCGTCGCGCTTGCAATCTTCGCAACCGCGGCAGCCGCATCGTCTGCGTTGACATTCAAGAGTTCGCCTTGCGCGTCGACGGCGACGCTTGAGATGACGGGCAGGAACCCAGCGCTGAGGAGCGTCAGCAACAACTTTGGATCGCCATCGGAGACTTCGCCGACTCTCCCCGCGTCGAAGTCGAAGCGGGTGGACTTTGAAGCGGATGCGAGGAATCCATCCGCGAGCGAAAGTCCAACTGCCTGTGCCGAACGAGCCAGCAGGCCGGCAACGATGGCTGTATTGACGCGTCCGCTGAGTACGGATGCAATTTCGATCATCTGATCAGGCGGCGTGAGTCGAATGCCATCTCGTTTGACGGTCGCCATGTTGAGTCGATCGAGGTGACGGTCGACCGCGCTTCCACCTCCGTGCACGACCACGACTGATCCCGGTTGTGCTCTGTGGAGCGCCGCGACCGATGCGAGCGTTGCTGCAAGTGCATCTCCATCATCAAGGAGCGCACCGCCGAGTTTGACGACGAAGAGAGTTCGGTTGGTCACGACTGGAGTTCCTCAATGGGGTCGCGCACGCTCCGTGGTTTCGAGAATCCGCTGGATTCGTTGAATCCCATGCGGATGTTCATGCACTGCACGGCCTGGCCCGCCGCTCCTTTGATGAGATTGTCGATGGCTGTGCAGACAATGAGGTGGCTGCGGTCGGGATCTACGGCCAAGCCGATGTCGCAGCGGTTGCTCGACTCAACAGCGGCGACGGATGGCCACTCTCCAGGGCAAAGGACGCGGATGAATTGCTCCGCGCCGTAGCGATCCTTGAACACCTCGCGAATGCGGCCCTCGGTGACACCAGGTCGTAGCGAGACATGAATCGTCGAGAGGATCCCGCGGTCAAACGGTCCCAAATGCGGCGTGAAAATGATGTCCGCGCCGCACTCCTGCGCCATCTCAGGCTGATGGCGATGACGCAGAACGCCGTATGGTTGCTGACTCACTTCGCAGAAGAGGCTCTTGAGCGCAAGCGATCTTCCGGCGCCGCTGACTCCGCTCGTGCTATCCACGATGATGGGTGCGTCTGTGACGAGGTGTGCCTCGATCAGCGGACGAATCGGCAGAATGACGCTGGTCGGGTAGCAGCCTGGAACCGCGATCAATTGTGCACGGGCGATCGCTGCTCGATTCAGTTCGGCAATTCCGAAGACGGATTGCGCAAGCCAGTGGGGGTGTGCGTGCTCGAATCCGTAGTGGATCGGATATGCAGCGCGGTCCTTCAACCGAAATGCGGCCGAGAGGTCGCAGACGATGACGCCGCGCTCGCAGAGCACAGGTGCCAAGTCGTGGCTCGCTTCATGTGGCGTGGCAAGGAAGACAACCGTTGGTTCGAGGGCGAGAATGCTCTCGGCGCTCGCTGCGGTGACTTCGAGGTCCGTCCACCCGCGAAAGCGCGGGAAGAGCTTGTCAAAGCGCACGACCTGTTCGGATCGAGCCGCAGACCCGAAGAGGCCGACGAGATCGACGGAGGCATGCCGCAGCAGAATTCCCACGATTTCGGCGCCCGAGTAGCCAGTGGCGCCGACAACGACAGCGCGGCAGCGTGGCAATTGAGACAGCGTGGTATCGAATTCGACTTGCATCAGTGGGCTCATGAATGCGCGTGCGATCGATTGCGACCGCCGCGTGATGGCGATCCGCTCGATCCTTGCGCGATTGATTGAAGATTGCGAGCCGTCGAACTCGCTGCGGCATTCGATGCGCAGGCGATCAAAATGCAGTCATCTCCTGCAATGGTTCCAAGGATGCCAGGCATTCCCGCTCGATCCACTTCGACTGCGAGAGCACTCGCCTGCCCCGGAGGGGTATGCGCGATTGCGATCGTGCCGCCAACTGAAACTTCGAGGAGAAGCCTGCGGACAGTTCCGGCAAAGTGAGCCGCGCGATCTGGAGAGGGGGGATCGCCGCCTCCTTCAAGAATTCGATATCCCGTTGCAGATTTCACCACGCCCAGTTCGCCAAGATCGCGCGACAGCGTTGTCTGCGTCGCTGAGATGCCGACGCGCGAGAGTTGAGCCGCGAGGTCGAGCTGGCTGGTGATGTGCTTCGAGCCAATCAGTTTGACGATTTGGCGGTGGCGTTGTGCCTTGGGGACCATGGTGCATGATTATGCACTGCGATGAATAAAATGTCAAGTGCCCGAGGAGGATTTTCGCGCGACAGCAAGGCGACGCGATCACCGCTCGGAGAGGGTTGTAGATCAAGCGCGTCGGGCGATTTTCGCCCGACGGTCTCGCGGCTACGGCGCGGGTTCGCTCAGGCTGTTGGCGAGGCTGCGTGGTCCGCGGGAGTGGGCGGGGCGACCGCCGGTGCTGCGTTTGGTTCAGGCGGCGCAGCAGGGGAGGCTCCGTTGGCCTGCTTGCTGCTTGTGGATTCCTTGGCTGGCTTGGCCGCAGATCCACTCTTCTTTTTCGCAGCCTCGACCTTCGCGCGATCTGGAACCATGATCATGGACATCCGCTTTCCGTTGAGGCGCGGCGTCATTTCGACGCGACCGATGTCGGAAAGTTGCTGAGCGATTTCTTCCATTCGCTGGTCGCCCTTGTTGCGGTATGCGAGTTCGCGTCCGCGGAAATTCTGCACGAAGACCACGCGGTAGCCCTCCATGAGAAACTCGCGTGCCTGATTCACACGGATTGCAACGTCGTGCGGATCGATTTTCATCGATCGCCCGAGACGCACTTCCTTCATTTCCCCAGCCTTTGATTTGGTCTTGCCCTGCTTCTCTTTCTTGGCTTGTTCGTACTTGTACTTGCCAAAGTCCATGATTCGAACGACGGGGGGACGCGAGTCCGCAGCGATTTCGACGAGATCGAGCGCTGCGAGCGACGCGAGCCGCTTGGCTTCCTCGAGTTCAACCACCCCGACCATTTGGCCATCCTGATCAAGGAGCCTCACTGGAGTGACGCGAATGCGATCATTGATGCGGGGGCCCGAATCTCGAAAGTCACGGAATGGCGGACGGCGGTTGAATTGAGTGATGGCGGATTCCTCAGGGAGCAGATGGTGAAGTGAAACGGAACAACGACTGACTTCCGTCGTTTCGGATCGGATCAGTCGAACTGTGAATTGAAACGACCGACGCTACAGCGGCAATGCAGTCGGATGGAGTTATGTGCGCGGCGCCAGACTCGGTTTGACTTTGGGGGAAACCCGCCGTCATACGCAAAGGAGGTCAGAAGAAATCAGCAGTCTCATGAGTCAGTGGATCTCTTGGGTGCGCCGTTCAGGATCGATGCAATTTCGAATCGGGAGGAACCTACCACGCAATTCATGCTTTGCCCAACGGATCTCGAAAAAATATCCATTTTCATGCTTGAAAGTGGCTCTTGAGGCTCGTCGCTCCCCGACTTCTTGCCTCATCCGTCAGGGCGGAGACGAACCGGTCAAAAGGCAATTCGCCAAGGTTTGCTTCTATTCCGAACGCCCGCACGCTCACGACGCGCTGCTGGGCATCCCGAGGTCCGACGACGGCAAGGTAGGGGATCTTTTCTTCACTTGCGTCTCGAATTCGAGCTTGCACCCGCTCATTCCCAGAGTCCATCGAAACGCGCAGCCCTGCTTGCCGCAGCGCGGCAAGGACCTCGAGCGCGTAGGTCTCGCTTTTTTCGCTGATCGGCAGCACCCTCACCTGTTCCGGCGCGAGCCACAATGGGAATGCGCCAGCGAAGTGCTCGATCAGGACCCCGACGAAACGCTCCATCGATCCGAATGGAGCCCGATGAATCATGACCGGTCGGTGTTTTTCGTTGTCTGCTCCGATATACGAGAGGTCAAACCGTACCGGGAGGTTGTAGTCAACCTGCACCGTTCCCAGTTGCCAAGATCGGCCGATGACATCGCGGACAATGAAGTCAATCTTCGGTCCATAGAACGCAGCCTCGCCAGCCTCCTCAGAGAAGGGGACTCCGAGCGACTTGGCGGCGTTTCGACATGCATCCTCGGCCTTTTGCCAATTCGCACTATCGCCAACATACTTGTCGCTCTTGGGGTCTCGCAGGCCAACACGAACGCGGTAATCGTTCATGCCGAGAGTTCCGAAGATGAGTTTGACCAGCGAGAGGCACCCGAGCACCTCTTCCGCGACCTGATCCTCTCGGACAAAGAGATGCGCATCGTCTTGGGTGAAACCACGCACGCGGGTGAGTCCGCCGATCTCGCCAGACTGCTCCCATCGATAGACCGTGCCAAACTCGCTCAAGCGCACGGGCATGTCGCGGTACGAGTGTGGCTCGCTCGCGAAGATGCGGATGTGGTGCGGGCAGTTCATCGGCTTCAGCAGATAGCCGTCGATTTCACCGGCGGCAAGTCGATTGGCGAGGTCGCCGCAGGTGCAGCCCTCATCTGCAAGTTTGGTCATCTGGTCGTGGTCGACAATCGGCGGGTACTGGCTCTCGCGGTAGTAAGGGAAACGACCGCTCGTTCGATAGAGTTCAAGTTTGCCGATGTGGGGAGTGAAGACCTGCTGATATCCCTGCTGGCGAAGTGCTTCGCTGATGAACGTCTGCAATTCTTGGCGAATCACTGACCCGCGCGGAGTCCACAACACCAGACCCTGACCCACCATCTCGTCGATGTGGAAGAGCCGCAGTTGCTTCCCAAGCATTCGATGATCGCGCTTCTTCGCTTCTTCGAGTTGCTTCACGTGCGCTTCAAGTTCTGGTTTGGTTGCAAACGCGGTGCCGTAGACGCGCGTCAGCCGATCGAGCGATTCGTCGCCCTTCCAATAACTCGACGCAAGGCTGGTGACCTTGAACGCGCCGATGCGACCTGTCGACGGAATGTGGGGACCCTTGCAGAGATCTTCCCAGTTTGTGCCAGGGATCCCAGTTGTGTACCAAGTCAGTTCAGTCGAGCCGGCTTCCATTGCGCGCTGCGCATTGTCGAGTTTGAACTTGCTTCCTTCGCGCGTGAGTTTGGTGAGCCCATCTGCCATCGCCAATTCGGTCCGAGTAAACGGGCGGTTCTCGGCCACGATTTTTGCCATCTCGCTTTCAATTGCCGTGAAGTCATCCGTGCTCGCCGCGCGCCCATCCGGGAACGCCATGTCGTAGTAGAACCCAGTATCAAGGGGCGGGCCGTACACCAGCATCGTTCCAGGGAAGAGCCGCTGGATCGCCTCCGCCATGACATGTGCGCACGAGTGCCGAAGCAGAAACAGGGCGTCGGCGTCTTGCTGGCCGTCACGAGTCTTTGGCGTGATGAGCGCGAGCAGCGCGTCATCCTTGATCACCGTTGAAAGATCGCAAAGTTGTCCATTGACCTTCGCGCCGAGCGCGGCTTTCGCGAGTCCTGGACCGATATCCGCGGCGACTTGCGCGGCGGTCGGTGGAGTGTCGTACTGTCTGGTGCTGCCGTCGGGCAGGGTGATTTTTGGCATCGATTGGGATTCGGTTGTTGCGAGTGAAGAAGAAGACTATCGCAGCGTCAACCTACGTGCCTTCAGCGGCTTTGACATCAAAGAGCGATGGATGGTCCGGAGGAGTCGGGGGTCGCTCAGTCAACCCAATGATCTCTTCTTGAAACTCGGTCACACTCTGAAAGTCGTGGTAGACGCTCGCAAAGCGCACATAGGCGACTTGATCGACATTCCGCAGCGCGATTGCGACGCGCCGTCCGACCTCGCGACTTGGGACTTCGCTCTCGAAGTCGCGGTGAATGCCCTCATCGATCTCGTCGGCAATTCGTTGCTTGACATCTTCGGGCACTGGGCGCTTGCCGCACGCAGCTTGAATTCCACGCAGAATGTTGTTGATGTCGAACGGCACACGCGAGCCATCCTTCTTGACGACCTTGATGCGGGTGAGTCGCTCAGCCCGTTCGTAACTCGTGAATCGTTTTTTGCATGCGAGACACTCACGTCGCCTTCGAATGCCGTGCCCGCTATCGATGGGGCGACTGTCGATGACCCGTGCGTCTGAACTATTGCAGTATGGGCAGTTCACAGTAGGTCAGTCGAGCAGTGCCGACGGTGCATCTTCGTTTGCCAAAGCGTGACCGTCAAGGCGCTGCCATCGTCGTTGGGATTCGCGGGGAATCAGGCACAATTCGAAGGTCGAGGACAGCTTCCCCGTCGAGTTCGAAATAGTCGACCTGTATGGAGACCTCCCTCGCCCGAGCATCGCCAGTGGGGACCGTGAATCGACCCTCGTCGACCATGCGCCCGTGGTGGGTCCAGCGATCAATGACGACCTTGCCGTTGACGCTGACTCGAATGCCATCATCTGAGTTTGTCCGAACGATCCAGTCGCCCGGGGCGGCTTCGAATGTCGTCGTTGCACGGATCCCGAAGCGATCCGCCGGACAGGGCGGGGAGGTCGGCATGAGTTTGACCGAGTCAGGGCCGCCAGTACCGAACGGAAAGTTCAGCGACTCGACATAGACGACGTATGGATCTTTCGCTGCTGCCTTGAAGGAGGCAAGGTCGGGCACTGCGACCCCTTCGGGCAGAGCTGGAAGCGGAAAGATTTCGAGGCGCCAGTTCGCACTGAAAATCGTTCCTCGAACCCGCTGAACTTGGTCGGGGGCGCGACCCCAGAAAATCGCAAGTTCATAGTTGGTCAGGTGACCGAGAGTCTCAGTCTCCACAATCGCCGTGTTTTCGGTGGGATCGATATTGGTGCGAAGGTCCGCTCTCCCTTCGCTCACCTGCAGCAACTGAATGGGCTGTGACCCGAGGAGTTTCCAGCGATGGACATTGGTGGGACCTGGTTCCGCCACCGCCATTGGCGCGATGAAGTCGTACGGTCCGAATTCGCCAATGACAATCGAAGCGCGCCCCGCAAGTGGCGTGCGCTTTGAAATCGGGAGCCCGTCAACGAGTTCAACCGCGTTTCCCTCCCCAGGAAGTGACTTCTCGAGCGCCAGCAATTCTGTCCAGTCTGGGTTGGGAACCGTTGTCACCGTGGACTCCACAACTTCACTCACCTCGTCGGTCGAGATCTGATTCACGACGGACTTCATGACATTGGCGGCGATCATGGTCTGCGTCGATGACCGCAGGAAAATTCCAATGCCGTCGTTCTCGAATGTGTTTCGGACGATCTGATTGCGCGCAGATTCGACGCCGTTGGATTTCGCCCAAGGAAGCGATGCAAGCGCTGAATCCCCGTCCCACCAAAGGCGAACTCCGGCTGTGTTGCGTGTGAACTGGTTGTCAGAGATCGTCGTGGCAGATCCATGTTCGATGTTGACGCCTCCGTTTTCAATTCCGTGCCCGCGTTCTCCGTTGGCAAAAAAACGATTGCCTCGAATGTCGAGCCCATGCGAGTAGCCGCCCCAGACGCCGCAGATTGAATTGCGGTCGAATCGGTTTCGAAGGATTCGGTTTTCAAAGGAAAAGGTCAGTTCCAGCCCGTGCGCGGCCGAGTCGGAGAAGTCGTTGAGTGCGATCAGGTTTCGATTGCAGCCGCGACCGCGGTACCAGTCGACCGAACTCGTTTGCGCGGTGGATGGCGGTGCGGGGATCTCCCCGAGAGCCTCACGCCCTGCGAACCCGAAGAACCCGTCGCCGCAGTGGGTCGCGGAATTCATCGCAATCGTGTTGTCGCTGGATTGTTCGAAGCAGAGGATTCCAGCCGAATCCTGTCCGCGGTTGTAGATGCCATGGCTGTAGCCGCGAACGCAGAAGTCGAATGAGTTTCGGCAGATCATGTTCGAGCAACTCCGCCACATGGCCAGCCCCCATCCTGAGAGGAACGACGCATCACAGTTGTAGATCTGAGAGTTGGAGACGCGGGAGAGCAGGATTCCATTCTGTCCTTGGCGAACGCCGATCTCGCGTACCACGACTCCTTGCGCGTCGGAGATGGAGATGGCTGCGCCGTACTTCGTCGCCCACTCATCCTTGTCATTGTTCTGCGGAGTGAGCCAATCCGCGAGGTCTTCACGCTCTGGGGTCGATGTGAGTCGCTGTGAGTAATTGCGGATGAACTCCATGCCTTCGATGACGGCATGATCGCATCCGACGCCGGCGAGCCCGACGCGTAATCCGCTCACAGTTCCGTTTCGAACAGTGATGCGCTTTCCGTGCATGTGAATGCCAATACCTTGGAGTTCATCGCGAGGGGTCTTCCCATCTGCACCAAACAGAGTCTGCCCGGCGAGATCAACAACAATGTCGTCGCCTTCTATCTGAATGACGCCATTATTGTCAGCGTCGAGCAACGGGCGCGGTGCAAGAATGAGCCTGCACGACTTCGTGATGCGTGTGTTGTCATTCGCAACGACTTCTTGCGGTAACTCGCTCGCGGCAGGGGGCCGCTCCGGCTGCATCGGCACGACGGTCTGGGGATCAACCGCTGGACGAGGAAACGCATCAGCGATGCTCGCACTCAGCGAGACCGCGCAAAGGACTCCAGCAATCGAAGCCGCCACAGACTCCTGCATCGTTCAAATCTCTTCGACTTCAGCAACCTTCTTGTTCGTCAGGTCGTCGATCTTCTGCGTGGTCTTCTTCGTGAGGTCGTCGACGTATTCCTTCGCGCTCTTGACCTGATCCTCGGAAACCTTGGACTTCGGGTCATTCTCGAGAGCTTCGAGCGCCTTGTTTGCGTCGCGTCGCTCGTTGCGGATCGTGACTCGGGAGTCCTCCGCCATCTTGCGCACCTGCGCCGAGAGTTGCTTGCGCCGCTCCGAGGAAGGAGGTGGCAGCATGATGCGAATTTGCGATCCCTCGGTCTGCGGGTTGAGGCCAAGACCGCTCTTCTCGATGGCCTTGACAATTTCGCTCTTGGCGCCGGGATCAAATGGTTTCACAAGAAGTTGGGTTGGTTCCGGCACGCTGATCGCGGCGATCTCACGCAGGTCAACGTGGCTCCCGTAGTACTCAACCTTGATGTACTCCAGAAGTGCCGTGCTCGCACGACCAGTCCTGACTCCGCGATACTCGCGTTGGAGGTAGTCGATGCTTTTTGTCATCCTCTCTTCGGCTTCGAGGAGGATCGTGTCAATGTCCATGGCTTTTCTCCAATCGCTGTGATGGCTGGGTTAGGAAGTCACAAGAGTTCCGACGTGCTCACCCTTGATGACTCGGCAAATGTTGCCCTTGGTCTTGTAGTCGAAAACGATGATCGGCAGAGTGTGCTCCATGCACATCGTCATCGCTGTGAGATCCATGACGCCGAGTTTCTGTTCGATGGCACGCGAGTACTGCAGCGTGTCAAAGCGTGTCGCCCTTGGATCCTTGCGCGGATCCGCAGAATAGATGCCATCGACCTTCGTCGCCTTCAGAAGCACTTCAGCGCCGAGTTCGACAGCGCGCAGCGAGGCGCAGGTGTCAGTCGTAAAGAAAGGATTCCCAGTTCCCGCGACCAGTATCAGCACGCGACCCTTCTCGAAGTGGCGCAGTGCTCGCGCACGGATGAACGACTCTGCGACGCTCGGAACATGGATCGCGCTCATGACTCGGCTCTCGACTGAGACCGCCTTGAGCGCTTCCTTGAGGGCAAGACCGTTGATCACGGTGCCAAGCATGCCCATGTAGTCAGCGGTGGACTGGTCGAATTTCCCAAGTTCAGCGAGCTTCGCGCCACGAATGATGTTTCCTCCACCGACCACGATCGCCAACTGCACACCGTCCTTGACGGCAGCCGCAATCTCGGCGGCGATGCTTGAAATCTCTTCGGGTTGAATTCCGAACGCACCTTCGCGGGACAGGCTCTCTCCACTCAACTTGAGGAGCACTCTGCGGTAGGGTTTTCGAGCAGGAGCGGTACTCGGCGTCATCGTGTGCAAGACTACAATCTTCACTGAATGATGGCGCTTGACCCCTCAGCAGAGAGTTCCCCTCGGCGTCGAACTCGAAGAATCTCACCAGCGTCGTGGATTTGGATTGGGCTCGCATTCTCTGCGCCGATCCACATGCTGGTGGTCGCGATTCTTTCGAGTGCCTCCGGGGGAGTTGGCGGCCGTGTTGGTGGTGGTGAGACCACAGTTGAAATCTCCATCGTGGACGCAGAGCCGCTCAAGCCATTCGCGGCACCTGCGGGAGGAGGAGGTGTTCCCTCGCCCGAACTTCGAGCGGCTGAACCAGAAATCGAATCCGACGAACTGGGTGGACTCGGGTCTCTCGAGTCGTCGGGGGCAAGTCGCAGCGGATCTTTCGCGATATCGGAGGGCGCCGAAAGTCTCCTCGCCGCCGGCGGTGGAGGCGGTGGTGGAAGTGGTGGTGACGGTATGGGTTCCGGTACGTCCTTCTTTGGAGTGGGCGGTCGCGGTCGCCGAGTTGGCTATGTGGTCGACAAGTCTGGGTCGATGGGCGTTGAGGATCGCATGCTGCTCGCGAAGGCCGAGATCATCCGAAGCATTGGCGAACTACCTGACTACGCATCGGTCTGCGTCGTCCTCTTTGACGAGTCCTTCACCACTTTCGACAAGGAAGGAGGCTTCGTCAAGTGCCGCGATGAGCAAGTCTCCAACATGAAGTCATGGATCAGATCGATTCTTCAGGGTGGCGGGACTGATCCTGTGCCCGCATTTGAATTTCTGTTGAGCCGGCGAGAGCGCCCTGACATGGTTTTCTTCATGAGTGACGGCGAAATCCCGCCGGACGCAGCGGACGAAATCCTTCGGCTGAATCGACGCGGTCCCAACACGGTGATTCACTGCCTCGCCTTCGGACGCGATGCTGGTCTCGCGCCGCTGCGGCGAATTGCCAGTGAGACCGGCGGCACCTTTTCGGTTGTCGGTCAAGGGATGACACCGTGACTTGCGGGCGTGCGCGGTTCGCGCTGCTCCTCACACCTTCCCTTCTCTTCGCAGCAGTCGTCGATGAGAGTGATCGAAGCATCATCCAACTGCGTGGCGGTGGCGAACCGATTGAAGCGCCGATTGTGAGCGAATCATCCGACGGAGTCGAGATCAAAGAAGGTTCGAAGGGGATTTCGCGGCAGTTGCGCTGGGACCAGATTCAAGCGATTGTCGGCGGTGCTGAAAACTCGAGTCGGCAGCGATGGTTGGAACTCGGCGGTTTGCTCTGGCGAGGTCGAACACGTCTTGCCCGTTTGGATTCGGTCGGTGCTCGCGAGTGCTTTGTTGCGGCACTCAAGCAGGTCGATCCAGTCTCGACGATCTCCCGGCTGATCGCGCAGGAGGGAATTGCGAGAACTGCCGCGGTCGAACCAGATGATTGGTCGCGTTCGCTTGAGAGTTCGCTGTCTGCGGCTGCCTTGCGGACCAGAATGGCGAACGCCGACCTTTGGGTACTCGACGCCAGCGCGCAAGAGCGGAAGTTCGGGTTGGTTATGTCGGTGACGCCTACTTGGTTGGATGTGGATTCATCCACGCGTGCGAAGGAGAGTCTCGCGGTTGCAGCCGACCGCGCGCGCACAGCAGGTGATGGGATGCTCGCGCAGTGGCTTGGGTGCGCTTCGCGGATTGCCGCAGCCGACGCAGGGGTTCCGGCGGAGCCTGCTCCTGTGCGACGCGACGCGAATGGCTCGCAAATCGAATACAAGGGATCGACTGGGCAGTCGATCGCGGCCGCGAGGTCAATGACGACCCTGCTGTCGTTCTGGGCGGATGCCGTTTCTACGGACGCAGCTACCCGAAAGCGCAGCCGCAAAGAACTGGAGAAATTCGCGAGCAGCACAGAAGGAATGCCGCGCCTCTGGGCCCTCTATGCAGAGGGACGAAGCCTTGCGATGGAGCCTGATCCAGACGATGTGCGCATGGGGGTCGGAAAGATGCTTCTGATTACGGCTGCGTACTCTGCGGAGGCGCCACGACTCGCCCAAACTGCATTGGCGCAGTCAGCATTTGCGCTCGATCGGATTCAGGATCCTCGATCAGCGGAACGAGTTCGCGCGGTCTTGCGAGAGTATGAGGGGACGGGCGATAGCGACTCTGACGAAGAATCGAAAGGCGGATCGTGAAGCGAGACAGCGATCGACTTTCGCGACATTGGTGCGCGTCACGGTGTCGTCGCTGGGTGCGCAGCGGGCTGCTCGCCGTTGTTCTTGGGTGCCCCATGTGGCAGATGGGCACGGTGGCAGCGTCGAGTGCTCATGATGACACCGTCAAGATGGATGAGTCTCTCGCACTCACCGAGTGGCTTTCGAATGCGGGGCTTGACGAGATTCTTGCAGCTGTGCTTGACGAGCAAGTTCGGTCCGCGACGGCGTCTCGACCGGCGGCGATCGCGCGACTCTCCCAGACTTATCTGCAACTGGTCAGCGACGAGTCGGATCCGCAGAAAATCGCGGAGTTGAGTCGGCGCATTCACAAGTTTCTCAAGCGCGAGAAGGTCGAAGATCGTGGGAAACTCCGCCTTGCACTCGCGCGCGCTGAGTACCGAACTGCGCTCGACGGCATCGCGCGAATGCGGCACGGGCAATTCGACCAGGACGATCGAGCCCGCACCGATGCTTCGCTCCTGCGCGCGATGGCGTCGCTCCACGAATTGCGAGACGAACTCGCTGCGTCCATCGAGGAAAACAGGCTGGTCACGGCGGGTGGTGATGAACAGCAGCGCATGGCAATCCAGACGCGGATAGACGAGTCGGCAGATCAGTTGATTGCGACGAAATTTCTACAGACGTGGTGCCGGTATTGGCGACTGTGGATCGATCGGCCAATGGGGCTTGCAAAGCAGACGATTGTTGGGTCATGGAACGCCGACGTGAGCAAGCTCATCAGCAGCTGGAGTGATCTCCTCGAGACGGGAAAGCCCTTCCCTGAACCGAGTGACTGCTCGATTGACCTGATCCGCGAGGAGTACTACGCGCAGTCGGTTCTGGGAATGTCGCTCTCCAAGGCGCTGCAGCAAGAGATGGAGGTTGCGGATCGATGGTTCGCACTCCTCGAGACGGATTCGGTCTGGCCTGGATTGGCGGACCCCTCTGATTGGTACCTCCAGGCGCTCGTGGATTCAGGTTCGTATGACCGGGCGACACTCTTTGTGCGCGACGCACCGAAGTCGCTTGAAAGCGTGCTCATCGCAGGTGCGGCACTGCGCGGATTTCAAGAGGCGGACTCATCGCCACAAGCACACGCCCTTGTGCGGGCCGCTGCTGAAATCGCTGCGTCAAGGGCAGACTTCGGATCGATTCGCGAACTTGCTCGGGGCGTCCCGTCGGTTGCCGAGGGGACAGACTTCACCGCGACGCTCGCGCGAGGGATCCTTGCGTACGACCGGGCTCGGTCGTTGACGGCAGAAGAGGAGAAGCGGGCGTTGATGGGCGCTGCCGTGGTCGAATTCACGCTCGCACTCTCGAACGCTCCGAGTGATCCGAAGTCTGTAGGACTTGTGCTTGAACTCCTTGGATGGGCGCAGTTCGGTGCGGGCCATGCCTGCGAAGCATCGGCGTCCTTTGGAGCGGCAGCAGCATCGCTCAAAGGGGATCTCGCCGACGCTGCGTTGTGGATGGGCGTCGAGTGCGCGGGGAACGGAAACTGTCCGGTCGACGAACGTGCCCCTCGATTGCAATTCGAACTGGCGCGCGCATATCTGGCTCGATTCGACTCGGGTCGTCATGCTGCGAGCGCTGCTGCCGTTTTGGCGAGGGCGCCCGATGCGCAATTCAATGATGCGCTGGCTGAGCGACTCTACTTTGATGCAGTTCGTGGCGGTGAGTCAGGTCCAACGCGCGAGTCTGCAGCGATGTTGATCTATCGACGCTTCCGCGCCGCGAAGGGAGCAGCACGCGCGCGTGAAGCAGGGCGGTTACTGGATCTTCCGCTGCTCTCAGTGCCGGCATGGCCTCGCAATTCAGTGGACATCGTCCTGCGGCAGCAACTGGAGGCTGCGTTGGATCCAGCGGTCGAACGCACGAGCGATGCGAAGCGACTGCTCCAACTCGTCGCGACGAAGTACCCGATCGGGAATGAGCCGATCGAGATCCGCTCTGAGTTGGCGGTGCGCCGATCGAGCGTTGCATTCGCCGAGAAGGACTTTGGTACCACGCTGGACTCGATTCGGACGATCCGATCGATTGCCGATGCCGCGTGGCGCCCCATCGCAGAGGAGGCTTTTATCCGCAGCATGGAGGCGATGCTCGCCGAAGGGTCGTTGACGCCGCAGCAGATCGTGACCGCACGCTTGGGCATCGTCACTGCTCGCCGCGAACTCTACGAAGTCATGCAGCAATCTGGAGATCCTGGTCGAGCGAATGCGATGGCGCTCAAGCTTGGGTCGAGCCTTGTCGACGCGGTGCGCGCTGTGCGGATGAACAAGGAGATTGGGATCGCGGCGCCGCCTGGACTCGCGATTGATGCCATGGCGA
This sequence comes from uncultured Singulisphaera sp., assembly GCA_964356445.1. Lineage (GTDB taxonomy): Bacteria > Planctomycetota > Phycisphaerae > Phycisphaerales > SM1A02 > F1-60-MAGs104. The sequence continues at coordinate 8,558 of CAYHHO010000015.1, read as the reverse complement.
TCGAGGCGCTCGCAATTGCGCGTGAGTCACTCGCACATGCGCCAGATGACGCAGAGGCATGCGGACTCCTCGCCGACGCGGGAGTTGTGGCTGGCGACTCGGATGCGGCGTACGAGGCCTTGACGCGGCTGGTGAGCGCGCTGCCGGTTGGATCGGATGCCTGGTTCTGCCGCAAGGCGGATCTCTGCGAATTGCTTGCAGCGACGAGAACTGACGAGGCCCGCCGAATGTTGATCGAGCACCTCGCACTCAATCCCGATTGGGGCTCGGGCAGTGGCGCAGCGCGTCTGAAGGCTCTCGCATTGCGACTCGGTGTTTCAGGACCACCAACGATTCCAGTCGCTCCAGTGGAGGGCGGTTCCAAGTGAGCGCGGCGACGACAGTCTTGCAACTTCCAGAAGGTGCAGATGACGCGACGATCGTGGGAGTCGCGACTGGATCCCCTCGCGCGCTGATCATCGAAGGGGTGCGAAATCGGCTGCGGATCGTCGCCGCGAATTCGGGTGGAAACGAAGAGTTGGCTCTGGCTGCTCAGCAGGAAATCCGTGCTGCGGCGGGTCGGATGCTCGCTGCATCGCACGGATCCACTGAGAGGTGGTGGGAGAATGAACCCCAATTGCGAACGCAGGGGGACGAAGTGAAGACCGCTCCTGATCGATCGGGCGATGTGGTGGGGAGTGCCGCTGCCCGAACGACTCGAACTGTCGAGGAATCGACCGTGCGCGCTCATGTCGAGATCAAGCCCGCTCAATCACATGGACGCGCACCGTGGATTCTCGTGTCGTTTGTCACGCTCTCACTGGCAGGGCTCCTTGTGGAACTTGTGCTCCTGCGATCGCAGTTGCACCCAGCACAGCCTCCAGAGAAATCGGCAGCGGAGCAACTCGGTGATCATGCAGAGGACGCTAGTGCCTCTGGTGAAGTGCCGCTGATTCCTGCGCAACCGCTGCAAGGAGGTGGGCGCCCTGATCTGCCGGGGTTTTCGGTGCCATCAGAAACTGCGGTCGAGCCCGCGCCGCTGCCTACTCCTGCGTCGCCAAGTTCAGAATCAACAGCGGCGTCGCCAATTGAATCGACGCCCACAGAGGCGCCGATTCGGCTGGCGCTTGTCCGCTGGCAACAGGTCGCAACTGCGGCGTGCAAAGCACCAATGTTCGCGCCGCCGGGCACTGGTCCCTTGGGGTCCGATCGCCTCGATGACGCGCTGCTCCAAGCGATTCTCCTCGAGCGCCTCTTCGCGCTCGACTTGGTATCCATTGAACTGGAGGCCGGGAATGATCAATCGGCAGAGTTGTTGCTGGACACAATTCCAGCTCATGCCTCTGCGGTGTTGCCGCCTCGACCGCCACGCTTCGATCAGACCTCGCAGGAAGTCGATGGACAGCTTGAAGAATTGCTCAAGCGATATCCAGGATCGAGTCAGGCGCGCGTGCAGTTGCTGCGAAACTACCGCACTCGACCGGAGCCGCCAGGACTTTCAGATGCCCGCACGCTCGTGCAGGAGGCACTGAAGGGACCCAGCAGAGGGAGTCGTACGCTCGCGCAGGCGATCCTCGTCGATCGTGGCCTGAACTCCCTGTCTGTGCTCGAGGCGATCGAGGAACGGTTTGTGGAAATGGCGGGTGATCGTGCTCTTGCGCCAATGCTCGAGCGCATGAGTGGTGTAGACCCAGCGGGATTGGATGGTTCCAGCGGCGCGAGAGCGGAAATCATCAAGAAGATCATCGCCGCGCGAGGTGCACGCGTTGACCAACTGGACAGGGCAGCGCAGGACATCGCAGCCATCCTGCGCAAGATCGCAGTGCGCGTTGGAGCTGCCACGCCGCCCAAAGATTTGGCAGAGTTGCTTCGCGCAATCGATCCCAAGCGCGCGAATGGATCGACATTGCAAGGCGCATCGAGTCGAGAAGGAGTGCTTCAGTCATTCGTCCAGAGCGGAACCGCGTTGCTGCGCCACCGCGCATCGGTGTTGGCGACCCGCAGGTCAATGGATCGCGCAGCCATTGAGCGAGTCGTTGCTGAGACTGCGGCGCAGAGATCACGATCTTCGACAGCTCTCGTCCAGGCTGTCACGAACACACGCGGGCTGCTTGCTCTCGATGCCATTTCGCTCGCAACCGCTCCGATTATGGAGCGCTCTCCCTTCCCTCTGGTTGTCACACCTCCGATCAAATGGGATGTGCCGACGGATCAGGGGGTGGCAGATCGGTGGCGCACACGATTGGAGGCTCTGGATTCGTCGAATCCGCGTGCGTATCTCGAACTCGCAGAGGAGGTCGCGGATGAGTCCGGCGAGTCATCCGCGCTGGCGCTCGCGCGGCAGCTCTACGCGCTCGCAGCAGTGCTCAGTCCTGATCAGTTGGGGGCTTCAGCTGCCCTCGGGCTCGCGGCGACTGAACTCGAAGCGACTCCAGAAGGCTTGCAGGACGCTCGGCAGTGGCGCGCGATCGCACTTCGCTGGGGAGTTGAGTCGTCAGCCCATGACCTTGCCGAAGATCAATTCGATCGAGCTGGGTCTGGAGTGCGACTCGCCGCGGTCGAGGCTCTCGTTCAGTACAGGCGAGGATTCGGTCGGCGTGCGAACGAACAGTTGAAGAAGCCGCATGTGCGCGAGTTTTTTGAGCAAGCGATGGAGTCGACACCTGGGGGATATGAGGAGTTCGAACGCCTCAGTGCTGAGCATCTTGGTGGTAAGCCACCACCGCTTTCCGAAGAATCGATGGATGCCCTCCTTCGTCTCGAACACGCACTCCTGCGAACACGCAGTCGCCTCTGGTCGGACGAACTCGCATCTGGTCGTGGCGAGTCAACTCTCGATGCACCGCTGGGAACCGCTGAGGAAGTCTTCGGAACAAATGCTGCTCGCTGCAAGTGGACGAACGAAGGGTGGGTCATCGACGAGGCTGCAAACGGGCGGACCGCCCATCGTGAAAAGTGAAACCAACTCAAGCGCGCAGTTGTGCGCCTGAATCCGCGAACGCGAGCAACCGTCGCGGCGCACTAAGCGCCAAGGGCGTGTCGGAGATCCGCGATCAGGTCATCAGTCTCTTCGATTCCAACCGAGAGTCGTACGAGTGAATCGCTGATGCCAAGTGCTTGGCGCTCCGTCGTGGGCACGCTTGCGTGCGTCATGATTGCAGGGTGTTCGATGAGGCTTTCGACCCCGCCGAGGCTCTCCGCGAGCGCAAACAATTTGACGCGCTCGAGGAATCTCCTGCTCTCGTCGATTCCGCCGCGCAGGTGAATGGTGATCATGCCGCCGAATGCGGGCGCTCCGTTGAGTTGCATCTGGCGCGAAGCGAGCGCATGCTGTGGATGAGACGTGAGCCCTGGATAGACAACCCGTTCAACTGCGGGCTGGGTCGCGAGCCATTTCGCAATGAGGTTCGCGGATGCGCAGTGCTGCCTCATTCGAACTGCGAGAGTCTTGATTCCGCGCAGCGTGAGATAGGCATCGAATGGACCCATGACGCTGCCGATCGCATTCTGCATGAAGCGCAGTTTCTCGGCGAGGTCTTTGCGCCTTGTGACGAGGCATCCTCCCACGACATCGCTGTGACCACCGAGGTACTTCGTCGTCGAATGCATGACAATGTCGATGCCCCGTTCGAGAGGTCGCTGAAGGATGGGTGATGCGAAAGTGTTGTCGACCACGGTGATCGCCCCACATGCACGCCCGACGCGCGCGACGGCGTCGATGTCCACCACCTTCAGCGTTGGATTCGTTGGAGTCTCGGTCCAAATCATCTTGGGTTTGCACGCATTCGCGGCGCGTTCAAGCGCGGCGGCGTCGCTCATGTCCACGAACACGATGTTGAGTCCCTGAGAACGCTTGCGAACCCGTTGGAGGAGCCGATTGGTCCCGCCGTACACGTCATCCATGCAAAGGATTGTCTCCCCAGCATCGAGCAGTTCGAGGCAGGTGGCGCTCGCAGCGAGTCCGCTTGCGAATGCGAACCCACCGTTGGTGCGATCATCCTGCTCGCTCAGGCCCGTTGACTCGAGGTTCGCAAGGCAGCGCTCGAGCGCGAACCTAGTCACATTGTGACTGCGTGAGTACTCGAACCCCTTGTGAACTCCAGGCGATTCCTGAATGAAGGTCGATGAGGTGTAGATCGGCGGCATCACAGCACCCGTCGTGGGATCCGGTTGCTGTCCACCGTGAATGCAACGACTGCTGAGATGCAACGGCTGATCGCTCATCCCGTAAGAGTAACGACACGCCGACGCCAAAGGGCTCCGGAGCGCAACGCGCTCTCTGAAATGCCCCTCAGATCAGAACGGGATGTCTTCTTCGGGCGTCGGGAGGTGCGTGTCTGGTCCTGGCGTGGACCGCGAGCTCGCAGCACCGTGCCGCTCGCCATCGCCTCCCGAACTTCCTCCCGCGGGACTCCCGAGGAATTGGAAACTTTCGATGACGACGCGCATCTTCGATCGTTTTTGACCGTCCTTGTCCGTCCATTGATCGAGTTTCAAGCGACCCTCGATAAACACTGGGCGCCCCTTCGAGAGGTACTGCTTCATGACTTCCGCAGTCCGACCCCATGCTTCGCAGTCCACGAAAGTCGTCTCTTCGCGGTCTTCTCCTTCTTTCGTGCGGTAGCGCCGATTCACGGCGAGTCCGATCTCCGCGACAGACTGATTTCCCGCGATGTTCTTGAGTTCGACGTCCCGCGTGAGATTCCCCATCAGGAATACTTTGTTGTAACTCGCCATAGTGGTGGCCTCCTGTCTCCGATCCTAGCGCCCTGCAGGGGAGTTCCTCCAAGAGATGAAAAAATTCCTCGAGCCTCTTTCGGGGCTCGAGGAAGTTTCGCGTTTTTTGGGTCAAACTGGATCAGTACCGTTCGTCTGCCATGTGGCCGTGGCTGCCCTCGCCCTCGCCTTCGGTGGTCTCCGCTGTCTGGCGGCGGAGTTTGGACTCCATCACCAACTTTGCCTGACCCTCAGCGTCCTGCATCTGCTCCAGCGATAGGTGGTCTGCCTTGACGATCATCGCTCGCAGCATCCGCTCAGAGAGGTTGCAATCGCGTTCGATCGACGCGATCGCCGCCGTCGGAGCCGTGAAGTAGGCGAGGAAGTAGACCCCTCGCTTGTTTCCGCCGATGTCAAAGGCGAGGCGTCGCTCGTCCCACTTGACGAGGCTGACGATTTCACCGCCGTGGCGGGTGATGGACTCGCGGACATGATCCGTCGCTGCAGCAAGATCTGCGGTCACGGACTGTGGGAAGAGAAACATGCCTTCGTATTGGCGAACGGTTGATTTTGTAGCAGTCGACATTTGATACTCCTTGGAAATACTTCGTAAGAAACACTTGGAACTGTCATGATGGATTCGTAGATGATTCGCCGACTTTGGCGACCACCTTTTTATTGAACTGATTCATCGCGGCCGCGAGCCCAGTGCGGCACCAGACCATGATGGCTTGGCACGCGTCCTCGATGCCCGCGTCGACGAGTGGTTGCTGGTCGGTCGTGAACCGGCCGAGCACATACTCAGCTTGCGCAATGACACCCGGCTTGTCGATGCCGATTCGGCAACGACTCCAGTCAGGCATACCGAGCGCAGAGAGGATGTCCGAAAGCCCATTGTGACCGCCGGCACCACCATCGCCTCGCACTCGGATCGTTCCGCAAGGCAAGTCGATGTCGTCTGCAATCACAATGAGATCGCTTGTCGCGTTCATCTTGAAAAAACCGATTGCCTCCGCGACGGCGCGCCCGCTGCGATTCATGAATGTTGTGGGCTTCAGCAGCAGGACGCGCTCGCCTTCGATCTCGGCTTCCAGGGTGAGCGCGCTGAACCGTCCGCGAGGAAGCGCAGATGCACCTCCGCAGCGACGGGCCAGCCGATCGATCGCTTCGAACCCGACGTTGTGTCGAGTTCGAGCGTATTCGGGACCTGGATTGCCGAGACCGACGATCAATTTCACTTCTTCTTTTCCGCCTTCTTGTCGTCGCCACCGGCAGCTGCGGTCGCAGGGTCTTCCTTCTTGGCGGTCAACACTTCTGGCTCGGCTGGAGCGGCTGCAGTCGTTGCTGCTTCGCCCGTCGCTTCTTCGAGAACCACGACAACTCGAGCAAGTGCCGAGTGCGGATTGCTGACGGCAGTCAAGCCGGGGGCGAGCTTCAATTGTGCAACGGTCATGATTTCGCCGGTCATACCAGTGAGGTCGACTCGGATCGCCTCTGGAATGTCGCGCACCTTGCAACTGATTTCGAGGTCGGAAATGTCATGGGTCAAGACCGCGCCGACCTTCTTGGCGGCTTCTGGAGTGCCGATGAAGTGGATCGCAACACTGACGGTCACGACTTCGTCGAGATTGACGCGCGTCAAGTCAACATGGACAACGTTGTCACCCATCCAACCGAACTGGAGCTCTTTCACGAGGCATGTCTCGGACGTGCCCGAGCCAACCTTGACTTCGAAGACGTGCAATCCTCGCTTCAGCGCGGCGAGCACCGTTTTCTCATCGACGCTGACGGGTGTCGGCTGGCTGCCGTGACCGTAGATCACTGCGGGCAGTTGACCCTTCAGGCGAAGCCGCTTTGCGTAGCGGGTTCCGAGTCGTTCGCGTGGCTGGGCTTCAATGACGGGTACTTCATGACTCATAGCAAATCTCCTATTTGAAAGTAAAACGGACGCTAACTCTTAGCGCTTGACTCCTGCGCCATGTGTAAAGAGCGCCGAAATCGACTGGTCGTGGTGAATTCGATGAACGGCTTCGCCAAGAAGCGAAGCGACTGACAAGACGGTCAATTTGGATTCCAAAGCCTTGTGACGCTGCCCCGCAGGGATCGTGTCGGTGGCGATCACGCTTGCGATGGGGGACTCCAGCAGGCGCTCGCACGCCATGCCGACAAAGAGCCCATGTGTGCAAGCAACATGCACGGCCTTCGCGCCATGCTCCATCACAACACGCGCGGCTTCGCAGACAGTGCCGGCGGTTGAGATCATGTCGTCGAACATCAAGACGGTGGTGCCTTCGACGGATCCGATCAGGTTTTTCACAGAGACCTTTGAGCCGCTGTGCCGACGCTTGTCGATGATCGCCAAGTCCGCCCCGAGGAGGTTTGCGTACATGTTCGCGACCTTGACGTTTCCAACGTCTGGCGAGACGATTGTCAATTCACCAAGTTCGCCCCGCAGGCGACGGAAGTGGTCGCTGATGACGGGTGAGGCGCTCAGGTGATCGACCGGGATGTCAAAGAAACCCTGAATCTGCGCAGCATGCAGGTCCATGCAGAGGACGCGCTGTGCACCCGCAGTTGTGATGAGATTCGCCACCAATTTGGCCGTGATCGGAACGCGACCCTCGTCTTTGCGGTCCTGCCGCGCATAGCCGAAGTAGGGGATCACCGCAGTGATGCGCCGAGCACTCGCTCTGCGCAGGCAATCGATGAACACGAGCAATTCCATGATGGTCTGATTGACTGGCTCGCTGCAGGACTGCACGACGTAGCAGTCGCGACCGCGAACATCCTCTTCAAGCTTCACGAGCAACTCGCCGTCGGGAAAGGTGAGCGTTTGCGCCTGCCCGATCGGGAGTTCGAGGTGTTCACACATCGACTGCGCGAGTGCCCGACCCGTGGAACCAGCAAAGATCTTCAACTGCTCTCGGTCGTTGGCACTCATCGGTGTGTCTCCGTATGGGGGCGAGATTGGTGAGCACTTGTCGCAGGCGCGGCAGCTCTCGCACGCAAGATAGCTGCGACCTCTTCGAGTTGAGCAGGCGTGTTCACCGAGAGGACTTCTTCGGGTGGGACGGCATCGACGACATGCACCGTTCGACCGGCCCGCTTGAGAATGCCGAAAACATCTGTGATGTAGTACTCGCCGGACGCATTTCGATTGTCGACCTTGGCGAGCGTGTCGAGCAGCGTGCCGAGTTCGAATGCGTAGTACGAGGGGTTGATCTCTCTGCAGCGAAGTTGCGCAGGTGTGCAATCTTTCTGTTCAACGATCGCCTGGAATTCTCCACTGTCGTCGCGATGGATGCGGCCATACCCAGTGGCGTCTGGAATGACGCTCGTCGCAAGCGTCGCAGCTGCGTGCGCGTCGCGATGTGCGCGAAGCAGCGCGTGAATCGTGGCTGGTGTGATGAGCGGACCGTCACCGCAGAGCACGAGCAACTCGCTCTCGCGCGGAGAGTCCTTGAGAAGCGAACGAGCCTGATCGACAGCGTGCCCTGTGCCAAGTTGCGGCGACTGTGTGACGAATTCGACACCCGCCCGCCCCCGAAAGTGTGCGCGAACGACTTCTTCTTGGTGACCAACGACGAGGATCACCCGACCCGCACCGGCGGCGAACGCAGCATCCACAACCCACTCGACGAGTGGCTTGCCGAACGCGGCATGCATGACCTTGGGAAGGTCGCTGTTCATGCGCGTGCCCTTGCCGGCCGCCAAGATGACAGCGGTCGTCACGTGCGATGTTGTCGAAGTTGCAGTCACGAATCGATCCAGGTCTGAAACGACTTCACTCTGGATATCGAACAATCGGAATTAGCCCACCTTGATTTGAACAAGGACTAAGAGAACCAAAATCTCCTGTGCTA
>CAYHHO010000014.1:0-34770 GCA_964356445.1 uncultured Singulisphaera sp. | reverse complement strand
GAATCGCTGGATGAACATCATCGCCGTCGCACTGCTGGCATACGCGGCGCGCATCATGGAATCGGACAATCTCTGGGACTATCTCGTCGATCCGGGACTTCTGTTCACCGTCGCGTTCCTTGCGATTGCGGGGCGCAAGCCAGCGTCTGCGCAGCGGTAGGATTTGCGCGATCTCGGGTTTCGCACTCAGCCACAGCTTTTCACTCAGCCGCATTTTTTCTCAGCCGCATTCTTTCGCCACAGGGAGTCCAACATGAATACTCGTTCGCTCTATCGGGTCGCGTGCATGATCGGGCTCTACCTCTTATTCGGTGCTGCCTCGACCGCAAACGGTCAGACGCTCGCCGTGAGCGATTCTTCCGCGAAGCTCCCGATCACTTCCGTCACGCTCTTTCGATCTGGCGTTGGATACTTCGAGCGCATCGGGCTGGTGAACGCCGGCGACTCGGTGCAACTGCGCTTTGCCAATGACGAGATCAACGACATGCTCAAGTCGATGGTGATTCTCGATCCCGAGCAGGCATTGCAGGCGGTTTCGTACGAATCGAAGGAGCCGCTCGCGCGGCAATTGGCGAGTTTCGGCGTCGACCTGTCGGACAATCCAACGCTCGGAGCGATTCTCGGGCGCCTTCGCGGGACGAAGGCTCGCTTTGTCACAGATGATGGCCCGATCACTGGCACGATTCTTGGAGGAGAGATGCGCCAGCAAGCACAGGGAAACGCGCAGGAGTTGATGGAGATCCCCTTCGTCAATGTCGTCACAGACACGGGCGTTCGATCTGTGAATCTCACGACGATCGTTTCGGTGCAACTTGAAAACGATGCGCTCAACGCTGAGCTCGCAAAGGCGCTCACGGCGCTCGCGGCCCACAGCACGGATCGATTCAAGACTGTGGATCTTTCGTTTGCTGGCAAGGGGGCGCGACGGGTCGCTGTCTCGTATGTGAACGAAATGCCGATCTGGAAAACGAGCTATCGGCTCATTCTGCCGTCCGATCAGAAGTCCAGCGAGAAATCGCTCCTTCAGGGGTGGGCGATTGTCGAGAACACGACAGACGACGACTGGACCGATGTTCAACTCGCGCTCGTCGCGAGTCAGCCGGTGAGTTTCGTCATGGATCTCTCCGAATCGATGCACATCGCCCGCCCCGTGCTCCCCGTACCGATGGTTGCCAGCGCTACACCGAGGATCTATCAGGATGGCGATGCATTTGAAGCTGGAAAGTCGCTCAAGAAAATGGCGATGGTCGCACCGGGAGCTCCACCGCCCACTACAGCCGCTCCGATGGCTGGGATGAATCGGTATCGGCAGGCAGATCAAGGGGGATCGGCTGGAGATGCAAGCACGTTTGGCGATGCAATGGAACTCGAAGAGACAGCCGCAGATCGCTGGAAGCACACAGCGACCTCGCAGGCACAAGCAGGTGCAATCGGCGAGGCGTTTCAGTATTCGCTGCAGACTCCGATTTCCATTCCGCGGCAGAAGTCCGCGATGCTCCCCATTCTGTCGTCATCGATCGATGGTCGACGGATCAGCATCTTCAATCGAAACGACGGGATCCAACATCCCATGCGCGGCTTCGAGCTGAAAAATTCGACGGGACTGCAGTTGATACCAGGACCGATTGCGGTGTTCGACGCCTACACCTATGCAGGTGACGCGGAGATTGGTTACCTCACTTTGGACGACACGCGCCTCATCGCTTACGCGGTCGATCTCTCGGTTGCTGCTGCAGTGACCGACTCCAGCAGTGAGGCGATCCAGTCACTCAAGATCGTGGACGGAACTATTGAACTGACAAACAAGTCGGTCGCGACGACTTCGTATGCGTTCAACAACAAAGACACTGAGCGCGGACGGACGCTTCTCGTCGAGTCGCAGAAACTTGAAGGATGGCAGTTGACGGCGCCAGAGAAAGCAGCGCAGGAGACGGCGAATCTCTATCGATTCGAACTCACGCTGAAGCCGGGCGAGACGGCAACGCTTGTCGTCACACAGGAGCGGACCTACCAGCAGCGCACGGGTGTCGTCGGATACCACATGCCGACGCTGATCGCCTTTGCAGCCGATGGGCGGGCGTCACCTGCCGTCGTTGAGGCCGTGAAGAAGGCTGGCGCAATGCAGGCATCGATCAACCAGACGAATGCACGAATCTCGCGCCTTCAGGCTGAGCGCGCAGCGATCAACGAAGATCAGAATCGCGTTCGGCAGAACATGGACTCGATCGACCACGACACGGACATCTACCGCAGGTATCTGGCGAAGTTCAGCGAACAGGAATCAAGGCTTGAGACCATGCGCGACGAAGAGGCGAAGGAGCAGGAGACGCTTGTGCAACAACAAACTGCGCTGAACGAGTTCATCCGCACACTCGCGGTGGACTAGCGCGCGCCAAACACCACACTTGTGCTTTCCTGGGCGACCCGTCGACTAGACTCTTGACATGCTCCGACTTCCACTCGTGTTGTGCTTCACTGCAAGCATTCTTGCTGTTTGCTCCTGCAATAGCGGTGACTCGTCGAGCCCTCCCCCCGAAACCCTGACGGGGCGTACGCCCATTCTCCCCCAACGAAAACTGCTCGTGCGAATGCGGGAGTTGGCGACTGGCAGCAACGAGAGCGCGCAGAGTGGCGTCGATCTCGTCCATCTCGCTGCAACGGCAAGTGCGACTGCCCGCGTCGGAGACCTCGTTCGCGTCGAACTCATGATGAACGCGGGCACGGGATTCGAATGGAAATGCACCAGTTGCGTCAACACGCCAGATTCCACGGGGCAAGCGACGAGCGCGTTGATGGTGCTCACGCCAAAATTCGATCTCACGAAGGGGCTTGGGAATTGTTCGCCCACCACAACAGGCACGACGGGCGGCCCCGTGAGATGCGACTTTGAATTCACCGCCACACAGATTGGATCGAGCAGCGCGACCTTCGAACTGGCGCGCCCGTGGGAAAAAGGGGTCGCTCCTGTAGACACTCGGACCCTCACAGTTCATGTCACTGCCGCCGGCGGGTCCTGAAAGTTCGCTGTTTCGCCCTTCGGGGTTGCAAAGCGCGAAGCGTCCCGGGGTGGACTCGAACCACCGACCTGCAGATTAGAAATCTGCTGCTCTATCCAACTGAGCTACCGGGACTCGCGATTCGCGACCGACTTTCAAGAGAGCAATCCAGCCGCGATAAAGGTAATTGAAAGAGCGAGAAATTGCCCTCGACGAGACTGAATTTGCAGTATCGCGTAGGGAACATGGCGATACCATGAACTCCGCAGGCGACGCTTGTTCGCCGAAAGGTCCTCGGTGCACCGTTCGCAATCTTGCGCAAGGAGGTCGTCGTGGGTGACAAGTTCCGATTCAAGAACGGAGATGACATATCGCCGTGGCTCACCGCGGAGGCGTTGCGTGAAGCGGCTCGGTCAAAGATTGTGGTCACGGAGACGCAGGTCCAGAAGGCTGGTCGTGAAGACTGGGTTTCGGCAGGGTCGATCTCAGGACTTGTTCCAATCGTGAAGCCCGCCGTCGAGAGCGAAACAGCGCAAACTCCAACGCCGACAACGGAACCAAGTCGACTGGATCACAAGAATGCCGCGCGGCCACCCGAGTCGATCCACCACCTGCTGCACCGGGCGCTCCACACAAACATTCAGGTCTGTGCGCATGAGGGCGAGTATTCGGGTGATCGATTCATTCAGGGAAAACTCGAAGGACTGACGGTCGAAGGTTGCATGATCGAATTCCCAGAGTTCGCCGCGATCGTCTACATCCCGCTGGCGCGGGTCCGTTCAGCCGTGATCTCAATGTCTTTCCCGGCGCTCGGTCCTTCGCGGCGTGGTGAGGTTGTGCGACTTGAAGTCGATTCGCTGCCCGACATGTCGTCGCTCGGTGCGGGTGGGGCGAGCGCCTTGAATGCGCAGTCACCAGCAAGTTCAGCGACGGTCTGACCCTTCGCTCGCGGTGTGCGGGACCGATGCGCTACAGTATTCATATGCCCAGTTCATGCTTTCGAATTGAGAGTGCAATTGTTGGTGAGCGGTGCCGCAAGGCATTCGCGATCCTCGTTGCATCGTGCGGTGCACTGGTTGGAATGACCACGGGTTGCTCGACACCCAATCCAATCCCATCAAAGTATGACCTGCCAGCGATTCTCGATGTCGAGATTCCCAGCGTGCAGAGGGCAATCCTCAAGTATGCCAAGGAGCATGGTGGTCGCTTGCCCGACACTTCGATGGGTGAACAGACGGCGATGCGGGCGATTGGACAGCGCTTTCGTACCGAGCAAGAGACAGACGCAGGTGGCGACTCATTTACGGTCGAACAGTCGATCGACGGAGTTGCGTACATCTTTCGCCCGGCAAAGGACACATTCATCCTCACCGTAGGTGGACATGTGACACGGACTCCTACCGAGGGTGGTTCAGCCGGCTGCACATGGTTCAGTTTTCAAGGGCGGTACACCAACTCTGGCGAGGTCGTCATCGACCAAACCTCGTACCTCGAGAACGACAACCTCTTCATTGACGCAATGCGTTCAACGTCCAATCGCGGATCGTGGAATTCTTCTGCGTGGGCGATCTCGAAGATCTATCTCGCAGTGGCGGGGGCGACGGGCAAGGAATTCGCAGATGCCACAGTCGACGGCTTCGTGAAAGACGCGGTTGCTTCTGGTTTGGCGAGAGTGCCGAGTGACATGACCCCGCGAGATGCGGCATTCGGCGGAGTGAAGTCGACGCCGACCAAGCCCTCGCAAATGTCAAGATGACCTGCGATTGACGGTAACGAACACGCGTTTTCGCCGATGACTGAACGCACGAGTCCAGACTTTCTTCGGGTGGCTCGAGGGGATGCGCCGTGCGACATCCTGATCGAACATGGTCAGATCGTCGACGTGTTCACCCGTTCGATTCGAAGCGCGTCGATCGTGATCTTCGACGATCGAATCGCAGCGGTTGTCCCAGCGGGGACTCCGGTCGAGGCGAAAGAGCGCGTCGACGCTTCGAATCAAGTGATTCTTCCCGGTCTCATCGATGCACACATTCACATCGAAAGCACGATGCTTCCGCCAGCGGCATGTGCGGGGCTCATGGTGGTGCATGGCACAACTGGGTTGGTTGCCGACCCTCATGAGATTGCCAATGTTGCGGGGATCGATGGCATTCGATGGATGATGGCGGATGCAGTTGGTGCTCCGATGCGGGTGTGGTTCACCGCATCGAGTTGTGTCCCTGCGAGCGCACTCGAGACGGCAAACGCAAATCTCGAAAGGGATGACCTTGCTGCGCTGTTCGACGACCCTCGCGTGGTTGCGCTCGCAGAGATGATGAATTTCCCGGGGGCAATTGCGGGAAACCAAGCGCTCTTGAAGAAGATCGAACTCGGGCTGACTCGGCGCGGACGCGTGGATGGGCACGCACCTGGCCTGCGCGGGCGCGCACTGCAAGCCTATGTGGCGGCTGGTCCATCGAGCGACCATGAGTGCTTTACAGCAGAGGAAGCTTTGGAAAAGGTCGCCGCGGGGCAGCGAGTCTTCATTCGGGAAGGGAGCGCAGCGCGAAACCTCGCCGCAGTCCTGCCAGCTGTCACGCGATCGAATGCACATCGGTTCTGTTTCTGCACTGACGATGTGCATGCATGTGAGATCGTCGATGACGGGCACCTCGATCGCGTGATTCGCAGAGCCGCCGCGATGGGCTTCGACCCTCCTACAGCGATCGCGATGGCGTCACTTCATGTTGCTGACCATTACGGACTTCATGATTTTGGCGCGCTTGCTCCTGGGCGAGTCGCGGACTTCTCGTTCGCAAGTGTTCCTGGCGGCGACTGGAGCAAGTTCAAGGTTGAGACAACGTATGTCCGCGGGCGAGTGGTTGCGCGCGCGGGGCAGTGTGTCGCGCGAGTAGAAACAATTGCCGTTCCCGCGCAATTTCGAGATACAGTAAAACTTCCGATCGGGTTCGGCGAGCGCTCCTTCGATCTTCCTGCCAAGCCAGGCGTCCCCGCACGCGTGGTTGGAGTCATCCCCAGCCAAATCATGACCGATTCTCTGCGCGAGATTCCTTGCGTCGAGAATGGCATGCTTCGTGCGGATACGAGCCGCGACCTGCTGCTCTTGGCGTCTGTTGAGCGACATGGTCGGGGTGGATCGATCGGCATCGGTCTGGTTCGAGGGTTTGGCCTTCGCGCGGGCGCGATCGCGAGCACGGTGGGTCACGATGCCCACAACCTCAGCATCGCAGGAGTCAATCCACACGACATGTTCGTCGCCGCGAAGCGCCTTGCCGAAATCGGTGGCGGACAGTGCGTGGCGCAGAATGGAAAAGTCCTTGCGGAACTTCCACTCGCGATCGCGGGGCTGCTGTCGGATCAATCGCCCGACCTCGTCGCGAAGGCTCAGCATGCCCTGCAAGCAGCGTATGTCTCAATCGGCGGAAAGCTCGCGGATCCGTTCATGCAACTCGCGTTCCTGCCACTTTCGGTGATCCCCCACCTGAAAGTTTCCAACTGCGGAATCATCGACGTCGATGCGCAGCGCGTCGTCCCGCTGCAGGATTGATGACGCACATCGCAAATGAGGCGCACAAAGAGCGGCGCGATTCGAACTATTGCGCGGCCACCGGCAAGTCGTACTCCAGCAGCAGCGCGATCCACAGTGCGAAGAACATCATGTGGACAATCCCCTGCATCATGTTGGTCTTGCCCTGTCCGAAGTGAACGAACGACAGGAAGATTGTCGCAACCAGCAGGCAGATTTCGGCTGGTTCGAGCCCCATCTCCATCTTGCGGCCAAAGAAATATGCCGCAACGAGCACCGCAGGAATCGTGAGCCCAATCGTGCTGAGCGCAGACCCGTGGAGAATGTTGACCGTCCGCTGAACATCCGACCTCATCGCACTGCGAACTGCGGCGATTCCCTCCGGCAGCAGCACAAGGAATGCGATCACGAGCCCCTGCAGTGAATGCGGCAGGCTCCGCTTGTCGAGCATGGTGACCAGCATGCCGCCCAGCGACTCCGCAAGAAGGATGACCGTGAGCAGGGAACAAACCAGCAGGAGCACGGACCTCCACAGCGGAGAGCCTCCCGCGTAAGCGTGAGGGACTGCGGGCGAAGCATCGTCTTCCACAAACGTGAAGAAGTCTCGGTGTGTCGAACTTTGCAGCGCAACGAAGGCCCCGTACACGCCAATCAATGCGCCGGTCACAAAGATCTCCATGCCATCGCTCATGTCGCCGCCGGGCTCGGAGACGGTAAAGCGCGGCAAGATGAGACCAATCACGCACATCGCCGCGATCAAGCCCAGAAATGCGCTGCTGGATTGCTTGTTGAATCGCTGTTCCCGTTTGCGAAGCGCAGCGAGGATGAGCGAAGCGCCAACCAGTCCATTCATGATGAGCATCAGTGTCGCAAAGAGCGTGTCGCGCGCGACCGTGTCGCCCCCCGATCCCGAGAGAATCACACCGAGGATCATTGCGACTTCGATCACGACTGCAGAAACAGTCAGCACCAGAGTGCCAAATGGCTCCGCCAACTTGACGGCAATCGCCTCTGCATGCGCTGATGCTCTCAGCGCAGCCCACATGATCGTGAGGAAGATGATTGGGAAGAGTCCCGCAGGTGGATTCAGCACGTCCGAATGCGACACGCCAGGAAGACCCGCGACAACTTCGACTCCGAACCACTCGGGGCGCATCATGAGGAACACGCCGCCAACCAATCCAAGGATCATCGCCGCATCTGGCAGGACCTTGATAAACGAGTTCCGTCGGCGCATCCGCACACTCTAGCGCACTGCGAATCGAGCGACGCGATGACTGGATCGAACTCGATCAGCTCCCGCGAATCTGATGCGCGGGCATGTACATGGAGCGCAGATACTCCGCGACCATCCGATGGGAATTGAATGTTGCGGGAACCGTTGCAACCGAGTGCAACGCACGTGCAATCCATCCCTGCGGAATGCCCTCGGCGTCACGCTGATAAAACTGCGGCACGATTGATTGCTCGAGCAGCGCGTAGAGGCTCTCTGCGTCAGCAGCATCGCGTGCCGCCGGCTGCGTGGTGGGCTGCATCGTGGAATGCGCAGTTGCGATGTTCCATCCATTCACCCCATCGCTCGCCTCCGGCCACCATCCATCGAGTATCGACATGTTCAGTCCGCCGTGGAGTGGCGGCTTCATTCCGCTGGTCCCGCTCGCTTCGAATGGGCGAATCGGCGTGTTCAACCAGACATCGCAACCCGACACAAGCATGCGCCCAACGTGCATGTCGTACTCCTCAATGAGCGCAACTCGTCCGCCAAATCGAGGATCCTTGGTCATTTCGAAAATCTTCTGAATGAACTCCTGCCCCTGCTCGTCGCGTGGGTGCGCCTTGCCAGCGAAAATGATTTGCACGGGTCGATCTGCATTCGTCAAGATCCTCGCAAGGCGATCAGCGTCATGAAAAATGAGCGGAGCACGCTTGTATGTCGCGAATCGCCTCGCGAATCCAATCGTGAGGAGATCGTCGCCAAGGAGCGAATATGTCTTCGCAACAGCGCTCTGTCCTTCGCCCCGTCGCTTGCGCTGCAACGCCAATCGATCCCGCACGAAGTGAATGAGTCGCGAACGCAATCGACTGCGCATCATCCAGAATTGCATTGGGTCGACGCCTGTGGCTCGGCGCCATCCTGAAGCAGTCGGCGCTTGCTTCGACAGCCGAAGTGAAATCTGTTCCTTCCAGAATCGCTCCGCATCTGGATCGATCCAGGACTTGGCGTGCACGCCGTTCGTGATCGACCCAATGGGAACTTTCGCAGCAGGCACCCGGTAGAAATCCTTCCACATCTCGCGACTCACTTCACCATGAAGTTTGGAGACGCCGTTGACCCGCGCCGCAAGGCGAAGTGCGAGCAGAGTCATACAGAAAGTTTCTTTCGCGTCACCTGCAACAATGCGCCCGAGATCTGCCACTTGCTCGGCTGTCAATCCCATCCGAGCGACCGTCGTTCCCAATTCACGCACGACCATCTCTGGGTCATATCGATCGTGCCCTGCCGGGACGGGAGTGTGCGTCGTAAACACCGTCGCATTTCGCACGGCCTCGAAAGACTCCTGAATTGGTCGACCGTGAGAATGAATGTCGATCGCGCGTTGCAATGCCGCGAACGCCGCATGCCCTTCGTTGAGATGCAGCACGCTGATGCGCTCCCCGAGCGCCTTGAGCGCGAGCACTCCGCCGACACCAAGCAGAATCTGTTGCCGAAGCCTCAGAAGAGGCTCGCCTTTGTAAAGCCCCTCTGTCAATCGGCGATCGTCTGGGGCATTCGCCTTCAAGTTTGTGTCGAGGAGATAGAGCGGGACGCGACCCACGGACATCCGCCAGATCCGCGCTGTGACCAGATGCCCACCGATCGGACAAGCGATCGTCTCTCGGGTGTCTTCCATTCCCCACTGGTGAAAGTCATAGTCCGGGTAGAGCACCTGCGTTGATCCGTCACGCGCGAGTTGCTGCAGGTAGTAGCCATGGCGATAGGCCAGCCCCACGCCGACGATTGGAAGTCCAAGATCTGACGCGCTCTTGAGGTGGTCTCCCGCGAGAATCCCAAGCCCACCCGCATACTGCTGGATCGACTCGTGAAGCCCGAATTCGCTGCAGAAATATCCGACACGGAAATTCGCAGCTCGCGCCGCGGCGCCGCGTTGAAACCACGCGCGCTCGCCGAGATACGCAGCTCGCGCTGCGAGCCCGTCCCAGACACGCTTCACAAAGATCGGATCGCACGCGAGCGCCTCCAGGCGTGCGTGTGACGTGCGCGCGAGCGTCCCGAGCGGCGAGTGATTCGTCGCGCGCCACTCAACAGGATCGAGCGTCTGGAAGACCGACCACCCTTCCTCGTTCCATGACCACCAGAGGTTGGACGCGAGATCCCGAAGATGAATCACGAGGTCGTCAACAGTGATCGATTGTGGCCGCCGCTTCGTTGCCATGAGTCGCGCATTACTACCAAATCAAGGCTTCGCGAGGCGGCGAAAGAGCGCACGCGGTCTCACGAGGTCACCCAATTCGCCCGCAGCGGCGCGCGAGTGCGCGCATCCGCTGCGCCAGACGGCGCTTTGCACCTCGCCAGTCCGATCCGAGCCGCCAAACCCAGTTTCCGGTGGCGCTTCCCGGAAGATTCATTCGGGCGGACCGATCAAGCCCTATGGCATCCTGCACTGGAATGATCGCAAGTTGCGCTTGCGACTCGAACGCAAGGCGCAGCAATGCGCCACTTGGATCGCGGCGTGATTCGGCGCCTGCTGCGTGGACAACGCGCCGCCGAGATGCCGCGTCAAGTTGTCGCCACCAGCCCTGCGTCGTGTCATTGTCGTGAGTCCCCGTATAGATAACAGTGGAGCGACGTTGGTCCTCTCTAGGACTGGAGACATCGCTTCCAAATGCGTGCTGCAGCACCGTCATGCCTGGCAGGCCGAATGCGTCACGAATTCTGGTGACTTCGCGCGTGACGGCACCGAGATCTTCAGCAAGCAAAGGGAGCGAACCGAGTTTTTTCTGCGCAGCAGTTAGAAGTGCCTGGCCCGCCTGCGGTCGCCAGCGGCCGCGGCGTGCTGTCTTCGCGGTCGCAGGGATCTCGTACGCGTGATGAAACCCTACGAAGTGATCGATGCGAGCACCATCGAATCGACGCAGCGTTGCAGCGATGCGATCAATCCACCACCGAAACTTCTCGGCGCGGTGGGCGGTCCAGCGATAGTGCGGATGCCCCCAGAGTTGCCCATCCTTCGAAAAGCAATCTGGGGGGACGCCTGTGAGCACTTCGGGTCTCCCGCGACGGTCTAGGCGAAAGAGCTCGGGATGCGCTGCGACATCGGCGCTCTCAAGCGTGACAAAGATCGGAATGTCGCCCAAGAGTTTGACGCCAACCGCGGCGCAGGTTCGTCGAAGTTCGCGCCACTGCCGGTCGAATTCGAACTGAAGAAATGCGTGATACCCCGTTGTGTCGTTGTTGAATGCTCGCCAACCAGCGAGCCACGCTGACTCGCGGCGTTCAAAGGCCCGGTACGCAGCGGTGTGCGATCCGCCATCGATGCGAAATGCCTCAAAGGCCTTTAGGAATGCAGGTTCCTTTGACCTGCGCGCTGCGTCGTAGTTCGTCCTCGCGCGGGGTCCGCGAGCAGACATCTCCTTGCCGGCGAAAGTTCGCGCCGCCCGATTGGACTCACGAACGTCTGCGCGCGAAAGCAACCCAAGGTCAGCGAGGGACTCCAGCGAGATGAGGAGCGGCTCTCCCGCAAAACTCGAAGTACTGGCATACGGCGAGTTGCCAGGTCCGATCGGCCCGATCGGCAACATCTGCCACCACGCGAATCCAGCACTCGAACACCACTGCGCGAATTCGTGTGCACACGCGCCGAGGTCCCCGATCGCGCAAGGTCCATCAAGACTCGTCAAGTGCAACAACACGCCGCTGCTGCGCCGAGCGAGCAACGGATTCGACGACTGACGCCCGCGGTGTAACGCGAGGCCTGCAGTCGCAAGCGTCATCGTTCAAGAACCCACACTCGCCCAGAGAGTGGGGCGACTGAGACGCGCGGGAAACTCTCATCGGTCAGCAAGGCCCCCTCCCCTCCGTGGACAGAGCGCCAATGCCCGGTCCGCGAGCCGGCGGCAGTCTGCGAGAGATCGAGTTGAACTTCGTTCGTCGATGCATTGATCGCGACGAGCAGCGTCTCCGTTGGAAGTTCGCGGATGAAAACCCAAGTGTCTTGGGCATCATCATTGACGACGCTCTCGAATGACCCGCGCCGAAGCGCCGGATGCGCATTGCGCAGCGCGATCACCCGGCGGTACCACGCGAACTGATCATCGTCGACATGGTTTTCCTCAGGTTTCTCGTAGGGTTCGAGATCCTTCCAGAGCATTGGTTTTCGATTTGTCGGATCGTCCGCTCCCCACATGCCAACCTCGTCGCCGTAGTACACCATCGGTGCGCCGACGTAGACCATCTGAATGAACGCGATCAGTCGCGCGCGTCGGTACTCCTCTTGCGTTGGCTTGCCCCCTCGGTAGGTCGGGTTCTCTTGCTCGCGATTTCCCTTGTCGTATTCGTAGTCGGGGTGGAGCAACTTCGAGACCAATCGATCCGTGTCATGACTGTCCATCAGATTCTGCAAGGTGTAGGTCGCTTCTGCGGGATATGCGCGGCGCAACTCGGCGAGTCGGCGATCCATTTCACTCACGGAGATCTTGTGCTGACGGTCACGGACCCAGTGCAGGATCGTCTCTGCAAATGGATAGTTCATGACCGCGTCAAACGATCGACCGTCAAGCCAATCGTCCGCGCGCCGCCAAATCTCGCCGACGATGTACGCATCGGGATTGATCGACTTCACGAGTGATCGCCACTCGTACCAGAATGGCATCGCAACTTCATTGGGAACATCGAGGCGCCATCCATCGATGCCATCTGATGGATCGCCGTCGCCGTTGGGATCCATCCAGCGTCGAGTCACGTTGAAGATGTGCTGCTTGACTTCATCGCTCACAAATCCTTGGTCGTTCTTGCGAAAGACCGGCAATTCGGTGAAGCCAGCCCACCCGTCGTACTCGAACGGTTCCCATGATCGGATGCTGAACCAGTCCTTGTATGGGCTCGCTTCGCGCTTGGCTTGCACGTCCAAGAACGCTGGGTGCGCCGTGCCGACATGATTGAAGACGCCGTCAAGGATGACGCGAATCCCCAGCTTCTTGGCTTCCTTGAGCACTTCGAGGAAGAGCAAGTCGGTCGGCGTCCACGTCCAAGACTTGGGGTCGCGAAGATTTTCAACCACCTCTGCTTTCGCGTAATCGCCGCGTGTGCCAAACGCCTCATCGACGTGAAGGAAGTTCGTCGCGTTGTACTTGTGGTGTGTCGTCGCCTGAAAGATCGGATTGAGGTAGATCGCGTTGATGCCAAGATCCTTCAGGTATCCCAACTGCGTGCGAAGCCCAGCGAGGTCTCCACCGTAGTGTCGACTGAAAACATCCCACTTGAAAAAGGTGTTTCCACCCTGCCCTTCCCACGGACTGAGCCCATACCACTCGCTCGTCCATGGCCTGCATGGCTGCGGATCATTCGTCGAGTCGCCATCCCGGAATCGCTCCAGCATGATCTGATACCAGATCGCGTCCTTCGCCCAGTCGGGTGTGCGCAGCATCGAGTTCGTCGAAGTATCAAGAGAATAAATGCGTGGGTCACTCAAGCGCGTTGATCCATCCGAGTAAAGAAAGGTATATGCAATGGGACTTGGCGTGGAGGGAACCGTCGCCTCCCACCACGAGAAGTTCTCGTCCGAGCCTGAATCTCGCATCTGGATTCGCGGTCGGTCGCGAACTGCGAATTCCACTTGCTCGACATCATTTCGCAGGGTGCGAACGCGCACGAGGATTTCGCCGCTGGGCGTTCGCTGAGCACACGCCGCCGCCTTCGGATCGTGTTGGATCGCCGCCCCTTCAATCTTGCCGTCGCCGAGCTTTCCCAGCGCATTTCCAACGCACGCCTCTGCTCCGAGTCGAAGGACGCTGTTGTTTCCACCGTGTCCGTCGCTCGTGACCAGAGCGTTGCGTGGGTCGCTGAGCCACTGATCCCCGTCGACCACAAACTTGTACTGGTGCGATCCGGAGCGCAAGCGAAGACCGACGCGCCAAACTCCGTCATCTCCCCGTGCCATCTGGGTCGCTTGCCGATTCCAACCATTGAAGTCCCCAGCAAGGCTCACTGCCTTCGCAGGCTTCTCGGGGTGGAAACTGAATTGGCACTCGAACTCCCCCTCCCCGACCGCGCGAACTTCTATGGATTTCGGTGCGACGAATTGGCTAGGCGACCCTGTCGATTGCACCTTCGGCTCCGACGGAGGCCAAGGTGTCGCCAACTGTGGCGCCGCGGCGCACATCGCCAAGGCAACGAAGGTGGCGGCAGTGCGCAAAGCGGTGAACATCGCGGTCGATGGTACGACAACGCACTGAACTCCCATTCAAACACCGAGGGGAACTATCCTCGCTGAGCGATGAGTGCCTCGATTGTCCGCACCATGATCACCATGATTCGACAAGCGCTGATGATCGTTGCAGTCATCGCTGTGCTCTGGGCATTTGGGCGGGTGGGTGCGCGTGAAATCGGACGAATGTGGAATGTCGATGATCGAACGGAGATCGTCGTGATGCACTGGTCCGGCGACGGCGGCCAAGAGGAAGACCAGATCGTGGAGGACGCACTGCGCCGGTTTGAGCGCGAGAATCCGACACTTCGCGTTCGCCGCATCAATCCCGGAGACGCTGGAAGTTTCTACACCAAGTTGCAGACGATGATGGCGTCGGGCGATCCGCCTGACGTCTTCTATGTCGGCAGCGAACGAGTTCCCGCATTCGTCTCGCTGGGACTTCTCGCGCCGCTCGACGATTTTGTAGCGAATGACGCGCGGGATGGCGCCGCGGATCGTGTCGAACTCGATGATTACTACAAAGCGACCGTGGAAGCATTCCAGTTCGACGGATCGCAAACCGGTCGCGGACCGCTCTATGGAATTCCCAAAGACTTCACCACCGTCGGCTTCTACTGGAACAAAGACCTCTTCGCGCGCGCTGGCCTCGCCCCACCATCCGAAAACTGGAACTGGGACGAATTCATTGCAGATGCGCGAGCAATCGGGAAATTGCCAGGGTGTACGGGCGCGGAGTTTGTCACCTGGCCCGCGATGATTCGCGCTTATCTCATGACGGATGGGCTTGATGTCAAGGGAGCGTCGTTTGACGAATTGATGACATCGACGCCGCCGGTTGTCGATGCACTTGATCGGCTGCGTGCATGGCGCCACGATGAATCGGGCGCACTGACGAGCGGCAAGAGCAAGATCGCATCTGGCTCGAGTGTCTTTCTTTCGGGGACGATCGGTCTCGCCGGGCCATTTGGGCGCTGGGTTGTCCCGAGTTATCGAAAGATCCCTCCCCGCGCGCAAGGCGGCTTCGAATGGGACTTTGCACCACTGCCGCGTGGAAGTGTCGAGAGCAACATCGTGCTGACGGTTTCATGGTCGATCTCAGCGCAGAGCCGCCACCCAAGTGAAGCTTGGTCGCTCGTGCGATTTCTTTCTTCGGATCCGAATCAGCGCGCACTCGCTCGCCTCGGGCTCGCAATTCCAACCATTCGAGCCGCGGCAGAGAGCGATGCGTTCGCCGACCCGACGCAAGAACCCGCCAATGACGCTGGATTTCTGCGTGCAGCAGAGATTGCCCGAGTTGTCGATTGGCCTGCCGATCCACAGTTTGAAGCGCTCCTCGGATCGCGACTCGATCAAGGTCTCAAGACTGGTGATCTTCCTCTGCGTGATGCGATCTCAAACTTCGAGCGGGACTGGAAGGTCAACCGTGCAAGTCCGATGCACACACAAACGGCAACTCCGATGCCATGGCGCACGCTCGCGTGGGTCGGGTCGATCGCGCTCATCATCTGCATCGCCGCGATGCTGCTGCGACTGCGCAAAGGAACGCTTTCCCCATCGTCGCGCGCGCAGGAGCGAAGCGGATACCTCCTCGTATCACCGTGGATCGTTGGATTCGCGCTCTTCATGGCATTTCCAATTCTGATGAGTCTCGCACTTGCGTTCTCGCAGTGGAAGGGAGTCTCGCCCCTCGCAGAAGCGGACTATGTCGGAGCTGCGAACTTCGAACACCTTCTCACCTTTGACCGACGATTTCACACGAGCCTCGCAGTGACTGC
Source organism: uncultured Singulisphaera sp. (assembly GCA_964356445.1). Taxonomy (GTDB): domain Bacteria; phylum Planctomycetota; class Phycisphaerae; order Phycisphaerales; family SM1A02; genus F1-60-MAGs104. Next base: position 19,046 of record CAYHHO010000014.1, on the reverse strand, counting down.
CTACTACGCCATCATCGCGGTCCCCTCGGGGCAAGTCCTCGCACTGCTCGCTGCCCTGCTGATGAACTCGCGTGTGCGCGGCATTCACCTCTTTCGCGCTGCGTGGTACTTGCCGAGCGTGCTCGCCGGCGTGGGTGTGTCCGTGCTTTGGCGGTGGGTCTTCGATGCAGACGGCGGATTGATGAATCTCGCACTTCAGCCGCTGCTGACACCGCTTGGCATGACGGCCCCCGAATGGTTCGGCGTCGACGCGGCACGCTGGGGAGCGCCGGCATTTGCCTTGATGAGCCTTTGGTTCGTCGGCGGCACGATGATCGTCTATCTCGCTGGATTGCAGCAGATTCCGGCCGATCTCTACGAAGCCGCAGCCATCGACGGCGCTGGGCGACGCAGGCAGTTCTGGTCGATCACGCTGCCGATGCTTTCGCCGATCATTCTCTTCAACACCATCATGGCTGTCATCTCAAGTTTTCAGGTCTTCACGCAAGCATTCGTGATGACTGGCGGTGAACCGGGGGATCTCACGCGATTCTTCGTCCTCTATCTCTACAACCAGGGATTCGAGTTCTACGAAATGGGATATGCGAGCGCGATGGCGTGGATCCTGCTCCTCATCGTGCTCCTGCTGACCGTGTTCATCCTGCGAACAAGCAATCGGTGGGTTCACTCGGAAGGGCTCAGGACCTGAGCACATGAATCGCAGCAACGCAATCCTTCGGTACGGCGCACTCATCGGCGGCAGTCTGCTGCTGCTGTTTCCGCTCTGGTGGATGCTCGTCATCAGTCTCGAGACACCAGAGCGCGCAGGCGCAGCAGTCACCGGCCACGGCGGGCTTTCGCTCTGGCCTCCGGCAGCGCAGTGGGCCAACTATCCGCTGGCGCTGAGCGAAATGGGTTCTGTTCCCTGGGAGGGCTTCCTGAATGCGCTGGCCAATTCGATTGTCGTCACAACTCTGGTCGTCATCGGCACCGTGCTCTCGAGCAGCCTGGTCGGTTTCGCCTTCGCGCGGGTGAAGTTTCGCGGAAGCCGTGGACTCTTCTTGATCATGCTCGCGACGATGATGCTGCCAGCGCAGGTCACGATCATTCCGCTCTTCCTCGTCTTTCGCTCACTCGGGTGGATCGACTCGCTCCTGCCGCTGATCGTTCCGGCCTTCTTCGGCAATGCATTCTTCATCTTCATGTACCGCCAGTTCATTGCGCAGATTCCCGAGAGCCTGCTGGAAGCTGCACGGGTTGATGGGTACTCGCTGCTGGGGATCTGGTGGAAAATTGTGCTTCCTCTGTGCAAGCCAGTGACAGCGATCTGCGCCGTCTTCACTTTCATCTACGTCTGGAACGATTTCATGGGTCCGCTGATTTACCTGCACTCCGACGAGCAGGCGACGCTCGCTGTTGCCCTGAATTCGTTTCGCAATCAGTACGGTGGACTCGAGGATGTCCATCTCTTGATGGCTGCAAGCCTCGTGACAATGATCCCTTGCATCCTGCTCTTCGCCGCAGCGCAGCGACAGTTCATTGAGGGACTCGCGCGGGGTGCAGTGAAGGGCTGAGCGGCGCAGCGGCGCTTGCCCCTGCGCGTTGGGTACCCTTCGGCACACAATGGCAACCGTCCAGTTCAAAGGTGTTTCTAAGGTCTACGGCAGTCGCAGTCGGGCTGTCGACTCGGTCGACCTTGAGATCGCGGACGGCGAATTCGTCGTCCTTGTCGGTCCCTCCGGATGCGGGAAGAGCACGACGCTGCGCATGGTGGCAGGGCTCGAGGAGATCTCTGGTGGAACGATTGCCATCGGGGATCGCATCGTCAACGACATCGCTCCGAAAGATCGCAACATCGCGATGGTCTTTCAGAACTATGCGCTCTACCCACACCTGACGGTCAGGCAGAATCTCGCATTCGGGTTGGAACGAAGGCGAGAAACGCGAAGTCTCCTTCGCTCGCTCTGGGACTCGCCCTATCGCCTGAAGCGCAGGGAAGAAAGCGCACAGATCGCCGCACGCGTCGAGGGGGCTGCGCGCACGCTTGGAATTGAAGGTCTGCTCGAACGACCGCCGCGCGAACTTTCGGGGGGGCAACGCCAACGCGTCGCCGTTGGCCGTGCGCTGGTTCGCGAACCCGCTGTCTTTCTCTTCGATGAACCGCTCTCGAATCTCGACGCCCTGCTGCGCGGCGAGATGCGAACCGAGCTTCGGATCCTGCATCGACGTCTTCGCGCCACCATGATCTATGTCACACACGATCAAGAGGAGGCCATGAGCCTCGCAGATCGAATCGTCGTGATGAAGGATGGCATCGTCCAGCAGGTCGGATCTCCGGCGGAGGTCTACGACCGACCTGCGAACAAGTTTGTGGCTGGATTCATCGGCACACCCGCAATGAACATGATCGCTGGAAAACTCAGCGCGAACCCGAATGGCGGATTCCAACTCAACACGCCGCACGGACAATTCACAATCGCACCAGATCGATGGGATGCGCGTGCGCTGCGAGCGCTCGATGGGACGCCTGTGACGATGGGAATTCGCCCAGACCGAGTGACGATTGCGGCTGCGAGCGCAAATCAGCCCAACTTCATCACGGGCGGCATCGTGGCGATTGAACGATATGGATCCACCGCTGATGTTGTGGTGGCGCCTGACGGCAAGGGCGACAGCAAGCGCATCACCGCGCGGTGCGACATCGAACAACTTGAGTCACGCAAGGAAGGCGACTCGGTCAACGTTGGTATTGACCCGGCATACGTACACCTCTTCCGAAGCGACGGCGTGACCGTCCCCTCCCCCGCATAAGCACACGTTGGGTTCAGCGGCTACGGAGCCCAAGCACTCAGCAGGCTCGCGAGATCGCCGCCACCGACAATCCCGTCGTCGTCGATGTCTGCGAGTGGCTCGTAAGTGCCCCATGCAGAGAGCACGACCGCGAGATCGAAGGCGTTGACCAGTCCATCGTGATTCAAATCCTGCGGTGCGTAGACCGGCGGCAGATCTCCTTGCGAGAAAATCACCGCTGAATATGGACCGACCGAAATGAGCGCACTCTGCGCGAGTCCATCCCACCCCGTCGGCGACGTCCCCGTCTCGAGACAGAGCGTGTTTGCATAATCAGCCGCGTATCCCGTCCAATCACTGTTGAATCGGCACTTCCACAATCCAGCCCGCGGCATTCCAATTCGGTAATCGATGCGTGCGGTTGCAGAGAAGTTCAACACGATGATCGTGTCATCGAGGTCGCCGCCATTCTGCCAGCGATGGAAGGCGATCAACTTGTCGGTGTCGTTCACATGAAAGACATTCGTGCTGAACCCCGAGAGCCCCCGAGCCACGCCTGCCTTGTTCGTGCGCAACTGAATGATGTCTTGATAGAGCTTGAAAATTCCCGCGTAGGTCTCTTTGCGCGACCAATCGAGCGAGACAGAATCTCTGAAGTACTCGTCCTCTAGGAACTCCTGCCCCTGAAAGAGCATTGGAACGCCTGGAGCTGTCATCGCGACCACTGCGCCGAGCGTCGATCGCTTGCGTGCAAAGTACGAGTCGGCCACGCCTGGCGAAATCTCTTCTGGCACTCGCACCTTCCCGTTGGCGACCTCGTCGTGACTTTCTGTGTAGATCACGCGCTGTTGCATCGATCCGTTGTAAGACGAAATGATCGCGTCCCTCACCGACAACATGCTTCGGTCGACATCATTGGGCGTCGCAATCGCACTTCGAATCTTCGGATAGAAGCCGGCATCCCACTGACTATCGAAACCAGCGCCACCGGCTCCGGTCGTCTTTGTGATGTAGTCGTTGAGGTCCATGTCCTCTGCAACCATGAACTTTCCCGGAGCAACCGCGTCGACATCGTTGTTGATCCATTGCAAGAGCGACCAGCCCTCGGGGATTTCGGCGCCGTTCTGGTCAGTCTTTCGGATGTACTTGGTGCCGTCGATGCGCAGCCCGTCCATCTTGAACTCATCGAGCCACATCATCGCGTTGTCGCGCAGGAAAGTGCGGACTTCTCCGCGTCCAAAGTCTGGTCGAGTATCTCCCCAAGGGGTGTACGCGCGGCTGTCGTTATAGAAGAAAATGCCGCCGAGTCCATTCTGCGACCAGCCATCGAACTGCCACATGTCGAGATCATTTGGGCCGAGGTGGTTGTAGACCACATCCGTCGTCACAGCGATCCCGCGAGCGTGCGCAGCATCGACAAACTCTTTCAAGTCGTTGGGCGTGCCATACGCGCTCTCGACCGCGTAGGGATACGAGTTGTTGTAGCCCCATGAGACATCTCCAGGGAACTCGCAAATGGGCATGAACGAGATCATGTTCACGCCAAGTTCGACGAGGTGATCCAGTTTCGCCGCGCACTGATCGAAAGTGGCTGGCGGAAATCCGCTTGCGGAAATTCCGAAAGTCCCCACGTGCATTTCGTACATGACGATCTTGTCCCAGGAAGGCGCTTGGAAATCCTGGTTCTGCCAGACATAGGAGTTCGGGTTGTAAATCACCGAATTGCCAACAGAGTTCACGAGGTCTCTCGCCCGCGGATCATTCTTCCACAGCGTCTGCGTTCCGTTGCGCACGACAAACTTGTACTGCGCTCCGGCTTGCACGAGCGGCACATCGACTGACCAGTATCCATTCCCCTCTGGGAAGAGCGGAACGGAGTTCATGTTCCAAAGGTTGAAGGTCCCCGCGACAGTGACCCCGGTCGCATTCGGCGCAAAGGTTCTAAAAGTAGTGCCACTTCCAGCCGCAGACGAATACGGAATAGCGCCAATCCCAGGGTGCGTCGAGACGTCCGCACGCGCGTCATGGAAGGCGATCAGCGCAACGGCACCGGCCAGCAGTAAGCCAGTTTGGACTTGCGATAGGGACATGCCGCAAGCCTAACCCATCGTGAGTGGGTTACAACTTCTCTTTCGTGAAATCAGACAAAAAACGAGCTGGCAGGACGCTGATTCCCGCCGTCGCGGGTTATTCCCTAGTGCTCGCAGTCGATGGCTCATTTAGGTTCCACTCCCCGCACTCGTCCGTCGGAACGCTCAAGTCGTCGGGGGCAGTTTTCATGGGTCAAGTCAGAGCGTCGTCATTCGGAAACGCCAAAGCGTGCCACGTCGTCGGAAACCGAACGCCACACTCGGAACAACGTTCAGCACTTGTTGTGCGGCGATACCCACACGCGGGGCACTGGGCCCGACGAGTGCGGCGCAGACGACGAATGGCGGTCGGGAAAGTCATCACACCAAAGCACACGACGCCCCACACGATCCAGTCCGCCAGAGACCCAAAGCTCGACGGTGGTGTTCGCAGAATCCAACAGGCAGTTCGCCAACGGCCGAGTTCGGGGTTTCTGAGCCGGGAAGCTTCCCACACCCACTCGCGATCTCTCAACGCTCCGAAGGGAAATCCCAGTGTCGCGATGGCGCCGCTGCTCACGACGACACCCGCTCGGTCTGTCGAGGGCTGTGCGAGAAACATCCAGTCGACCTGTGCGAGCATCGGATTCCATCGACGAGCGCCAACGAATGTCGTTCCAGGCACCGAGGGCTCGGCGGGCGCTACACCATGCGCCTCTGCGAAGGTCACAGGTGACGAGAAGACTCGCTGGACTGCAGAGGTCGTGGTGAGAAGTGCGAGCCAAGCGATCAGGAGCGTGATCCACATGCCGAAGGTCGCTGCTCGAACCGCGACGCGGACGCGCCGAGTCGCTCCGGTTCTCGCGAGGATCAACAGCGCAATGGTCGTCACACCCCAGACAACCAAATCGAATACAAGGGCGCGCCACAGAACCGTCGCCCAAACCCCAGGCGCAAGCTTGAATCCCACATCACCAGTCGGTTCACTGTCGTCACTGTCGTCACTGTCGTCCCTGTCGTCCCATGCGACGCACAGGAATCTCGCTGGCCACCCCACTGCCGTTACTCGGAGTTGCGTCACGCTAGATTCTGCCGCGAATGGAGCCCCTGGCGTTGCCACTTGGAGCTCGTACTCGGTGATCGCCAGCGAATCCGCCTCGAGGATCAGGTTCACGTCTCCATCCGAGAGCAAGTTCGCAACAATGGGTGGCCGAACGGTGCAACCAAGTCCTTCGCGCCACACCATTACAGACTCGCCACGAGGGAGGATCGCGATCAGAACGGCAGTACCAATTCCAAACGCAGTCACCACGACCAACGCAAGGAACAAGAGCCGATACGCTCGCCTCGGACTTGCGAAAAACGCTGACGTTTGCCGCACCGCAGTACCCATGTGACGGTTCGAGTTGCGATCAGTCACAAGGACACGACGACCACCCGAACCAACTCAATCCAGAGGCGAGCATGTTTGAGCGCCGGGAGGTCCTTTCGCGGCCTTCGCCATTTCGTGCTCCGCCTCGCACGCTCAACCGCCGAGTTGTTCGTTCGCCGACTCTCGCAATCTCAGCAGCCATCACACCCCGCTGTCCAGCCGTTTCGCCAGCGCAACTCCACCAGGCGGCTGCGGAAACTTTCCATTGAGAATGTCAACGATTGACGCGCCGGTGCCATACGCCCCGTGATTGATCTCATCCTTCAGGAGTATCCCCATTCCGCCGATGGACGCTCCTCCATAGAGGCCTGCCGCGTGAACATATGTGGACACAGGAGGTCCACTCGCAGTCGTGAGACCTGTGTTCGTCACAGCGGTCCCCTGCGCTCCCGCATAGAAATAACTTCCGTCAGAGATGAACTTGTCAAACGCTGCGGCGTCGTTGAAGACCATCACCACATCGAGATGCTGCGCTCCAACGAGCGCGCCGAAATCGCCTTTGACAACTCCGATCGCTGCAGGCGGCGACCATCCCGATGGAAGTTTCTTTACGACGACTCCGTTGCCGCCCATCCATCCGAACACGACCCCCGCCTGAAAGCACTTCAGCATCGCCACGCCGACTGCAGACTTCAACTCTGCTTCTGGAATCGGCGTGCCCGATGTCTGCACGCTGTTGAGCGCGTCACGACCTTTCGTGATGTAGTCCAGCATCGGATTCTGCGATGCACATCCAATGCCGCCGAGCGACACAACCGAGATGAAGAGAGTTCCAAGAAAGTATCGAAGTGAGTACGCGAGCGTCCTTGCCATAGTCGTTGCCATTGAAGAGCCTCCGAGGTGCGATACCAACGCGTCCAATGCGTCGGCGCCGCAATGCTAATGGCTCAATCGAGAATGTGGGAACGCAACCGTGTCGAAATCGTGCGCGTCAGACGCAAGGTCCCCAAGCGCTCAGCACCACCGATAGGTCGGAGCCGTCGGTCGTGAGATCGCCGTTGCAATCACCTGACTCGGTTCCCCAACCGCCGAGGACTGCCGCAAGGTCAGATCCGTCGGTGACCCCGTCACCATTCAAGTCTGAGGGGCAGGCAGGCGGCTCGACAGGGCAATCTGGTTCGTTGGCGTCAACGATGATCGTTGCGAACTGGTTTCCCTCGATCAGCGCGAGGTTGACCAAACGCGGTTCAGCCAGATTCGCAGATAGACCAAGCGGCGCGATGAACTGATTCGAAAGCCAATCGTGGCCGCCGCCGTTGATCGCCGCGCACACTCGAATGTTCTGCTGGGTCGATGGGTCGTAACCAAGGAGGAGAAGCGGGATCGCAATTTCGATTCCAGTCTCTACAGCGCTGCCATCGGTGCTACCGCCATCTGCACCAACTCCCGCAATATTCGAGTTGTTGATTGCGAGTTTGACGCCGTACTTCACGCTATCGATGGGAACGGTTCCTGGGAGCCCCTGTCCGATATATCCGCCAGTTCCACCACCGAGGGTGAGCATCTGAGCAATGTTTGCGTACATCGTGGTCGGCGTGCCTCCACATGTCGTTGTGACATAGAAGTCCGATGTGAAGCAGGGATCGAAAAGAAGCCCATCGCCAATTCCGGTGGTTCCGAGGCGATTCAACCCATTGAAATCAACATCAACATTGTCGCCGCGGATTTGGTTCTGCCCGCCCGCATTGGCATCGATAAAGAGTTCGAACTTATTGAAGTTGCTCTCGAGGTTGCCGCCGAAGAACAAGTAGAGCACTCCGCCGTCGATCGCCGCGTGAAAGTTGTCCAGTTCTGAACCATTGGCACCGTCGACGAGCCCTAGATTTGAATCTCCAAACCCGGTCGTCGCCGTCTGGGTCGAAAGCGCCGCCGGGTAGCCCGCGTCACGAGTTCCATCGACAACGAATTGAGCGAATGCGAGAGGTGACACCGCGAGTGCGGCAACGACGGCGAATTTCTGGACCATATCTATCTGTCTCCTTGCCCACACACTACTCCAGTTGGGGCGAGAATCAAATCGGGAAATGGGTCAACTGGGGCTCAATGGCGACGCGCCACGAATTCAGACACCGATCTCAGTTCCGCGGCTTCTAGCGTCCCGCGTGAGCCAGACTGACGCCGCCGAGGGCGGTGAGAGCGGCTTCCGCTCGAATAAGAAGCTCCTGGGGCAGGGTGCGCGCTGGGTCAAGATCCGAGGCCTTTCTGAACAATTGCACGGCGTTCGCAAGGTCGCCACGTGCCTCGCACACCATTCCTTTGAGCAGATAACCATCACAGAGCCTTGGGTTTCGTCCCATCAGGCGTCTTGCGCAGATGTCCGCGCACTCGACGTCCCCGATCATCCAAGCGATGTAGCCCAGCGCCAAGTCATGCTCGACCGTAGTCGTTGCCTGCTTGCCAGGCTCCAGCCCATTCAGCAATTGGTTCTCTGCACCCTTGAGAAGATCACGCGCCTCGATTCCACGGTCGGTCATCGAGAGCGCACGCGCGCGAAGTCGCACGAGATCGTCCCGCTGCGCAAGTTTCGCAGGAAGTGTGTCAAGTGCGTTCAGACAGCGGTCCCAATTCTGTGCCCGAAATGAGACAAGCGCAAGGTCTTCGTGGTAGATCGATGGATCGGGTGCGAGTGTGACTGCCAACTCCATTTGCTGGAGCGACTCCACGGCATCTCCTTCAGCTGCCGCGACTTCGCTGCGCAGGTGCGCCAGCGACGAACTGAACTCAAAGTGGCAAGAGGAATCTTCGATCAGCGCCTTCGCATCCTCGACTCGACCGAGAGCCAGAAGTGTCTCCGCCTGCGCGAGCAAATAGTGGGAACTGGTCGGATCGATGCGCAAAGCGCCCGCGTACGCGGCAAGCGCGTCAATGTCCCTGCCCCATCGCTGTGAGACCACACCCTGGTAATACAAGCACTCATCACAAGAAGGATCGAGCTCGGCGGCATTCTGGAACTCCTTCATGGCGAGCTCAAGCCGTCCCATCTCGAGCACGATCCGGCCGCGCAGGAGTCGCGCCGTCGGATCATCTGGGAAGGCTTCAACAACATGATCGATCTGGTCGAGGGCTTCCTTGAATTGCCCCACGCTTAAGGATTGCTCAGCCTGCTGAGTCGCGACTCCGGCGCTGACACGGTTGAATCGGTCATTGGCTGCCTTGCGCGCCTCTATGCCGGTCTTCGTCGGTCCGCCACAGGCTGCGAGTGCGAGCAGCGTCGTGACGAAGACCGCACCGGCGCAAACTTGAACGAATCGCATTGGTCCCTGCGATTTCGTGGAAGAGCTGAATGGAGTGCTGTTCATGATTTGGTCACGGGTTTCGTGGCTGGCTCGACAACGGGTTGCTCGGGCGCTGCTGCGGGCGGCAGTGTCGGCTCGGCGGGCGCGGGCGCGGATGGCAGTGTCGGCTCGGCGGGCGCACTCGGTTCCGAAGGTGGTTTCCCTGCGTCTTGCGGCCACCGAAGATTGCGTTCGAGGCGCGCCTCGGGAGCACCGCTCGGCGTGTTCGGAGAGAAAGTCCGCCGTTCGATCAGAGTCCTATCGATGGAATCTTGGAACTCAGATCCCGGCATCGCCATCACGCGCTCTCGAAGTTGTTGCATCGCTGGCGAAACGGGTTTCATGCGAAGCGCTGCATTGGAGTAGTAGAGCGCCCTCGGCAGGTCTCCATCGTGATAGGCCTGGAACGCGTCCTGCTGATAGTTGGCTGTGATCTGCTCGCGTGAGAAGGGAAGCAATCCAGCGCGCGCGCCGACTCGAACATTCTCGACGACATCGAGCGAGTCTTTGCCCTCTTCGTACAACTTGTCATCTTCGATCACGGTCGGCGTGACAAGAAAAATGATCTCCTTGCGCTCCACGCTGTCTCCCTGCCCAGTGAGCGCCCCGCCAACGAGCGGAATGTCGCTCAAGAACGGAACTTGCCGACGCTGGGTGACGATCTTGTCGCTGAAGAGCCCACCGAGTACGACTGTTTGCCCACTGCGAACGCGCACATTTGTACGGAGTTCTTGGGTCGTTTCGAGCGGCGCCTTCAATCCGCTTCCGACATCCTCGTACCTGTAATCCGAGATGCTCGGCAGCAGTTCCATTCGGATCATGCCGTCATCGGAAATGAAGGGGCGAAAGGTGAGCTTGATGCCGACGTCGAGGAACTCGACCGTTTGAGTCGTGCTCGTTTGGTTCTGCGTCGTGGATAGGTAGGGCACGCGCTCGCCAATGAGGACCGCCGCGCGCTGCCGATTGAGACAAGTCACGGCTGGCCTCGCAAGCACCGTGGTATCCGTGACATCATCGAGCACCGAAAGAAAGACAGCGACGTCGTCGGTCACGAAACCCATCTTGATGTTGGGGTTTCCACCCTCGACAACGACTTGGTTGGACATCGAAGCCGCCTGAGCAGCTGTTGGGTAGTCGGCGCCAAACTTGTCACCAGTCTTGAGTGCGTCGGGGACAGTCATTGGCGAAATCGCCCTTGAGACGAGGCTCTGAAAGTTGAGATTCCCGATCGCGGCGATATCGAGTCCGTATGCGTTCTTCTCATCAATACTCGCAGAAATCACCGTGGCTTCCACGCGCACCTGCTGCGGCTGCACATCGATTTCCTTCAGGACCTTGGCAATTGCAGCAAGATTCGGCTCGTAGTCGGTGACGACCACACGAGTCGTAAATGCGTACTCATCCGCTCCGCCGTTTTCGAGAGTGGGGCTGAATCCAGCCACGGCCGACCCGCGAGATGCAAACTGCCCTTCCTTGGACATCATGGGCTTGATGAACGACTCTGCGTCCAGCGCATTCATGAATTGAAGGGTGAAAACCTGGGTTGCAATCGGCCGCCTGGCCTTTTCGACATCTGCGAATTCCGCGCGGGTATAGACAAAGATGAAGGCGCCTTCGCGAACCGACAGGAGCCCGTTCACAGCAAGGATCGCCTCGAGCGCCTCTGAGAACGGAACGTTGTAAAGATTGACCGAGACGCTGCCTTCGACCTTGTCGCTTGCGACGATGTTTTGCTTGCTTCGAATCGAAAGCAGTTCCAGGAGCGAGTCGACAGGAACATTCTGTGCCGAAAGCGTGATGGTCCCCGTCGGGGATATTTCGATGATCGGTGGCTCGCTCCCGGTTGGCAAGGGGGCATTCCCGCGCGCGGGTGCCTGCACCGGTCCGGCAGCGGTCGGCGGCGGGTCTGCAGGTCGTGCTGCAGTCGGCGCCGCGCCGGCGCCCTGCGCAGTTGCAGGCGGGAGAGCAAACCCGCCAGGCGGAACCGACTGTGAGGCGTTCGCAGGTGCACCGTTCTGAGGTGCACTGTGCGTCGATGTCGACGCAACCGCGACCTTCACGAGCGTGAGGACTGCACAGGCAAGCGTTCCGCTACCTGCAAGTCCAAAGCGATTTCGAAAACGATGAGATGAGCTGGGCTGTCGGTAATTGTTCATCAATAGGGACGTCACAATCTGCGCCGTCAAGACGGTGCTGACTCGTACATTTCGGCTCTGTCATGGAAATCCAATTGCTTTTTCAGCACGGATTTGGCCGGATGTGGGTTGCAGGACAATATCAACGCATTCTGCTCCAACACCGGTCGATAAGTGAATCCGAGGTTCGGGGGCATCAAGTCCGATATTCAAAGCACCGGAGTGATTGAATGGGATCCCGTCCAACGGAACATCACTGACCGACAACATGACGCCGTTGGCTTCGGAAAATCCGTTCGCGGTAAAGCGAACAGTCCCAGCATCCGGCGGACCCTCGATCACATAGCCATCTGAGAGAAATCGAATCGTGGCTGGGCTGGACGGGTTTGCGATCGTCCACGCCTGAGCATATTGAATGTCCGCAACGATCCGTTGCTTCGCCGCGATGAGCCTTCCCGCGCTCTGATCCGAAAACATCGGGATCGCAAGACCCACGACGATCGCGACAATGATGACGGCAATGATGAGTTCGATGATTGTGAATGCGCGTTTCATGGTTGTTTAGAAGTTGATCTGAATGCGAGTTGGAATTTGCTGGGTGCCACCGCGCGGAGGCGGAGCGCCCTCGGTGAGCCCAGTCAGGTCGTCGAGGGCGTGGTCATAAAAGAAGCTCGCCTCGTCGCGCAAAATCACGTGATTTGCTGCGATTCTCCCGTAGATCTCCGTGTTTCCACGCAGAATCACCGGATTGGTAGGCATGTAGATCGACCCGACGATGGAACTGTTGTTGAAATCCCAGATGAAGATCGACGAGAGGAATGCTGGATCTGGAAAGATGCGAATCCGCCAAGGTTCGATGTACTTGGGTTCCTCGGGAGCAAATGAGTCACACGCGGTGGCGGCCCAGGTGTTGAGCCATTTCTTGCGGTGAGGGTCGCCCGCAGCGAGCGCTGGGTTCGCTTCGTTGGAACAGGTGTATTCGCTGCCGATCCACGAACCGTTCGACACGAGGTCGTACGCGACGAAGAGCAGCAACTGCGAGTTCCCCTTGAGTTCGATCGCCGAGTTCGACAGATCCAGACTCTTCGCGTCGAGGTCGAACCACTGGCGCGCCTTCATCACGATCTTCACATTCCCATCGATGATGAGGCGGCTGTTGGAGAGTTTGAGCTTGTCATCAATCCGGTAGACACCGCTCTTGAAGGTGATGACGGATCCGTTTGTGATGTTGAGATCGCCGCCAGCGAATGGAATCCCGAAGAATTCGTTGCATTTCACGCGGAATGGGTTGAGCGTGAGGGTTTGTCCGCTGTACGTTCGATTTCCCGTGCATGTCGCGGCCGAACCCCCAATGAATGAAGGTTCATTGGGGGGCTGTGGCATTCTGATTGACTCGCCAGCAGAGAGCCGAACCAGTTCGACTTCATCCGCGCTTCCACCCGTCACCGTGACGCTCTCCGCGTTCGACGGGTAGTACAAGTACGCCTGCTTCTTGACGAAAACATCGTTGTCGATCACCCACGACGATGCCTGCGATACCTGCCCGCCGAGGTATCGATAGATCAGATCGACACCGGCGACTTCGACCCGCGCAAATCCAGCGCGCGATGCCCGCTTGAACTTGGTTGGATTGGCAGCGAGCGCGGCAGAGAGCGTTGCGTACGCACCAGAGATGCCGACTGCCTGGTCTTCGAAGTAGGCGTCTTCAGCAAAGTACGCGCCTTCGTTGCTAAACCAAGTCTGCATCGCCTGCGTTCCAAGGCTGACTGGATAGTCGAGCGCACTCTTTGGAGCCTTCTCCCAGCGACCGACGAAATTGTTGTCTTCCATGCGGAAGAGTTTGTTCGCGAAGATCGCGTACTGACCTTTGATGAGGCTCTGAAGGCTCATCTGCGCGCTCATCGAGTAACTCGTCTCGCCGACTGTCACCGTGATATTGGCTTGAAATTCAGTGGTTGAAATCGTGGGGGCAGCGCCGGTCACAAGGTCGGCAACGGTCACATTCAAAGTCGCACCATTGATTTGGTAGTTCGTGAGCAGTGTTCCGTCAGCGAGTTGCGCTCGCCACTGCGTCGCGAGGATCGCATCGGGTTGCTGGAAGATCCCCGCGAGCACTTCGCGTGAAATTGCGAGCCCTTCTGCAGCCGCAAGGCGCGCATGAGCGGCCTCGCTCATGCTTCGACCAACCATCACGCTGCGGTCACGCGACTTCACGAATGATGTGCCAGCCGTCGCGGCAACACCGAGCGCAAAGAGCGCCATCAGCAACGCCACACCGCGCCGCCGCCGCCCACGAACTTGCGCCGAAGGGCGATGCGAACTGGAAGCACGACAAAGTGAGAGCTCTTTCATAGGCCGGACTCCGAACAAATGGGATGCCGATCAAAGAATGCCAACGCGCTTTCGAGGCGCACATCGCTGCGAAGTACTTCGTTGCCGTCTTTGGCGACGAACGCAAACTCCGCACCAACTGAATGGTTCTGACAAGTGTCACTGGTTTGCCAAACGAACCGAGGGGCTGCGACAACCCCAACTCCGAGGTCCGGTGCGGCGAGCCCGCCTGCAATCGGCGAACGTCGCATCTTGCCCTCCTCGCAGAGGAGCACAAAGAGTGAATCCCAGAATGTGCCGTCTGCGGTGAAGTACACCTCAGACTCTTCTGCCGGCACGAGTTCCGCCTTCACCGTCCACTCGACGAGCGTCCACGATTGGTCGACCTCCTGCACGAACTCGAACCAGTGCAGTTCATCCTGGACGAGATCAATCCGATCGAATGCGCTATTGCTTCCGGTGCCTGATTCTTCGAGCGTTTCCGCTGGAAGCCACAGGAGGACTCGCTGCGGGCTGAGCGCCAGCGACATGCGGGTCTTGAGCGATACGAGCCCGAGGTGTGACTGCACACCAGCGCTGCGAACAATCGCCTCGCTTCGAAGATCCTGGATCGCAAGCGCCGTGATAAATCCATTGACGAGCGAAACAACCGTCGCTGCAACGATCGTCGTGATCATCGTCGCAATGATGATCTCGATCAACGTGAAAGCCCGAGTTGAGCGCGCTCGAGAGATCATGGTGCCGCCGCCTCCTCCTCGATGGTGCGGGGGCGAAAGCGCTGAAGCGACACGAGTTCTCGAGGCTGCCCCTGCCATCTGTCAGAAACGGTGACATCGATCAGGTAACCAGGAATTGCCAGGCCAGGAAAGTCCGGAACAGTCAAGGACGCGGAAGTTACGACTGTGTGTCGTTCCATCTTGGAATAGGACGCGCTGAACGAGTCTCCAGCAGGCGTGTGCATTTCACCAACGGCTTCAGTAAGGTTGGCAGCTGCGATTTCGCCGTACGGGCGCGCGAGATACTCAGCGACGCGAGATTCGGCCGCAGTTCCTGCGAGCGCGAGCGAGAGTGCTTCTTCTTGTGCTGCGAGTCCGCCCTGAACCGCCATCACCATGATGCTGGCGGCCACAGTCAGAATCACCATGGCCACGAGGCACTCCATCAGAGTCATCGCGCGTCGGAGGGCTGGCATGCCCAGTATGTCGACCTGTTCCCTGTTCCGCTTCACACCCACACCATGGGATTTGCGCTCTCATCCTGCAAGAACTGCCGCGATTATCGGGGACAAAAATCTTGAAAAAATTGTCAAGTTCGCTTGTGTCACCCGTCCCTGAATCCGAATGTTGAAGTGTTGGACTGCGGTTGTCGTCGTCCTGCTCTACACCGGCGTGTCGTGCCAACACGAACGCCACCAACCGAGGAGGTTGAAAATGATTGCTCGTAACATCAAGCGTGGATTCACCCTGATTGAAATTCTGATTGTCGTCGTCATCCTGGGCGTCTTGGCAGCTCTCGTCGTGCCATCCGTTACCAGTGCATTGGGCGATGCTCAGACCGAAGCGGCCGACGCTCGCGGAAGCCAGATTCTCACCATGATCACTCGGTACAACCAGTTCCTTCCAGGTGGCGGAACCGCCATCAGCACTGCGAACGGCGCGATCGCTGCAGCGGACTTCACCAAGTTGGTGACGGCTGGCTACTGCACCGCGGCAGACATCGAGAACCAACTCGATGCCAACCGCGCAGCGAACTGGACGTTCACAGCGGGCAAGGTCGTCCCAACCCCAGCGCCATAAGCGTTGAGTTGACACGCCTCGATCGGTTGGACAATCATCGGACGCCCCGCGGCGGGAGTCCGAACACGTAGAGCAGCGCGCCGCGGATGAAGAAAGCTTCGTCCGCGGCGCGCCTACTTGTGTGGATAGAGAGAAAGCCAGGCAACGCGAGAGGAATAGATCCAGTGTTCAAGTCCCCCAGTCAACGAAATCTGATCGCCGTCGAATGCGGCGCGAAGGGAATGCGGCTCCTCCAGGTCGCTGGCAACGGGACAACTCCAGTTGTCCACGCCGTCGCGAGCCTCGCTGGCAACGTCTTGGAAGCCGGAAAGTCTGGCTCGGATGAGGTCCTCGTCCGAAAGATCAAGGATGCGCTACGCACGGGCGGGTTTTCTGGGCGTGGGTGCGCTCTCGCATTGCCATCGAAGGCGATCCTGACGGAGTGCATTGAAGTGCCGGCACTCGCCAACGATGAAATGAAGGAGAGCGTCTCGTGGACTGCAGTGGATCGACTCGGGGTGGAACGCGCAGAGGTGATCGCTGGTCATCTACCCATTCGGGCAGGGACTCTTGGAGGTCAAGCGGCTGAGGTTCTCGTTGTCGCCGCGCTGCGAAACACAATTAATCGAATGGCGACTGTCTTGACACAGGCAGGTCTCGAGCCTCGGCGCGCCGAACTTGGTGCGCTGGCTGCCATGAGACTCGCTTGGAGCCAAGTCAAGACGCTGGCAAACATTCCGCACTTCGGATTCCTCCATTTGGAATCAGACCGTGCCACGCTTGCCATTCTCAACAACAACGGACTCTCGTTTCACAGATCATTTGCCTGGGAATCCAGCGCGGATCTCAATCACGGATCAATTCCCGTTGCAGGCGAGAAGGATGAGTCACACGCTTGGCGATGGCGACAGATGGCCGAGGAGATCCTCCTTTGCCTTCGACATGTTGAACGACGCGCAAGCGGTTCATGGCCGGCATTCGTCGTGCTCAGCGGAGCGCTGGCGGAAGAACCGGGCGTGGAATCAGCAATCCGATCTGTCTGTGGTGCAGAGACTAGGTTAATGGATGCGGAGCAATTCGCAGATTGGTCCATGGTTGACCGACCTGCTGGCCCGCTCTCGGCTTGGACATCGTTGCTTTCGGTGGCGTTGCCTCCGACATCAACACCCGCACAACGCGTACAGCGAAAGGTTGCATGAGCGAGTTCTTCATCGATCTTCTGCCCGATGATGCGCGAACGATCTTTCGTCGTCGTGCGCACTTGCGCCTCGTGAAACTCGGCGCCGCACTGGTGCTCACGATCACGACTGGCGTCGCATTCGATTCGGTCGTGCAAATTCGCAAGGCGCGGGCAGAGCACGATGTCATCGTTGCGCTGCGTGATCGCGCGGGAAAGATCGATGAGTTGGTCGGGCAAGCGCTACAAGAACGAACCGTGGTTCGTTGCGAGATCGCGGCCGATGCGATGCTGAGATCACCGGTCGCCCCGAGTTCGATCATCGCGACGCTTTCGCACCTCCTTCCCGAGGGCAGCTGGCTCGAGTCGATGCGAATCTCCCTCGAGGAGCAGAAGGCCGGAAAAATCGCGCCAACAAACCGACCGGTCTATCTCATCACGATGAGCGGGATCGCGTCATCAGCACAGGATGTGCAGGACTTCGCAAGTGATCTTCGAAAGAACCCCCCCTTCGCAGCCGTCACCATCGACGAGCAGCGGGCGGCGCCGAAGTCGGGAGGTGGATCCGAGCAGCAGTTCAAGATGCGCGCCCGCATCGACCCGTCCATGCCGGCGGCGACCGTCAGTGATGCGGCGCGCCCCTGGTCGAAGGAAATCGCGATGATTCAGGTCGAAACCAACGGAGGTAACTCGAGATGAAACTCTCCCCCTTCTGGCTCTGGGCGATTGTTCCGGCTGCCGTGAGCGTCACGACTCTCGCATTCGTCGCCTACCCAAACTTCAAGAATGCCAAGTTGATGCGAACCGACAGCCGAAACCTGTCGAAGGCAACGGACCAATACCTCGTCCAACGGGATGAATTCGATCGTCTTCGTGCCGAAGTCGAGACCCTTCGTACACAGCGCGATGCGACTGGACATGTGGTGCGAACCGATGTCAACGAGAGCAAGCTCGTGCCGACGCTGACCCGTCCTATTGACGGTCAGGATGTGCTCGACCAGTCGATCCGAATCGGTGATCGATCGAAGTTGATGACCAAGCCCGCTGGACTCGCACTCGACCATCGGTCCATCGAAATGGAAATGACAGGGTCCTTCGACGCAGTTTTCGCAGCGGTGCGTACCGCCGAAACCGACGGCGGAATGATCCGAGTCCGTGCAATTGATATTCGCCGAGATGGTCCGCAAGTACAGGCCAACGTCGGAATCGATGAGTATTTCCATTCACCGGAGGAAGTGAAATAATGTCGTTCTCAAACCGCTGGGCTGCCTTTGCCGCACGACTTGGAACCTCCCCTAGGCAGCTCGCCATTCTGTTGGCGTCTGCGATGATTGCCATCGGGATCTTCGGCGGGAAACTGGTGTTCGCGCCGAAGTCAGCCACGGCCGCGGTCGCTGCGGCTGCACCTGCGATGCCCACCAAAGTTGCCGAGCCCACGGCGGCGGCGATTCCAGACGTCTTCATGAAGGCGATCCCTCGGTGGAATCTCGCTGCGAATCCCGCTCGAAGCCCATTCACGTCACCAGATGATCTGCGTCCGGCTGCCAACTTCGGTTCCGTTGGTGCTCGAAATGACGCACCACGTGGAAAGTCCGGACTCGACTTGCAGGCAACTCTTGACCGCGCGTTTGCGGTGGTCAATGGAAAGGCCATTCGAATTGGCGAGTCATGGACCGACAACCAATCAGGTATCACATTCAGACTCGTCGACGTCGGCGAGCGATCGGCGCGGTTTTCGACAGGCAGGCAGACGATCGAAGTTTCGCTCGACGATTGAATTCATCCAGAGGGTTGCATGAACGAATTTCCCCACCCAGTCTCGGTTTCGCTTGGCCAAGTCCTGATGGACTCAGGGCTGTTGACTCAGGATCAACTTCGAGAGGCACTGCTGACGCAGTCATCGGATTCCCAGCGCAAGATGCTCGGCGAGATTTTGACCGAACGCGGATTCGTTTCTCAGGAGCAGTTGCTTCGCGCACTCGCCAAAGCGAAGTCATTGGAATTCATTGAAAACCCCGCAGAGTCTGCAGACCCTGGCGTCCGTGCACTGGTTCCGGAGGCGATCCGCGTGGAGCACATGGTG
>CAYHHO010000013.1:0-39411 GCA_964356445.1 uncultured Singulisphaera sp. | reverse complement strand
CGTCGTCGACGTTGTTCATGATTTCGATGTGATCGATCACTGTTCCCTTGCCGACGCCTCCGAGGGAGAGACCGTTGAGCTCATTGGCGAGTCCGACGACCTTGCCGCCGTATCGCAGCGAGACGTACTGGAAGCTGCCGCTGTCGTCGAGATCGTTTCCGCCGCCGTAGAACGTGCGAGTATCGCCTGCGCCGCTTGCGACGAGTCCTTCCATGTTTGCATAGTTGCCCGCATTCGGTGCAGCTGTGTTCGTCGAGATTGCGCCCTGACCGTACTTGCCGATGTAGCCCTTGCCCATGATCGTGAGGTTGCCCCACTCGTTGGCCGCAGCGCGCCAGGTTCCGGTCTTCGGATCGCCGCCGGTCCAGGTCGCCATGTCGTTCTTCGAGGTGAAGATGACCGGCTCTTGCTTCGTTCCGACGCACTCGATGCGCGCATCTCGCGTGACGGCGAGCGAACCACCGATGTCACTTGCGATGACAGTTCCGGCCTGAATCGTCAGTGTTGCACCCGGGAGGATGTAGCGCTGCCCCTGGAGGTTGTAGGTGTTGTTCTTGGTCCAAGTTGTGGAGACTGCGATGTCAGTAGCGACGAGGACTTCGACGGCGGAGGCTGTTGCCGCGACGAGCGAGAGACTGGCGACTGCACTGATCGTGCAAAGTCGGGTGCGAGGATTCATGAGCGTGTTCCTTTCAGAATTGAATGATCATCAAAACCGTGGCGGACCGAACGTCGAGCCGACACGCACGAGCTCATGGGATGCAAGAGACTCGTGGCATGAAACCTAGTCGCACTTCGCGACGGATTTTGTTTGCATGCTGTTAGAAATGTGTGAGCGCGTGATCGAGTCATTGCGGGAGATTGTGCTTGGCAGTTCTCCCCGGCAGGTGCAGATCACGTGAAGAATCGGTTCAGGTCGTTTGAATGTGTGCGGCACATTCAGATTGTGTTCAGGCGTCGGCGTATCAGTGCTTGCTTTTCGACGCACGCTCGACTTGTTCGATGTAACGAGCGACATCCTCGCGTGGTTTCAGGGTCTGGGCTTCCCGCAGGATCGGAAGTGCTTCACCAAACCGTCCCTGTGCCACAAAGACCTGCGCAATCTTGACCTTTGCGTTCGCCGCAAACGAGTCGATGCGCGCTGCGCGCTCGTAGTAAAGGATCGCTCGGTCGGGCTGTGATTCGCGGTTGTAGTGTTGAGCGATCAACATGAGCGCTTCGCCATCGAGTGGGTCGTGTGCCACGATCTCCTCGAGTGCGGCAACCGTGTCCGCGTCCCCCGATCCGGCGTTCATTGCCAGCCGAGCCTGCAACTTGAGCAACTTGCTGCGATCGGCCTCCGAGAGATCCGCAGTCGTACTTGATTTCAACTGTGCGATGAGACTCTTGGCCTGCATCAGTCCACCGCGCGCCGCAAGCAACTCGATGGCGCGTATCGCCTTCGCGGACTTCGGGGGTGGATTGGCGGAAATCGCACGCGCATACGCCGCGAGCGCCAGGTCTTGTAGCGACTCGGAGAGGTAGATGTCACCGAGGGTGAAGAGGCTGTCTGCAGTCGACTTTCCCAGTGAGTCGATGACCTCGAGGTTGGCAGCGGCCTTCAGCGGCAGTTTGAGCCCGAGGTATGTGTGAGCCTGCAACAGCCAGAAATCTGCCTTGTCGGGATAGTTGGTGATCAGAACATCCAAGAGACTCGCTGCGTCCTCGTACTTGCTTTGTTTGAAGACCGAGCGCGTGAGCCCAAGCCGCCACTCCACGTTGTCAGGTTGCAGCAGGAGCGCGTTGCGGTACGCGGCTTCGGCTGGCTGGTAGTCCTGTCGTGCCGAGTGGCAGTATCCAAGCAGTCCGTACGAGTACGCGTCCGCGCCGCCCAGTTCAATCATCTTGTTGAAGGCCGCGATCGCGCTGTCGTAGTCGCTCTTTCGGGTGCATATGAGGCCGATGCTTCGAAACGCCCGGCGAAAGTTCGGGAATTTCGCGACAGCACTTCGATAGCTCGCGAGCGCTTCGTCCAGCTTGTCCTGCTGAAACTGCACCCCGCCGAGCGTGAGTTCGATTGCGGCAGAGCAGTCAGGGCGGATGGAATCCTTCAGTAGCGCTTCGGCTGCGGGGAGTTCATCCGCCATCAGTTGCCTGATGAGTTCGAGCAGGGCAATGTCGTCGGGTGAAATTCGCGGCTCGACATCGGGGCTGATTCCGTACCCCCCGATGAACGACTTCTGGAACCCTGGATCGTTCCAGATGGACGCGAGGTCGGGAGGCGAGATCTGCATCGATGGCGCAGGCGTTATGTCGCCAGATCCGGCAACGGTGGTGCTGGAGCAGACAACGCAGAGCAGCGATGAGAGAAAGATGGAGCGCATGACGTCTTGAGAGTTCACGGATTACCTCGCTTGGAATCGGATCGGGACGCGCATGCGACAACTCACACGGCGACCACCTTTGATGGCTGGTTCAAACTTCCACTGTCGGACTGCTTCGAGCGCAGGCGCATCGAATTCAGGGTGCGATGACTTTTCGATCCGCGGCTGCACGACGCGCCCTGTCTCATCGACGATGAAGATCAGTGTCACAACGCCCTCGACCTTCTTGGACCGAAGGGCCGCTGGATACGCGCCAGCCACTTGATGCGTGGCGCGCGGTCTCTGGTCGATCTCGGACATGCTGAATGCGCCGCCAAATTCCTCCTCATCCGCACCGACGCGACCAGTGCCGCCGATGCGACCTCCAGACGCAAGCGACGTGCCGCCATCGAATCCACCTCCAGCGGCATCTCCACCACCGTTGAGAAGTTGTTCAATTGCGCTCAGACTCGCTGCATCAAGGGCAGGCGCATCGTTGGTGTCCTGCATGGGATTCTCGACGCTTGCGATGACTTGATTCGGGTCAGGAGGCTGCTCAGATTCCGTTTTCATTGGATCTGGAATCTCTTCCTCGAGTTTCGTTTCATCGCTGTCCTTCTCCACCTCTTCGGTCAGAAGTTCAACATCCTGGTGGACCGCATGGCTCTCCGCGTCGAGGAAAAAGATTCCACCGAATAACACGATCGCGGTGTGAACAACCAACGCGCCGACAACGCACAGGATGATTCGAAGGACGCTCACTTCTTATCCGTGTTGATGCCGACCTTGGCAATGCCGATCTTGCGAACTTCATCGAGGACGCCAACGACGAACTTGAAGTCAGCGGTTCCATCGCTGTTGATGATCACCTTGGGATCCTTCGCGGTGAGCTTGTAGGTCTGCAGTTTCATTGGCAACTGCGCAAGCGAGATCTTGTCTTTGTTGTAGAAGATCTCACCCTTGTCGTTCACGCTCAGCGTGACCGCCTTCTCCATTTCCTGGTTGTCGCCGAGTGATTGGTCCGTCGAGGCGCCGGGCAGCGCAACCTGCACTCCCTGATTCTTGGACATGCTCAAGGACACCATGATGAAGGTGGCGAGCAGAAAGAAAATGATGTCGATCAGCGGGATGATCTCGATTCGCGCCTTCTTCTTGTTTCCTTTGGAGCGCCCGCCACCCATGGTTATCCCTGCTCGGGCATGTCGGCTGGCGTTTCGACGAGCAACTTCAACTGTGCACCAGCTGCAAGCATTTCATTTTCGATCGCTTCGATGCGGGTGTTGAGATAATTGAACGGAAGCAGCGACATGATCGCGATGATCAAGCCGAATGCAGTTGCGATGAGAGCCTCCGAGATACCGCCGGTGATCGCGCCTGGCGAACTGAGGTCTCCGCCGATGACCGAGAAGGACGCCATCATTCCGGTGACCGTTCCGAGAAGCCCAAGCAGTGGCGCGAGCGTGATCACCGTGTCGAGTATGGAGAGTCCCCGGCGATATCGCTTGAACGCGCGAGTTTCTGCATAGTCAAGGGCGTGACCAAGCGACTGGTCGCGATGTTCGAGCGCGTAGCCGAGAGTCATCACGATCACATCCTTGGATTTCCCAGAAAGGAGGATGGCGGCGTCAAGGTCGCGCTTGCGAACGGCAGCGAAGAAGGTGCCGAGCGCCTTTTCGCTGCGGCGATATTGTTCTATGACGAGGAAGATGAACCGCTCAATCGCGACCGCGACAGCGATGATCGAAGCAAGCAAGAGCGGCCACATGATCGGACCGCCCTTCTCAAAGATGTGAAAGAGATTCGTTTTCTGTACGAGTGCCTTCAGTGCGCCGCCGCGTGATGGATCAAGCGGAATCGTGCCTTCTCCGGTGGCGACGAGCGTGCCGATCGCGTTTGCATGTTCCGCTTCAAGCGGCCGAATGAGCGGATTTGTTGATCCGACTTGGGAGACTGCGATTCCAGAGGTTCCGTTGTTCGCTCGGAAGAGCGTGATCGGACCGAGCATCGCGAATTGACCTTCGAGGATTCCGCCAAGCATGTCGACGCCGGTACCCGCGAAGCGCGTTCCACCGATCATGTCGAAGAGGCGCTTGATCGTGAGTTCCGTGAAGAGCACCTGCTGTCCGAACCGTTCACTTGGAGCGAGGGACTTGTTTTCGACTGCGTTCTTCGCTGTTTCTGCGGCCTCGCCGTACACCTGAAGTTCGCCGACACCGATCTTGGTTTCGAAAGTGCGCGCATACTCATCGAGGAGGCCACCGAGGTAGGCCAGTTCATCTTCTCGTGCCTTGATTTCCGACTTGAGTGTTCCGATCTCGAGGGCGCCGGCATCGACCAGTCGTTGAACGCGATCGCCGCCGCGTCGCAACTCGATCACGCCCTCCTCGAGCGCAGTCAGCTCTTGCGCAATCGGCAGCTTCTCTGCCGCGACTTGGGTTCGCATCGTGTTGAGTTCTTGGATGCTTGAAGCCAGTTCGCGCTCGGCGCTGGAGGAGGCCTTCTGCATGGCAGTGGGTCCCTTCGAGGCAGGATCCAGAGTCTGCGCAAGTGCCTGCGAGGAAATCAGGATCGTGAGCGATGCGACGATTGTGCGTATGGGGTGCGTCATTGAATCTTCATCGGGAGGGGAACAAAGGCGGGAGAGTGTTTGCCCTGGATGATCTCGAGTGCTCGAAGCACGTCTGCGCTCGTGGCGGGCGCAGGTTCCCACTTCCAGCCGTCGTCGGAGGGGCGACCGATTCCAGCATCGCCGCGGGGACTGATGTAGTACGCCTGCGCGAGCCCGATATAGATGACTTGAACTTCAGTTGATGATCCATCGGCGAGCGTGCGAATCTCATAGGTCACGCTGATCTCGCTATTGACCTTGTTGAGTTCGTTGAGGATCCCGAGGACGTTTTGGAATCGTTCGGCGGTTGATACGCGCGCGGTGCTTGGGTCCGCCGGAATTCGCTGCAAGAGCGGCAGTAATCGTTCAGCGACCGGCGCCGGAGTGAGTTTGGCGAGGTTTCGGACCTCGCCCTCCATCACCGTCACTGCTGACGACAATTGGGCAGTCGTCGCCTTCAGTATGTCGTTCTCGACAACAAGTTGGTCGCGTTTCTTGTTGGATTCGACGAGCGCAGTTTCACCATGGGTGATTTTTTCTTTGAGCAGTTCCGCCTCCTTGCCAACGAGTTCGACGCGCCCCTGGAGAATCTCCTTCCCTTGCTGCCAATCGTTGCGTTCCTTGGCGATGATCTGCTGCGTTTCGATCCATTTCGCGAGAGTCAAACGTGTTTCTTCAAGCGTTGGTTGCGCTGGCTCGGTCGTCGTCGTCGCGGGCGGCGAGGTAGCAACCACAGCAGTAGTTGATTTCGGACCTTGTGCCTTCGGCGTGGCTGTTTGGGATGCGGACTTCGCTGCCGGTTTCGCTGGCGGCGTCGCAGCGGCACTCTTCGTCGCAGTGGTCGCACTCTTCTTCGCACTCTTCTTGGCAGCGGGAACTTCCTGCGTGGTCGACTGAGGGACTGCTGCATACCCCTTGGTGGCAAGGTCTGCTGAACACGCGATGGTGATGATGGCGATGGAGATGTGACGCATGGCGGCGGTGACTTCGTGGGAGGCTGACGGGCGCGCACGGTGGCGCTCCCGAGTGCGAAGGAACATAATGCACACAGCCGTCCGACTGTGCGAAGGAATTATTACGGTTGTGCTAAGAAACGGTTTAGGAGAGCGGTGATTGGGCGCTCAGCGCAGCAATCAATTCGCTGTGTTCAGACTCGAAACCGCCCCGACTGCGCCAGGAACTTCTGCGGGTTGTCGAATGAGATCTTGCGGATCATGGCGTCGAGGTGCCCACGGCGTCGAAGCTCGTCTTTGCACTTTGGAACGGCAAGCGGATCGCTGACTCCCCAGTC
Organism: uncultured Singulisphaera sp.; assembly: GCA_964356445.1. Lineage (GTDB taxonomy): Bacteria > Planctomycetota > Phycisphaerae > Phycisphaerales > SM1A02 > F1-60-MAGs104. Next base: position 33,170 of record CAYHHO010000013.1, on the reverse strand, counting down.
GGCGGCGGAGTTGATCCAGAGCCGATCGGTGCCGTGCATCTCGAAAATGTCCGCAGCGCGCTGCGGAGTGCACTTGGTGTCCGGATAGAGCGTCATCCCAGCCCAGAAGCCTCGGTCGAGCACGAGGCGGACTGTGTGTTCTTCGACATGATCAATGAGCACACGACCAGGATCGACGTCGTGGTCGCGAATCGCATCAAGGATGAGGCGCGTGCCCTTCAGTTTGTCTTCGAGGTGTGGCGTGTGCACAAGGATCAGGAGATTCCGGCTCTTGGCAAGCGCGATGTGCTCGTTCAGCACCACGAGTTCGTTGCGTGAATTCTTGTTGAGGCCGATTTCGCCGATGCCGAGAACATTGGGTCGGTCGAGGAACTTCGGAATCTCTGCAAGGACTTCGCGCGCGAGCCCAATGTCCTCGCTCTCTTTGGGATTGATGCAGAGCCACGTGTGGTGGTGGATTCCAAATTGCGCGGCGCGGCGTGGCTCGCTGTCGGTCAATTGTCCGAAGTAATCGACGAACCCTTGTGCGCACGATCGGTCGTAGCCAGCCCAGAAGGCGGGCTCTGTGATCGCGACGCAACCTGCCAGCGCCATGCGCTGGTAGTCGTCGGTCGTGCGCGAGACCATGTGGATGTGCGGGTCGATGTACATGGACGGTCAGCCGCGCGGAAGTTCAACCGCGCCGATCGCACCTTTCATCGATGCCTTTTCAATCGGGTCGGTCGAGTGATCGCTCCAGAGTTCGAGTGCGCGGCGCGCGCGCTCGGGCTTCCCGTCGCGAAGCAAGTCGAGTGCAGCGCAGATGGCGCGCACGCGAAGGTCGGTCGTCGTGGAGGCGTCGGCGACGCCTTCGACTTTCGCTGCCCGATCAAAACGGTCTAGAAAGGCGGCGATGTCGAGCACTTTCGCGCGGTGTTCCAGGAAGTACTGATCAACGATCTGGCGCGTACTGAGGGGCTTGGCCGTCGGGTTTGACATTCGTGCGATGCTACGGCGCAAGCGCCCGAATCGACTCTGCCACGATGTCGTGGCGCATCTGGTGGACCTCGACCGATTCGCCGATCGCCTTCAGCATCGTCGCGCTGAATTGACCGCCAAGATGCTCTCGGAATTCTTCTAGACCGCGAAGGAGCGAATGGGTCTCTTCAAGTAGGGGATGCCAAGTTGGAAGCTGAAGTGCGCGCAGGCAGGCGATCACGCGATCGCCATCCTTTGGCGCCAGGAGTTTGGCGCGAACTGCGTATTGACAGTCGAGTGCGATGCCAATCGCCACAGCATCGCCGTGGGAGATTGTGAATGCGCTCATGGACTCCAACTTGTGGGCCGCCCAGTGTCCAAAGTCGAGCGGGCGCGCTTCTTGAAGTTCGAATGGATCGCCCCCCTTGGCGATGTGGTCAAGATGCAGATGTGCGCTCCGCGAAATGATCGGCATCGCCGCGGCGAGGTCTCGAGCGACGATGCGCGAAGCATCGCGCTCTATTCGGTCGAGCAACGGAGGGTCCTTCAGGCACGCAATCTTCACAGCTTCGCTGAACCCGCCGAGAAACTGAGGAAGGGTCAACGACGGCAGAAACTGCTCATCTGCCACGACAGCCCATGGAACCGAAAATGTCCCAACGAAGTTCTTTTTCCCAAACTTGTTGATGCCATTCTTGACGCCCATCGCAGCGTCGTCCATCGCCAGCGTTGTGGTTGGCATTCGAATGAGTCGAACGCCTCGATGTGCAAGCGCCGCGCCGAACCCGACAGCGTCGAGGACTGCGCCCCCTCCGATCGCGAGCACGAAACTCTTGCGATCGATGCCGAAGCGGTCGGTCGCAGCAAGCACGCGTTCGCAGACATCAAGAGAGTTCTTCGCGCACTCGCCACCTGGGACGGTCTCGACAGCGCGAAGTTCTGGCATCGGATCACCGAGGTGCGCACGCGCTGCGAGATAGCTGCCGAGTTGATTGGCGATGTCTGGGTGCGCGTCGTGCACTCCCGAGTCGATGAAGGCGATCATTCGCCGGTTCGTTCCATCGGCGCAAACAGCAGCGAGCGCCGAGTTGTCGGGGTTGAACGCATCACACGTGAATCGCACGCGATGGTGAAAGTCGACATGAAAGGAGCGGTCGTATGGCATCGGCGTCGGCACGGATTCGTGCGAACCCAAGCATAGATGCGATCGAATAAACAAAGCCACGGCGGAGGGCGATCCACCGTGGCATGAATCCCACGAAGACGCTTCGCGAGACCCCCGCAGTATTTGCGGGGAAGATGAAAGATTGGTTACGGTGAGTGGTTCATGATGGCAATTCGCGCAGCGCCATTGCGTTCGAAGGCGATTCGAATTCCGCGAGCGCCACTGGATTTCGCGATTGCGGCTCGGAACGAAGCGACGCTGTCGATGGGGGTTCCATTGACCGTTCGTACAACATCGCCGGGTTCAAGTCCAGCGCTGTGAGCGGAACTTCCACCGAGTGTTGAAATCACATAGACGCCCCGACCCGTCACGCCGAGAGCAGCCGCGGATTCAGTGTCGAGCGGGCGAACTTCGAGCCCGAGCGAGTCCACGGTGTTCGGCGTAACGGGCTTGGCGTGGGGTCCTTGACTGATCATCGCGTTTGATCCACTGGTGGGACGTGTCGCGAGAGTCGCTGTCGTCGTAAGTTGCGTGCCGTCTCTGATCACGCCGATCGTGACGGAGGTGTTTGGCGCGATGCTTGCAATGGTGCGCATGAACTGCGCTCGAGAACTCGTCGGGTCGCCATCGACGTCGACGATGATGTCGCCGACGCGAAGACCAGCAGCATCCGCAGGTGTTCCTGCAATGACTTGGGCGACGAGAACTCCATCGGATGGCTCTGCGGAACTGTGCGAGGCAGGTCTGATGTCGATGTCCTTCGTCGAAACTCCGAGCCACCCGCGCTGCACGGACTTCCCGTGGGCGATCGAAGCAACAACTCGTTCGACAACATGGCTTGGTATCGCGAATCCAACGCCATCACTGCCGCCGTTCTTGGAGGCGATGGCGCTGGCGATCCCGATGACCTTTCCGTCGAGGTCGATCAGCGGTCCGCCAGAATTGCCGGGATTGATCGCTGCATCCGTTTGGATGTACTCCTCGAAAGTCGTAAGCCCCAAGCCATCGCGTCCCTTCGCGCTAATGATTCCTGCAGTCACTGTGTGTTCAAGCCCGAATGGGCATCCGATTGCGAGAACCCAGTCGCCTGGCTCGATTGCCTTCGAGTCCCCCAACACTGCGACTGGCAGCGCGGTCGCCGAGACTTGGATGACGGCGAGATCCGTCTCGCTGTCAGCCCCGACAAGCGTCGCAGGAAGTTCACGACCATCCGAGAATCGAACGGTGATTGCGCTGCTGCCGGCCACGACATGATTGTTGGTGACGATCAGTCCATCGTCAGAGACGACGACGCCAGTTCCCTCGCCCTCGACTTCGTTCATCCGACCTCGCCGACCAAATGGGCCTTGCGATGCAACGCGCACCTTGGTCGTGATCGCGACAACGCTTGGACCGACCCGACGTGCGACTTCGCGAAACGCTCTTGAGAGGCTTCGCGCGTACTTCAGGTCGTCTGCGGTGCTATCGGTGGATGGCGCCGCCTGAGTCGAGCCCGCAAGCGCGCTCGCAAGCAGCAACGAGAGCAGTCCACCTCGCCAAAGAGTTGATCGATCCCCCGAACCGTTGCCTCGACCGCCAGTACTTCGAATGCCACACTCGCCCATGGGTCCTTTCCTTTCCTTCAATGGTGCTACGCCCGACCACGGATCGTGGTTCAGCGAATCTCACTGGGAAAGTGATGGGAAGTGCGCAATTCTTTGCATGAAGATGCTCGCGGCAACGGCGGCGTTCAGTGAGTCCACCGAGTTCGCGATGGGGATTCGAACGCGCTCTGTAGCGCTTGCAGCAACGGCGGGCGAGATGCCTTCATGTTCGTTGCCGATGATCAGGATCGTGGGCGGAATCCGCTCGCCCCGGGCGGTCGCGGACGTCGCGTCGAAATCTGCGATGTCTCTGGCATCGCACGAGCAGAGAGCTGCCAAGACGCGGGTCGCTGGACGCGACGCTCTTATCTGCACGAATGTTTTTGCCAGGTCGTCGGTCCACGCGTAGGGAACTGCCAGCGCGTGGCCCATCGAAACTCGCAGCGCCTTTCGGTAGAGCGGATCATGCGAGTGGCGCGAGAGGATCAAGCCGCCAACTCCAAATGCCGCCGCAGAGCGAAAGATCGACCCGACATTGTCCATGTTGCTGACGCCGTCGAGCGCGACGAGCACTTGTGCCCGCTGAAAGCACGCGTCGAACGGTGTGCGCTCATCGAGCGCTGCGCGATATCCGATGGCGAGCATGCCGCGGTGCACATGAAATCCTGCGGTCTGCTCGAGAACCGAGTCCTCCGCGATGATGAGCGGCGTCTGCGCGGAGGCGCTCTGCGAGATTGCATCCGCGGCGCGATCGGCCATCCTCCGCGACGCGAGGACGCTCTTTGTCAGGCCGGCGATCCCGAGCATCTGGATCACGATTGGAATCGTCTCGCCGACGAAAAGTCCTTCGCTTCGGCGCGCGCCCGAGAGATCGCGCTCGCGAAGGAAGCGGTAGTCGTCGAGGCGAGGGTCGTTGAAGTCGGTGAGGGGAGTGTCGATCCCGCGCTCACTCACTGAATTCGGAGGGGCTTTCGAGCAAACGGATCACTTCGCTCATGAAGCGAACTGCTTGGGCACCGTCGACGACGCGGTGGTCGCACGAAATCGAGAGCGGCAACACAAGCCCTGCGTAGAACTTGCCATCCTTGACGAGAACGCGCTCTCGCGCCCGACCGACTGCGAGGATGGCGACCTCTGGATAATTGATGATCGGCGTTGCAAACATGCCGCCGTACGAGCCGACATTCGAAATCGTGAAAGTCCCGCCGAGCGATTCCTCTCGCGAGATGGAGCGATCTTTGCACTTGCTTGCAAGCGCGCGAACTGCAGCGCCGAGTTCAACAGCTGACTTGCGGTCGGCATCTCGGATAACCGGAACCATGAGCCCCGAGTCGGTGTCGACAGCGATGCCGAGGTTGATGACACCCTTCACAAGAATCTCGCTGTTGGCGTCATCGACATTCGCGTTCAGCGACGGGAATGCACGCAGCGCCTTGCACACCGCGAGCATCACGAATGGAAGCATCGAGAGTTTTTCGCCGACCACACGCGAGTACTCGCGCCGCTTCAGATCGAGCTGCGTGACATCTGCTTCATCGACGGCAGTGAAATGAACCGCCGTCTGAATCGAGCGCGTGAGTGCCTCTGCGATCTTGCGACGGACGCCACGGAAAGGAATGCGCTGCGAGACGCCATCTTTATCGACTGGCGGAAGCGCGATCGGCGGCGGAACCGCTCGCGCAGAAGCCGCTCGACCAGTCGTCGCAGCCCCCGCGAACCCACTGACATCGCTCGCGGTGACTCGACCGCCGCGACCTGTTCCGTCAACTCGGTTGATATCGATCGAAAGTTCGCGCGCGATGCGGCGCACAGCGGGTGTCGCGAGCGACTTCCCCTGTGGAGTCTTCACGACGCGGTGCTCTTCTTCGCGGCGCGCGAATCGGTCGCCGACACTCAGCGTCCCCTGCATGCTGCCGACAACCGTTCCCTGATCTTCGGTTGCGCTTTTCGCTGGTGCAGGCACCCCTGCAGCAACCTGCGAAGAGACGCACGTCGAAGCAGACTCGCGGGCGGTCGCGGTCGGCGCGACTTTCGCTGCACCCACAGATCCGTACCGAACCAGCACAGCAGCGACCTTGATGATGTCGCCTTCTTTGCCGCAGAGTTCGGAGATCGTTCCAGCCCACGGACTCGGCACCTCGACGAGCGCCTTGTCTGTCTGCATCTCGGCCATCGGCTGAGATTCTTTCACCGCATCGCCCGCTTTCACAAGCCATCGGATGAGCTCGGCCTCAACGAGACCCTCGCCGAGATCGGGTAGAAGAAAGTGGCTCTTGTCCGCGGGTTGTTTCAGTCCAGCCATGGTTGTCAGGATAGTTGAGTGATGAAAACAGCGAATCAGTACGAGATGACATCCTCGATCGCGCCGCCAATGCGACCGGCGTCTGGCATGTAATTGAGTTCCAACTTGTAGTAGGGCATGATCGTGTCGAATCCGGTCACGCGCTGCACGGGTGCTTCGAGGTGCAAGAAGCAACGCTCCATGATTTGAGCAGCCACTTCTGCACCCATGCCTCCGGTTCGCGGCGCTTCGTGCACCACGACGCAGCGGCCAGTCTTCTTCACGCTCGCCTCGATTGCATCAAGGTCCATAGGGAAAATCGTGCGCAGATCAATGAGTTCGATCGACCGCGAAGACTTTTCGATGCTCTGCATGCATTGGATGACGCTTGCTCCCCAACTGACGATTGTGAGTTCTGTGCCCTCGCACACAACGCGCGCCTTGCCGATCGGAATCGTGTACTCGTCTTCCGGGACTTCTTCGCGAAAGGCTCGGTACACGCGCTTCGGCTCGAAGAAAATCACAGGATCCGGATCGCGAATCGCGCTGATGAGAAGCCCCTTCGCGTCGTATGGCGAACTCGGCATGACGACCTTGATGCCAGGTTGATGCGAATAGATCGCCTCGGGCGAATCGCTGTGAAGTTCGGGCGCGTGGATTCCGCCGCCGACAGGCACGCGAATGGTCAGTGGCACCGTGAACGCGCCGCGCGTTCGCGTGCGCATGCGCGCAGCGTGGCTGCAGATCTGGTCGTAGGCGGGACCGAGGAATCCGTCGAATTGAATTTCGGGGACGGGTCGAAGGCCAGCCATCGCGAGACCGATCGAAGTGCCGATGATGCCGCTTTCGGCGAGCGGGGTGTCGACAACGCGACGTGCACCGAAGCGCGCGTGCAACCCTTCAGTGACTCGAAACACGCCGCCGTTGACTCCGACATCCTCGCCGAGGATGAGGACGCGCTCGTCGCGCTCCATTTCCTGAATGAGCGCGAGGTTGATTGCCTGGACCAGATTGAGATTCGCCATGTTCAGTGCCCTCCGCCGATGTGGGACGTGTGCGGCGTTGCTTCGGACGCCAGCGAGTGTGTCTGCATCGAGTCGCGCTGCTGCGCGAGATCCTTCGGCAGTTCTTCGAATGTGTAGTTGAACGCATCGGTGACAGCTGGCGCGGCAATCTCCTCGGCGCGAGCGACGGCTGCGTTCACTTCGAGTTCGATGCGCTTCAGCATCGCTTCTTCTTTGGATGAGTCCCAGCACTTCTGCTTTTCTAGGAACTTGCGCGTGCGAATAAGCGGGTCGCGAAGCTTCCAGACGTCAACTTCGGCTTGATCGCGGTACCTGCGCGCATCGTCTGCGGTTGTGTGATCGCCAAGGCGATAGGTCACCATCTCGATGAATGTCGGCCGTGATTCGGTTCGCGCGCGCTGCGCAGCTGCCTTCACCGCATACACGCACGCGAAGATGTCGTTGCCGTCGACCTGCATGCAAGGCATTCCGTACGCGATGCCGCGCTGTGCCACAGTCGGTGCGCTGCACTGGATTTTTCCAGGAACGCTGATCGCCCAGAAATTGTTCTGGCAGCAGAAGATCACTGGAAGTTCGAGGTTCGCCGCGAAATTCGCAGCCTCATGAAAGTCACCTTCACTCGTCGCGCCGTCGCCGAAGAATGTGCAAGCAATCTGCGATTCGCCGCGGTACTTCGACGCCCACGCAAGGCCAGCAGCGTGGAGCATCTGCGTTCCGATCGGCACCGCGATCGGCGTTGCAAAGTGCGGACGAGGCATCGCGTTGCCGCGCTCGTCACCCATCCAATGCAAGAGGATCGACTCCATCGGCACGCCTCGCCAGAAGAGCCCGCAGTTCTCGCGGTAGCAGGTGACCATCCAGTCATCTTTGTTCAGGACATAGGCGGCGCCGAGGCTGGTCGCCTCCTGACCCATGTTCTGCGGATAGGTGCCCATTCGCCCAGATCGCTGCAACTTGAACGCGACTTCGTCCAGATGGCGACACGACGACATCGCTTCGTAGAGTTTGACGAGGTCGGCATTTGGGATGAGTCCGTCGCCGAGAGCGGCGTCGTAGTTTCCGTGCTCGTCGAGGATCGAGACTCGTTCGATTTCCAGTTTCAGGACGCTCTTGATGGGCATTCAAAAAGTGTATCGAGCAGGGGGGGGGGGATTACCGCACCGCTACAAGTCCATCCGCGCGCAGGTCGCTTGCACCCATGAAGCCGTGACTCGTGAGATCTAGGTGATTCATGGGAACGATCGCTTGCCCTCTCCCAAACGTGACGGATCGAGTCTCTGCAACCGTGATTTCGTGGCCGCGCTGGCGGAGCTCCGCGATGGTCGCGTCCGAGAATCCCGGTTCAATCTGCACTGTTTTTCCCTGCATCCACTGCCACCGCGGTGCATCGAGCGCTGCCTGTGGATTCTGCGCGAAGTCCACCATGCGCGTCACCACTTGCACATGACCTTGCGGCTGCATGAAGCCACCCATGACGCCGAAGGCCATCGCTGGTTGTTCACCATGATCAAGTAGCGCGGTTTGCTTGGTCAAGAATCCGGGAATGATCGTGTGGTAGGGACGCTTCGAAGGACCGACGCAATTGGGATGACTGGTTTCGAGGTTGAAGCACGCACCACGATTCTGCATCGCGATACCTGTTCCTGGAATCACGACGCCAGATCCGAACCCTGTGTAGTTGCTCTGGATGAATGAGACCATCATGCCGCTCGAGTCGGCCGCACAGAAATAGACAGTGCCGCCTGGCTTTGGAATGCCTGCGCTGAAATCTTGCGCGGCCGCGAGATCGATTCTCCGCGCGAGCTGATCGAGCCGCGCGGGAGCGAGGAGTTCGGCGACCGAGATTCGCATGTGCGCTGGATCCGCCACGTGCGCATGGGCATCCGCGAATCCCAGTTTGATCGCTTCGATTGCAAGATGCAACGTGTCTGGACAGTCCGGCGAGAGACTTGAGAAGTCGTGTCTTTCGAGGATTCCCAGCGCGACGAGCGCAGCAAGTCCCTGTCCGTTTGGGGCAATCTCGTGGAGCCGAAATCCTCGGTAGGGCACTGAAATTGTCGGTGAAAAGTCGGTTGTGTGCGCCTTGAGATCCGCTGCGCGCAGCAGTCCGCCGCCGCGCTGCGACTCCGCATCGATCGCGGCTGCTATCTCGCCCTCGTAGAACGCGCGCCCTCGACTCTGCGCAATCGCTTCGAGCGTGCGCGCGTGATCGGGAAGTTTGACGAGCGATCCGGCACGAGGTGCTGCCCCGTTGAATAGAAATGTCTTGCGCCACGCTTCGGTGTGCGAGCGCTTCGCGTACGCGGCAGCAGCGCGATCCCACAACTGCGCTGTGAGCGGTGCGACCATGAAACCGTTGCGCGCGTAGTCGATGGCGGGCGCGAGCAGATCAGCAAACGGAAGCCTTCCGAATCGCTTGTTCAGATCAGCCCACAAGGCGATCTGGCCAGGCACTGTGACCGGCAGCCATCCATCCATCGGGTACTTCTTTGCGTCGCCGAGACTCTCGCGGTTCAGCAGGGCGGGGGAGCGACCGCTCCCATTGAATCCGTGAAGGGTCTTGCCATCCCAGAGAATCGCGAACGCATCGCCACCGATTCCGTTGGTCGTTGGTTCGACAACGCTCAACACTGCAGCGCACGCAACTGCTGCATCGGCGGCTGTCCCACCAGCCCGCAGCATGTCGAGCCCTGCCTGCGCTGCTATTGGTTGACTTGCAGCGACCATCGCCCTTCCAAACACAAGTTGTCGCTGGGATGAGTACGGCAGATCTCCGCTGCAGGGGACCGTCGCGGCGATCTCGGTCGGTCTCATCGCTTCAAAGGTACGCCGCCGCTGCCAGTCTCGGCGACCTCGTCGGTGAACTGCACGATGACCGTGATCGGTCTACCGAAGGTCGTCGCGAGCATCGGTTCGCAGAATCCTCGCGCTGCAGTCTTCGCAGCCAATCGGACTTCGGTCAGCGCGAGATTCGCCTTCGCCCCCTCGATGACCGCCTCACGAAGTTTCCCTTTCGCTGCGTCGATTTCCGCACCGCTGGGATAGACGTGCTCAAGCCAGTCGTTGTCAACCGAGATCTTGTACTTCGTGGGATCGGACTGAACTTCGACGACTTTGTCATTGACGATCGGGGGCGGAACGATGAGTTCGACCGTCGAGTCGTTGAAAGCCTTGATGCTCCACGCGCCATCGGGTCCACCCGTCGGAATCAAGTACTGCACGCGATTTCCCGTGACATCGAGGGTGATCTTGACTGAGCCGACAGGAACGCCCCAATCCGTCCATGGGATCTTGACCTCTGTCTCCTTCTCATGATCGATGCGCGAATCGATTTCACGCCATCCGACCAGCAGGCCTCCTTGCGAATTCAGGTCGCCGAGAGAATTCGTAATCGTCGTGTTCACCTTCTGTTCGAAGATGCTGAAGTCATTGATGGCGATCGCGACTTTGTCGGCGGCTCCCGCGAACATCTTGACGGCCCAAACCCCGAACGCGATCAATGCCGCAGTGACCACCAAGATCACGACTGGTCTCGAATGCCCGGAAGACTCGCCCATGTGACCTAGGCAGTCTGCGCGACCTGCGCGGACTTCGCCTTGCGGGCAGCATCGATCCTGCGCTTCGCATATGCGATCGCCGCCTCAGACACGCTGTTGGAGTGGCTCGACTCTCGCATCACTGCAAGGGTCGTCTCTTCAATCGCTGCGACCTTCTGGTCGATCAGCGTTTCGGTCATTCCCAGATGCAGTCCACCGAGACGGATGAGTCCACCAGCGTTGGCGATGAAGTCTGGCGAGTAGAGAATCCCACGCTTCTTCAGGAGCGCGCCGTCGTTTTGTGGATTCAAGAGTTGGTTGTTTGCAGTACCGCAGACGATCTCGCAGTGGAGATTTTCGATGGTGGCATGATCGAGCACACCGCCCATCGCGCACGGCGCGAGAATGTCGAGTTTTTCGTGGAAGAGGTTGCGATCATTGCCAAGCGCAACGCAGCCGAGTTCCTCTACCGCGCGCTTCATCGTGGGGACATGCACGTCAGTCACCATGACAGCGGCACCTGCAGCGCGAAGCAACTTCGCCAACTTGTATCCAGTCGCGCCGCAACCCTGCACACCGACGGAGAGGTTGGAGAAATCAACTTTGCGTCCGAGGTGACGAAGCGCTGCCTTCATTGAATTGAAGCAGCCGAGCGCAGTCCATGGGCTTGGATCGCCGCCGTGTGAGACAGCCTCGCCGCCCATGATGTGCCGGCACTCTTGCGCCATCCAGTCGCAGAACTGGGGACTGACGCCGACATCTTCGGCAGCGATGTAGTTGCCGCCGAAACTTTCGACGAACCGACCCATCGCGCGCCCTTGCGCCTCGGTCGGTTGCTCGCCCTGCTTATTCAGAATGATCACGCTCTTGCCGCCGCCGAGCGCGAGATCTGCAGCCGCGGCTTTGTATGTCATGCCTTCAGAGAGTCGGAGCACATCGAAGATCGCATCGTTCTCGTTGGCGTAGTGAAAGCGGCGTGTTCCACCGAGTGCATTGCCAAGCACTGTCGAATGAATCGCGATGATCGCGCGCAACCCCGTCGCGGGGTCGTTCGTGAAGGCGATGCGCTCGTGACCGTGGTGAACCATGCTTTCGAGAATGTGCATTCAATGCTCCGAGAAAAAAGTGAGGTGAGAGGGAGGACGAGGACGAGAACGAAGAAGAATATACGAGTGAGCGAACCAATCCAAGCCAACTATTCGCCGAGAAATTCCGACTGCAGTTTGCGTGCGATCAATCCAGCTTTGCGCCAGTAAACGTCGAGCCGCTTCCGAATTGTGGGATGCCGGCTGTTGCTCGGGGCAGACCCGTCCCGCGCGCCGCCATGACTGGAGTGCGCTCGGGGATCGAATATTGCGCATTTCCCAGCGTGTCTGCCTGAGCAAGCACGGAGTCCGCACAACTGCGCGTAATTGCGTCGACGTTCCAGCGAAGCCCGCGAGTCTCTTCGTCGATGCTGGTATTGGCGATCGCGCAGAGATTTTCGACGACGAGGAGTTCGTGCGCGAGTTGCGCTCCCTGGAGACCTGCTCCAGCGGGGCCGCTGCGAAGCCGCGCGTCGCACTTGCTGAGCGTGCATGAGACCGCGTGAATCCACATGGCGCACTTGGACAGGCGAGCCTGGATGAACTGATTGGCGATCAGTGACTCTTCGTGTTCCTTGAACATCATCTTGACGTTGTAGGAATGGTCTCGGATACGGAACATCAGTTCTTGTGCCTGCTTCTGCAGCCTCGGGTGCAACTTCTCAAAGCGAGGAACTGGTCGGCGCATGCCGAGGAAGAGTTCTCCGCCGATGCGCGCGGCAGCGCCGAACTGCTTGAACGGCTTGGCCTTCAGCGAAATCATCCACTCGCCGAGCTGTTTCGAACCGTACGCAAAGACGAACGAGTGCATGACTTCATTCGCACCCTCGACGATTGTGTTGATTCGCGAGTCGCGCCAGATGCGCTCCACATTGTTTTCAGTCATGTAGGACTCGCCGCCGAGAATCTGCATTGCGTCGTCTACGGTGCGGAATCCGTACTCGCTGCAGAAGATCTTGCACATCGCGGTTTCGAGCATGATGTCTTCGTCGCCGCGATCAAGGAACCCGGTGGTCATGTAGAGCATGGCGTCCATCGCGTAGATGTATGACGCGCTGCGCGCGAGGCGCTCCTTCACGAGGTCGAATTCTCCCAGTGGTCGATCGAACTGATAGCGGTACTTCGCCCACTTCGTCGCTTGTTCGAATGCGTATGTCGCGCCGCCGAGCATTCCCGCAGAGAGCGTGCAGCGTCCGTAGTTCAGGCAGGTCAGCGCGACATGAAGCCCGCGTCCCTCCTTCGAAAGCAGATTTTCTCGAGGCACCTTGACATTGGTCAAGCGGATGCGCGCCTGCCACGTTCCTCGGATACCGCACTTGGCGCGGTTGCGACTGAAAATGTCGATGCCTTCCATGTCGGGAGTGCAAATGAGCGCTGTGACAACTTCCTTCTGCTTGCCCGTCTTTGGATCAGTGACCTGCTGCTTGCACATCACAGTGAAAAGCCCACTGAGCGCAGCAGATGTCGCCCACTTCTTCTCGCCGTTCAATATGTAGTGAGTGCCGTCGGCGCTGATCTCGCAGTGCGTCTCTTGCCCACCAGCGTCGCATCCGACATTGGGTTCGCTGAGGCAGAAGGCGCTCAGCGTGTTCTTGGCAAGTCGTGGCAGAAAGTGCTTTTTCTGTTCGGGTGTGCCGAAGAGCATGAGAGCCTTGCATCCGATCGATTGATGCGCGGAAACCATCACAGCCGTCGAGCCGCACGTGCGACCGATGCGCTCGAGGACGCGGTTGTAACTCGTGATCCCAAATCCGCCGCCCTCGTACTCACGAGCGATCGTCATGCCAAGCACGCCCAGGTCAAAGAGTTTTTGAACGACCCAATCTGGAATGTGTTGCTCTTGGTCGATCAGGTGAGTCGGATGTTCGGTGTTGAGATATGTGTCGAGCCGTGCGAGCAATTCGTCGCAGCGGCGGGTCTCATCGGCAGCAGTCACTGGATAGGGGCAGAGCAGGTCTTCGCGGAAGTTTCCCCAGAATGTGTTCTTGATCACACCCATCGATGCCGGATCTGGGCCGAACATTTCCTGTGCGGCCACAATCTGCTTGCGGTCATTGGCGGAAATATTCTTGAGATTGTCTGCGATGTTGCTGCTGCTCATGTGGGCTCCAATGGGTAGGCGAAAACGGACACAAACAATAGTCCATTTTGTCGCTCTAAGCGAGTTTGAATTACTGAACCGGCTTCAGGAATTGAGCGAGCTTTTCCCTCGCGGTCGCTGTGTTGCGCAGCGCGATGAGGTGGGCGCGCTCGGCTGCGAGTGCTGCGTTCCATCCATCTCGAACCCCAACTTCGACACAGTGGATCACAGCCATCGCCGAATCGGTAGCGGGAATCGTCGATCGCGCGGTGGAGAGCGCCGCTCCAACTTGGCGGGCATTCTGTTGGTTGATCGCAGTCGGCTCTGATCGCGGCGCCTGGCGTGGATGTGCCGCAAGCCACGCGATCGCGGCGCTGAGTGCATCATCGCCCGCGGAGACCGTCACATCAAAGAGCCCCGCAGGAACTGCGGTGATGGGATTCGTCTGTCCTGTCGCCGTCTGCATGATCGCCGTCGCAGGGTCGATTCGAGCTGGAAGCATCTGAGTTCCGCCCCATCCAGGGCAGATGCCAAGGCCGCACTCAGGAAGACCGATGCGCCATGGTTTGTCGGTCGCGCCTGGCAAGACGCCAACGATTCCGTCGCAGTGCATTGCGACTTCAAGCCCTCCACCAAGCGCCGCTCGGTGCACAAGTGCGACAGTTGCGCAGGGAGCGCGGTAGAGCCGCGCGAAAGCTTCCGATCCTCGCTGCAAGTACTGATCGAGCGCCGCATCGTCGAGCGCGTCAATCTCGGCAAGGTCTGCACCTGCGACGAAGACTCGCTCGCTGGCGGAGCGCAAGACGATGCCGTTGGGACGATCGGCAATGACTGCATCCAGCGTGGCAGCGATTTCTGCGATGAGCCACGAGTCGAGAACGACGACACCACCGCGCGGCTTTGACGGGTTTGCCGTCAGCGACACGATCGCAACCCCAGCAGAAGTTCGTTCAATTGGAAGCATCAGCTTTTCTCCTTGCTGTGATGTTGCGATGGCGGACGCTGCGAGCGCTCGAAGTGTCGAGCGAGGTGCGACTGCGCTTCGGGACCGGCGATCACCTTCGCAGAGAGGGCAGCGGCCTCTTCGGCGATCTTGCTGTCGAGCGAACCGTCGAGTTCGTTCAGCATTCGCTTCGTGCAGGCAATCGCGTGCTGCCCGCCCGTGAGAAGTCGCGCGACGAGCGATGTGAGCGTCGAATCGAGTTGGTCGATCGGTTGGCAGTGCGTGACGAGTCCGCGGGCGAGGCCATCTTCGCCGCTGATCGTTCCGCCGCAGAGCAACATCGCACGCGCTGGACCAGCGCCGATCTTCTTGATGAGCCAAGGGGCAACGATGGCGGGGCACACTCCCAAGTCGACTTCGGGATATCCAAGTTTGGACTCGGGATGGGTGATCGCGAAGTCGCAGACGACGACCAACCCGCAACCGCCCCCGACTGCGGCGCCTTGAACGCGCGCAATGGTCGGCACCGGCAGTTGTCGAATCGCAAGAAGTGTCATCGAGAGCGTTCGCAGCATCTCGCCCATCTTCACAGGATCGTGGAGGACGGCCTTGAGATCCATCCCGGCGCAGAATGATTTGCCTTCGCCAGCGATGATCACTGCTCGAATCTCACTTGGTGCCTCTTCGATGCGCCGCGCGATTTTCGATATTGCAGCCGCGAGGGCTTGAATCAATGGGAGGTCGAGCGCGTTTCGCGCGTCGGGCCGCCGAAGCGTCACGGTGGCGCATCCCTGGTCGATTGAGATACCAACGAGTTCGCTCATGGCAGCAGACTACGCAAAGTGAACCTCAAAAAAGCACCTCGCCGCACTCCGGACATCGAAGGCTTCCGATGTTTCCTTCGACTGAGTGCGAACAGTGTGGGCAGAGCCCGCGCGCTCGGCGCGACTGCCGTATCTGCGATGTGCGCTCGCGCAGGAGCAAACTCGCTGCGCGTGCGACGACGATTCCAAGTGCTGCAATCCCATACAGAATCGGCCAGCAAGCAAATGCATTGAAGATGAGTCCCCACCACTGATACGACACTCTGGGCTCGACCCGCAAGAGACCGAGGACTCGCGTGTTCAGTTGGCCGGTTACCTGAAGTCGGGCTGCTCGAACAGCCTCGACTTCGAGTGCGTGGATCATTGCGTTGCGCTCCTCGAATTCGTACGCGCTCCATTCTCCGACGCGAGAAGTCTCGAAACGCACTCCGCCTTCGCTCACTCGTGAAGCGGCAGGCCAACCCCACGATGCTGTTTCGGCGATGGCCGTGAATGTGGCGTACAGACGCACGCCTTTCCAAGCCTGCGACTGGGGATCAGGGTTCGTGGGCTCTGCGACAAGTTTTTCATCGTCGGTGTAGTAGAGCTTTCCAAGAAGAGAACCAGCTTGATCGCGGCGAACCACAGTCCAGTTCAGCAGCAGTGCTGCGAGAAAACCCACGCCGAGTGACCAGATGAGGCTTCGGCTCATGAGGCGATCCCAGCGATTCTGACGGCGAGTCGCGGAGTAGTACTCGATGTCTTGAAGCCAGCGGCGTGTTCGCTGGAGGAAGTTCACGCGCTGTCCTTGCGCTTGCTCCAGAACGCGGCGAGTAGCGCGCGAGAGTGCGAACTCGCACAGAGCTCGGCGGTCGCTTCGATGGCGTCATGCGCGCGCCGACCGAGTGTTCCAGTTGGAGCGGTCCCATCAACTTCATTCATCCAAGCCTTCGTCGCGCGCAGTGCGGCGGGTCCCTTGGTCAGCAGACTCGCGACGAGTTCGTCTGCAGAATTCGCCAGTGCGGTGTCATCGGCAACGACTCGATGAACGAGCCCGATTGCGCACGCTCGTCGAGCAGTCACGATGTCGCCCGAAATGGCGAGTGCTCGCGCCGCGCCGAATCCGATGGTCGCCATGAGGGTCGGAAGGCTGACGGCAGGCGAGACGCCGATTCGGTGCACGGGGTAGCCAAAGGTTGCATGCTCACTTGCAAGCACGATGTCGGATGCAGCAACCAGTGCGCAGCCGCCGGCGAGTGCGGGTCCCTGAACGCGTGCGATGACGACCGCGCGCACTGCGCGGATCGCCGCTGTCAGCGCGCCGAGTCGCCGCACGAATGTGGCGAGCACCACAGGGTCATTCACGCACTCGCCAAGATCAAACCCCGAACAGAATGCACTGCCGTTGGCGCGCAGCACCAGCACGATCGACTCGCCACGCTCGGCACTCGAGTGTGCCAAACGCATGGCGGCTTCAAGTGCGTCCAGCATCGCAGACCCAAGCGCATTTCTCATCGCGGGGTTATCCAGCGTGATGGTGAAGACGCCTGCTTGGCAGTGGGTCGCTACGAGCGGTCGATCGGACTGCATCATCTGCATATTGTCGCCTGTCGAAATCGAATCGGGAGGGTAATGTCACGCTGAATTCAGATGTCAGACCTCGGCCAACAAATTTGGATTGTGCGGCACTCCGACACAGAGTGGAGCCTGAACGGGCGCCACACGGGTCGGACGGATGTTCCATTGACGAAAGAAGGCGAGGCGAAGGCCGACCAACTTGTGGAGAGCCTCTCGAAGACGCCATTTGCGGCGGTCCTGTCGAGTCCGCTCTCTCGAGGGTTGGAGACTGCCCGCCGCGCCGGATTCGGTGACCGTGTCGAAGCTGACGCAGACTTGCTGGAGTGGGACTACGGCGACTTCGAAGGATCAACTTCAGCGCAGATTCACGCGAAGCATCCAAGCTGGGATCTCTGGCGCGATGGATGTCCGAGCGGCGAGTCGATCGATCAGGTCGCCGCGCGTGCGCAGTTGGTGATTCGTCGTTGTCTTGCAACTCGGGGCAATGTGCTGCTCTTTTCGCATGGGCATTTTTCACGCATGATCGCTGCGATGTGGCTCGAACTTCCGGCGACGCGCGGCAGAAGTTTCGGACTCAAGGCGGGATCGATCAGCGTGCTCGGTTTCGAACATTCCAATCGCGTTCTCTGGCAGTGGGACCGCGTCGACACATTTGAGGGACACTGATGAGTTCTGGAGAACGCGACAATCTCAATGTCGATCCTGATCAGGATCAGCTCATTGTCGACCCCCGCGAGGAGACTCCCGAGGACGTTCGTGTCGATGAACTGATCGAAGGCGACGCGACCCCCGAAGTTCTCGCTGATGCTGTCGAACAGCAGGATGCCGCCGATGCAGCGACCACTCTCGAGACTCTCCCGCAAGACGAGGCATCGGAAGTTGTCGGCGAGATGGAAGTCGAAGCCGCGGCGGACGCGTTGAGTCACATGGCTGTTCCGCTAGCGGTCAGTGTGATCGAGGATCTCATTGATGACGATCCTGCCTATGCAGGGCGGGTTCTCAGTGAAATGGCTCCCGATGACGCAACGGATCTTCTCCAGGCATTGCCGAAGAAGGACCGCGATCGCCTGCTCTCCTTGATGGGAGCTGGGACCGCACTTGGACTTCGCGAACTGATGGTGCACCCTCGCGAGAGCGCTGGCGGCATGATGACCACGCAGTATCTGTCCGTGCGAGAGAACGAAACCGTTGCGGAGGCGATCGAGCACATCCGCCGCGGAGATCCGATCGAGCACGCACAGCAGGCATTCGTGACGGACCGCAAGGGTCGACTCAAAGGCGTCATTGGACTCCGCAAGTTGCTTGTGTCGCGAGGGAGCGAACTCATCGGCGATATCTGTGAACGCCGCGTTGATGCGGTGAGTCCTGAGCTTGATCGCGAGTTGCTCGCTGCTGAGTTCGAGCGCTATGACTATCTCGAACTTCCCATTGTCGATAGCCAGCAGCGGTTGCTGGGCATCGTCACCGTTGATGACGTCATCGACATCATCCGAGCCGAGGGGACGGAAGATGCACAGCGAATGGTGGGTGCGGGTAAAGAAGAGGGAGTCTTCTCGACCGTTGGCCAGAAGATCCGCGGACGCTTCCCTTGGCTCATCGTCAATCTCTTTACCAGCGCGGTGGCCGCTGTTGTTGTCATGCAGTTCGAAGGGATCATCGTCGAGATTGCACTGCTGGCGGCGCTCATGCCAATCATCGCGAACCAATCGGGGAACGCCGGGCAGCAGTCGCTGGCCGTGACACTGCGCGGAATCGTGCTCGACCAGATTCGACCGCGCAGGGCGTGGACTCATATCCGCCGCGAACTGTCCGTGGGTTTCATCAATGGAGTGATGTCTGGTGTGTTCGTGGGTGGCGCTGTGGCGATCGCCCACACCGCGATGGGGCATTCGTGGCATCTTGGACTTGTGATTGCGATCAGCATGGTTGCGACATTGACCATCGGATGCGCCACGGGGAGCGCGATGCCGATCGTGATGCGGCGGCTCGGATTTGATCCCGCGACGGCATCGACGATCTTTCTCACGATGGTGACGGACGCGGTGAGCTTCTTCATCTTCCTCGGACTGGCGAGCCTCTTCTCGCAGTGGATTCGCTGACATGAGTGGCGAAGGCGAGATCCGGCCGCGACACTCGTTGCGGCAGCGCCTCGTGATCGGGATTGGTGTGCCGCTCCTCGTTTCATTTGTTGTGGTCATCATCGTGCAGTTCAGGATCGACCGCGATCTGCTTGTCGAGTCTGTTCGGCAGCAGATGCGCGCGGATGTACAGATCGAGTGCCTAAAGATGGAGGCGAGCTTTCTCGCTATCGAGCACGCTGTCGCAACACAGCACGCGATTCTTGAAGCAGGTGCGAGCCAGTTCGTGCCGATCGGTACCGATGCGTCGGAGACGAAACTCAACGTGCTGTTGACAACGGTTCTCCAACTGAATCCGTTCGCTTACGGTGCGACATTTTCGTTCAATCCAAACCAAGCAGGTCTCGGTCGTGCAGGCTTCGCCCCGTACGTCTATCGAACCCAAGATCGCAAGGGTCTGCGAGATATCAATCTCGCGCTTGATGCGAAGTACGACTACTCGCACGCTTCGTGGTTTGTGAATGCTGGGGACGCGCCAGATGGGATCTGGAGCGAGCCCTACTTCGACGCGGGTGGCGGTGACGAGTCGATGACGACCTATTCGCTGCGGTTTCGCGCGGCAAGTGGCCTGCCTGGCGGAGTCGCGACAGCAGATGTGACGCTCTCCAAGATCACCGATGCGCTCGTCGCCAGCAGCAAGGCTTCGGAGTACGACTTCGCGCTCATCTCGGCGAACGGAAGGTGCATTTCAGTTCCGACGGAATCGGCGTGGATGAAGGGCGCGGATGACTTCGCGCCAGAGTCTTATGACCGTCAGATGCTCGATGCCGTCGCTCGCTTCAAAGCTGGGGGCCCGGAATTCGCACGCATTGGCAGCGACTCGCAGTGGTCTTTCACTGGGACGCGCCTCGTCTTCGTCAAGATTCCATCGAGTGCCTGGGTGCTCGTCGGATCGTTCGCAGAAGTGACACTCCTGCCCCAAGTCATTCACGCGCTCTTCCTCGGTCCCGGAGTGTTGCTGGCCGCCGCGATTGTGGCGCTTGCGGTGGTCTGGATTTCTGCGAGCCGCGCGGTCATGCCGCTGCAGGGAGTCGTCGTAGCGATCGGGCGCTTCGCCAAGGGCGATCTCTCCGCGCGTGCGCCAACAACGGAACGCCAAGACGAAATCGGTTTGATGGCGCGGGCGTTCAACAAGATGGGAGACGCTCTGCAGGGTGCGATCGCAGAGCGCGAAGCGTCCGAGGCGAAGCGCCTTGCGATCGAAGCGCAGATTCAGGCGGCTCGAGACATTCAAAGACTGCTCCTTCCGGCCGGAGATGTCGACGATCAGAGTGCGGACTGCCGCGCGACTGATGCGTTTTCAGGAGTGTCGATTGTCGCGTTCAGCAGCCCGTCCGACGAAATCGCCGGCGACTTTTTCGATTGGTTTGAACGCCCCGACGGATCGTTCGCGTTGGTGATCGCCGATGTGTGTGGTCATGGGCTTCCCGCAGCAATGATGATGGCGGTTTGCAGAACATTGGTGCGGCGCGCGGCATGCGATGCGCCCGAGCCGCACGTCGCGCTCGCACAGGTCAACCGCGATCTGATCGCACAGGCGCCTCAGACGAAGTTCACGACCGGAATCCTCCTCTATATAGATGCGGACGCGAAGTCAGTGCGATATGCGAACGCTGGACATCCAAGCGCAATTCTGGCGCGCCGCGACGGAACGACGCAGGAGGTGATGGCGTCGACGGGCACGGTTCTTGGCATTACCACCCAATCTGCATGGACGACCGAGCAGGTCGAGATCGCTTCGGGAGATGATCTCGTCCTCATCTCGGATGGCGTGACAGAGGCGGGACCTCCCGGCGCACATGCGGACGCACTCTTCGGTTCGGATCGCGCTGCAGCGGCGGTACGCGCTACGTGCCGCGGTACGCGTGGCGACCCGCGATTGATTCTGCAGGGGTTACGCGCTGCTGTGCGAGAGTGGTCGCAGGGGCATCAAGGAGATGACCTCACGATCATCACACTTCACCGCAAGTGATCGCGAGCGCTTCGATGGATCGTCGGAGAGAATGGACGAGAGGAGGGGAGAAAGGGATACGATCACCGTCGCAGGAAGGACTCATTCATGGAACAACCCGCGCCACCCTCGAGTTTTCCGAACCCACCGATGTTGCAGCCGAGGCGAAAGCCCAGGGGATTTCTGAATCCCACAAAGGTCCGCGCATTCGCGTTCTATGTGATTTCGCTCTGCATTCTGGTGAGCGTGGTGGCGAGCATCTTTGCGATTTGGGAGTTTGCTGGGAAAGACGCGCTGATCCGCACGATCGCGACATGCGTTGTGGTCGCAGGCGGCTGCGCCGTGTTCGCTGTCGTGAATGTGAGTTTCGGTTCTCCTCAAGACGCTGCGTGAATGGGGGACCAACAGCGCACATGTCGAGTGTGCGCGTGCGATGCCATTCGCCACTTCACGCGGGTGGACGACCTCGACTACTTGCGCTGCGACGAGTGCGAGGCGACGTTGCTTGCCGAAGCGCACCTGCCGACGCTGCAGCAGGAACGCGCTCGGTACGAACAACACCGAAACGATCCGGATGATCCCGCGTACCGCGAATTCGTCGGGCAGGTCATTGCGCCGCTGCTGGCTCGTATCGCGCCGAGGTCGGTCGGGCTTGACTACGGATGCGGCCCAGGTCCTGCTCTGGCCTCAATGCTGGTCGAGGCGGGACACGAGATGCACTTGTTCGACCCGATCTTCGCTCCAGACGGCGATGGAGGGCGTGCGCGCGTTCTGTCGCGCACCTACGACTTCATCACCTGCACCGAAACGGTCGAACACTTTCACGACCCGCGAGGCGAGTTTCAAAGGCTTCACGCGCTGCTTCGAATCGGCGGTCGGCTTGCGATCATGACGAACTTTCAGACCGACGACGGGAAGTTTGCGCAGTGGCATTACCGCCGCGATCCGACGCATGTGACTTTCTATCGCGAGTCGACCTTTCGGCGAATCGCGAGCGAGTTTGGTTGGCAGTGCGAGATTCCGCAGCGCAACATCGTGATGATGCGCCGAGAAACTTGACTCCGAGCCGCGGCGCTTATGCGTGGGCGCTCATGCCGTCACAAGAACAGACAAGATTGCGATCGCCATAAGGATTGTCGACGCGCCCTACCGCCGGCCAGAACTTGAAGTGCTTCAGCCAGGGCGCCGGGTACGCAGCCTGTTCGCGCGAATACTTGTGCGTCCAGTTGTCGGCGCTCACGCATGCAGCCGTGTGCGGAGCATGCTTGAGCGGATTGTCCGCACGATCGCTGGTGCCATCCTCGATCGCCTTGATCTCGCCGCGAATGGCAATGAGCGCATCGCAGAACCGATCGAGTTCTGCGCGCGACTCGCTCTCAGTGGGCTCGATCATCAGCGTGCCTGGCTCGGGCCAACTCATCGTCGGCGCATGGAATCCATAGTCCATCAGTCGCTTTGCCACATCGTCGATCTTGATCCCAGCACTCTTCTCGAAGCCGCGGAAGTCGATGATGAACTCATGCGCGCATCGACCGTGCTTGTTGACGTACAGCACGGGATAGTGGTTCGCGAGGCGCGCAGCCATGTAGTTGGCGTTGAGGATCGCGACCTCTGTGGCGCGTCGCAGTCCCTTCGCGCCCATCATCGCGATGTACATCCATGAGATGAGCAAGATCGAAGCACTGCCATATGGCGCGGCGGAGATAGGACCGATCGCGTAACGCCCAGCACTCTCGGGTCGCATGACCGGATGCCCGGGAAGGAAATCCTTGAGGTGCGCTGCAACTCCGATTGGTCCCACTCCAGGTCCGCCGCCTCCGTGCGGAATGCAGAAAGTCTTGTGCAAGTTCAAGTGGCAGACATCTGCGCCGATGTGTCCCGGACTTGTGAGCCCAACCTGCGCGTTCATGTTCGCGCCGTCCATATAGACCTGTCCGCCGTGTCGGTGGACGATCTCGCACGCCTTGGTGATCGTTTCTTCGAAGACGCCGTGCGTCGACGGATAGGTGATCATGCATGCTGCGAGCGTTGCAGCGTGTGTTGTTGCCTTCGCCTCGAGATCGGCGAGGTCGATGTTGCCCGCATCATCACAGGCGACAGGTACGACTTTGAGCCCAGCGACGACCGCGCTCGCTGGATTCGTGCCGTGTGCCGAGACTGGTATGAGACAGACATCGCGCTGCGTGTCGCCGCGGTGTTCGTGATATGCGCGGATGACCAACAGACCCGCGTACTCGCCTTGCGATCCGGCATTGGGCTGCAAGCTCATGCCGGCGAATCCGGTGAGTTCGCAGAGCCATGCCTCGAGCGTCTTGAAGACCTCTGCATATCCCTGCCACTGCGCGCGCGGCGCGAAGGGATGCAGCTGGCCGAACTCGGGCCACGTCACCGGAACCATCTCGCTCGTGGCGTTCAGCTTCATCGTGCAAGATCCGAGTGTGATCATCGAGTGCACCAGGCTGAGATCCTTCGACACGAGTCGATTGATGTAGCGAAGCATTTCATGCTCGCCATGATGGGAGTTGAATACCTCGTTGGTCAAGATGGGCGTGTTTCGCGCGAATGCCTGCGGGATGCAGCCTGTCGTCGCAGCGATCGATGCTGCAGTCATCGAGCTCGTCGCGCCGAAAACCTTGAGCAGTGCGTCGATGTCGTTCGTTGTCGTTGCTTCGTCGAGAGTGATCCCAACCGTTCCATCGCCATACGCGCGCAGGTTCATTGCGCCCGCGTTGGCCGCCGCAACAATCGCCTCGCTCTTCTTGCCGCCGCCGAGAGTCACGCGCAGCGTGTCGAAGAATGCTCCGGTGCCGCAGTCGTGGCCACACTTGGCAAGTCCGCGCGCAAGCGTCAGCGTCAACAAGTGGACGCGCTCCGCGATCTCGCGAAGACCATCGGGTCCGTGATAGACGCCGTACATGCCCGCCATCACCGCCAACAGCACTTGTGCGGTGCAGATGTTGCTCGTTGCGCGATCGCGCTTGATGTGCTGTTCGCGAGTTTGGATCGCCATGCGAAGCGCGCGGTTCCCGTGCGCATCGCGCGACACGCCAATGATGCGCCCAGGGAGCTTTCGAACATGCGTCTCGCTGGTCGCGATGAACGCTGCGTGAGGCCCACCGAATCCCATGGGAACGCCGAATCGCTGCGCGCTTCCTACGGCGATGTCCGCTCCCCATGATGCAGGCGATGCAAGCACGACGAGCGCGAGTGGATCGCATGCAGCGACCGTCAACGCACCAGCCGCGCGCAGCGACGCCGCGAGCGACTTGTAGCACTCGATGCGCCCATCGGTTGTGGGGTACTGCACGAGTGCGCCACAATACGTCGTGTCGGGAACGAACTTCGATGGGTCGCCGACGACGACCGCGATGCGCAGCCACTTCGCGCGCGTCTCGACAACGGCGATCGTCTGCGGATGGCAATCTTCGGCGACGAAAAACTTGCGGCGACTCTCGCCAGCAATCGAGAGACACATGTTCATCGCTTCGGCAGCTGCTGTGCCCTCGTCGAGCAGTGATGCGCCGCACAGCGGCAGCCCGGTCAAGTCGGCGATCATCGTCTGGAAATTCAGAAGTGCTTCGAGCCGCCCTTGGGAAACTTCTGCCTGGTAGGGCGTATACGCCGTGTACCAAGCTGGATTCTCCAGGATGTTGCGAAGGATCACGCCAGGCACAATCGTGTCGACGTATCCCATCCCGAGGAACGACCTGTGCACCGTGTTCTTCTTCGCAAGTGTCTTGAGCGCCGCGAGCGTTTCAGCTTCGCCACGCTCGGGATAGCGCTGTGAGTTCGTCGGATCGTCGATCACGATGGGTGCCGTCAAGCGAATCGACGGTGGGATTGTGCTCGACATCAACTCTTCAAGCGAGCCAACTCCGAGGGTCGCAAGCATCGAGGCGATGTCCGCATCGTCGAGACCCACATGCCGACGCGCGAAGGTGTCGGTTGGGTCGAGCGGACTGTTGGAGGCGGCTGACGAGATATTGGAACGCGAGGATTCGAGCATAGACATGGAGAGAATTGAGTATAGGGAGGTACTGCCGCCATCAGACTCCCGCGCCTACTCGGAGTGCATTCGCACACGGGAGAAGCGCTTTCGCAACCTATAGTGGACTGAATGCGCCAGGCACTTCCTCGTTTTCACACGATTGTCGTCGGATTCCTCGCAACCTTGACATTGATCGGGCTTGCGCACTCGCTGCCGCAAGACGCTTCGCCAGAGGCGGGGCAGCCGGAGGTTCAGTCGAGCCCGACCGGCACGGTCATCGAAGGAACGGTCAATCCATACGGGTACTACCCAAAGAACACCGAGGGGCACACCGATGTCGACCTGCGCGGAATCTTCGAAGAACTGGGGCCCGTTGCGATCGAGTGGTATCAGCATGTGCTGACGCTTTCGAATCCATTCTTCGAAGGTCGCGTGCCCGCATCGCGCGGCAGCATGCTCGCGGGTGAGTATGTCGAGTTCTATTTCAAACAGGCTGGTCTTGAGCCAGCTTTTCCTGTGCCGGTGATTGATCCAGCGAATCCTGTAGCGACAGAAGCCGCGCCGGTCCTCGCATCCATTGAAGGCGCGACTCCACCCCCCTCATCAACGTCACCGCACCCCGAGTGGGTGAACTGGCGACAGTCGTTCAGCCTCGCGGGCGCTGGTCCGAAGTGGGTGAGTTCATCGGTTGCATGGTCCGACCCGAATGCGCAGTCGCATGGCGCGCCGATCGAGTTGAAGCGCGGCGATGGTTACACCGTGCTGGGCAACAGCTCATCAGGAAAGGTCACTGGTCCAATCACATTCGCTGGGTATGCGATCACTGAAGGCAAGGATGGCTACACATCCTTTGGCGATACGGTCGAGGATTTCACTGGGAGAATCGTGATGTTTCTTCGTTACGAGCCACTCGACAGCACTGGTCAGAGCCTGTGGTCGGATCGTCGATTCAGCCCGCACTCAGCGGTTTCCCCCAAGATGGAAGCGATCATTGCTCGCAAGCCGCTCGCGATCATCATGGTGAATCCTCCAGGCGCACGGGATGGCAAGCAGAACCTTGAGAACAGCGAGACGAGTCGATTTGGCGCGCGCCTTGATGTGCCGGTGATCCAGATTTCGACAGATGCGGCCGACGCGCTCGTTCGCAGCGCAGATCCCGAGGGACGCTCGCTGATGGATCTTCGAAAATTGGCTGATAATTTGAAGGGCAAGGAGTCGCTCAAGCCTTTCAACTTCCGAGACAGCGTGACGGCATCGATCGAGACCGAGTTGTCGGACGGAACGATTCAGACGGACAACATCGGCGCGGTGCTTCGAGGCAAAGGCGCGCTCGCGGATCAGTGGGTCATCGTTGGTTCGCACTACGACCATGTTGGATTCGGCTACTACGGCGCGGATCCATCGAATCGTGGAATCCTGCATCCGGGTGCAGACGACAATGCCTCTGGCACGTCTGCGATGCTTTGCGTGATGAAGGGCGCGGCTGAGTATTACCGAAGCGACGAGGCTCCCGAGGAATTGCGATCTGTGCTCTTCATGGCGTTCAGCGCCGAAGAGGTTGGACTCGATGGCAGCGACTACTGGACGAAGAATCCAACGCTGAAGAACGAGCAGGTGCAGGCGATGATCAACCTCGACATGGTCGGTCGCATGCGAAACGACGAACTGGCAATCGGCGGCACCGGCACTGCGAAAGATTTCATGAAAGACCTGCGGCCGATCTTCGAGTCGAGTGGCTTGACTGTTCGCGCCGATCCGTCAGGGCGAGGGCCGAGCGACCACGCGAGCTTCTATCGCGCTGGAATTCCCGTGCTCTTTCTCTTCACAGGGTCGCACGGCGATTACCACAAGCCGACGGACCATGGATACACAGTGAACCCAGAGGGCGCGTCAAAGGTGGTCGCATTGACGGATTCGCTGCTTCGAATGCTTGCAACGAAGCCAGAGAAGTTGGAGTTCACGTCGAGCGATGGGGCCGCGACGAGCGGACGCAAGACCGGCGCCAAGGTGCGTCTTGGAGTCATGCCCGGCTACGGCAACGATGGCGTCGAGGGCGTGCAGGTTGATGGCGTGAGTGCCGAGACGAGCGCGGCTGATGCAGGGATTAAGGAAGGGGACCTCTTGATTGGATGGAACGACACGATCCTCACGGGTCCTGCCGACATGATGGAGCGACTTCGCGAACATAAACCGGGCGATGTCGTGAAGGTGAAGTTGAAGCGCGGCGCCGAAGAAATGGTTGTTGAAGTCACGCTGAAGCCGTCGAAGGCGGATTGACGCGATGCGATCAGTTGCAGCGATCGCCACCGCCACCGCACTCATCGTTTCGGTCGCCGGCAGCGCGCCGCAGGATTCGCCTCCGCCGCGCTGCACGATTGCTGCGAGTGTCGATCTCGCTCCGCCAGGTCCAGTGCTTTGGTATCGACAACCTGCGATCGCGTGGACTGAGGCGCTGCCCGTCGGCAACGGTCGCGTGGGTGCGATGGTGTTCGGTGGCGTTCGTCAGGAGCGCATCCAACTGAATGAGAATTCTGTCTGGGAGGGAACCGCTGGAAGTCGCACGGCGCCAGATTGCGCGAAATCACTCGCGCGAGTTCGAGAACTTCTCTTCGACGGCAAGATTCTCGAGGCCCAAGCGCTCGCGTCGCAGGAAATGCTCGCTGACACGATCGATGACTCGTATCAGACGCTTGGGGACTTGCTGATCGAGTCGCCGCTTCCAGTCGATGCGACTGAGTATCGGCGCGGGCTCGACCTTGCGACCGGAGTCGCGGTGACAAGTTGGGTCGATCGCGAGAGCCGGGTCTTTCGAACGGTTTTCGCGTCGCATGCAGTCAACGCGCTTGTCGTTCGGCAGGAGTCCGAGGAAATCGAGGGGATTTTCCTGCGGCTTTCGCTGGATCGCAAACCTTCGTGCGATGGATGCCCGCTCTCGGTCACGAGCGAACTCGTTGAGGACGGGCAGGGGCAGACGCACGGAGTCATTCACCTTCGAGGCGCGACGGCATCGGGTTCTACCGATGGAGTTCGATTCGGCGCGGACATCATCATCGAGCACGACGGTGGTTCGATTGAAGTGGACGGCAACGGGATCGTTGTGCGAGCCGCGAATGCAGTCACCGCCTATGTGTTTGCTCAAACCGATTTTCCTTATGTTGGAGCGCAGCGGGTCGCAGCCGTCAACGCTCTGCGAGAGGGAGCGGTGATTGCGCGTCCTGACCTCGAAGCGGCGTTCAAGAACATGTTTGCGGCGTTACCGAAGAACCGCCGCGACATTCTGTGGGATCACGAGAAGGCGTGGCGCGCGACTTTCGATCGCTTTGATCTGGAACTTGGTCCGACGAATGTCGAGTGTGCGGCACTTGCAACCGATGAGCGATTGAAGCGCGTTGGGAAGGGGGAGTCTGACCCGGGTCTGGTCGCGCTCTATGTGCAGTATGCGCGGGCGCTGCTCATGGGTTCGAGTGTGGAGGGTGGATTGCCAGCGAACTTGCAGGGGATCTGGTGCGATCACTTGAAAGCGCCGTGGAATGCAGACTTCCACATCAACATCAACTTGCAGATGAACTACTGGCCAGCGGAAGTGTTGAATCTTCAGCCGACTGTGCCGCCGCTCGTGGAGTATGTAGAGCGGCTCGCCATTGATGGCGCGGTGACTGCGAAGCGCATGTACGGCGCAAAAGGATGGATGGCTCATCACGCGACGGATGCGTGGTGCTGGACTGTGCCCGCCGGAGGAAAGCACACGGTCTGGGCGCTTTGGCCGCACGGTGGCGGTTGGATGGCACAGACCGTTCACGATCACTGGGACTATGGGCGCGACGCGACGTTTCTTCGCGATCGCGCGTTTCCACTTCTGCGCGGCGCAGCTGAGTTCTATCTGGATTACTTAGTGATCGATCCCGAGAGCGGGTTCCTCGTGAGCGGTCCAAGTTCGTCGCCAGAGAACACATTTCGATTGCCTGGTGGCGGTCACGCGGACACTGGCATGGGCAACACCATGGACCAGATGATCATCCACGATCTCTTCGCGAACCTGCTCGAGGAGGCGGACGCGCTGGGTGGAGACGCGCAGGACGATCCGATCGTCAAGCGCGTGCGCATTGCAATCGACAAGCTCAAGCCGCCGAAAATCGGCGCTGACGGAAGGATCATGGAGTGGGCCGATCCATGGGAGGAGGCTGAGCCCGGCCATCGGCACATGAGTCATTTGTTTGGAGTGCACCCTGGGCGGCAGATCACTGCAGAGGCGACGCCGTTGCTTCTTGCGGCTGCACGCAAGTCGCTCGACTTTCGACTCGCGAATGGCGGCGGGCACACGGGGTGGAGTCGCGCATGGCTCGTGATCATGTTTGCGCGATTGAAGGATGGCGAGCAGGCGTGGAGTCATGTGCAGATGCTGCTTGCCAAGAGCACGCTTCCAAATCTGTTTGACAATCATCCGCCGTTTCAGATCGACGGCAATTTCGGTGGAGCGGCTGGCGTTGCGGAGATGCTCGTGCAGTCGCATCGAGAGGTGGGTGGCGGGGCGGCGAGTGGTGGCGCGGCGGCAAGTGGGAACGAGCGCGGCCATGTCATCGAGTTGCTTCCTGCACTGCCCAAAGAGTGGTCGCGTGGAGCGGTGCGGGGAATTTGCGCACGCGGCGGAGTATCGATCGACATGATGTGGGCGGAAGGCAAGCTTGCGTTGGCGACGGTGACTTCAAGCGGGAGTGAGCCGCTGCGGATTGCGTGGCCCGCGGACGCGGCGCTGCCGATGATCCAGCGAGTGAACGATGGAAGCGCCATTGTTGCCAAGCGCGTCGTAGGCGGGGAGGGCAGTTGGATAGAGGTCGCGAGCGCGGGAGTTGCGACGAGCATCAGAATCGCTGCAGTAGATCGCGCCCCATAGCATGAGTTGATGCAGGATCCGCAGAACAGCGCATTCCGTCACACGAGCTATCTCATACGGCGAAAGGTTCTTAAGGTCTTTGGGGGAGCCTTTCATATCTATGACGAGCAAGGCACGCTGCAGTTCTATTCCAAACAGAAGGCGTTCAAACTAAAGGAAGACATTCGGGTCTTCGCAGACGAGGCAATGAGCACGGAATTGCTGCTGATCAAGGCGCGCAACATCATCGACTTTGCAGCGACGTACGACGTCTTCGATCCGCGCGAGGGCAACCTGCATGTCGGCTGCATCAAGCGAAAGGGATTGAAGTCGATTCTTGCGGACGAATGGTTGCTGCTCACTCCATCGGGCGAGCAGATTGGGACGATCAAGGAAGACAGCGTGATCTTGGCGCTCCTGCGCAGGTTGGTGGTTGGATGGCTCTTGCCGCAGGAGTACCTGGGCAGGATCGGCGCTTCGCTGGTCTGCCGCTTCAGGCGGAACTTCAATCCGTTCGTCAGCAAAGTGACGCTGGACTTCACCCCAGATGTTGGCGGGCTGCTCGATCGCAGGCTAGGAATCGCCGCGGCAATCTTGTTGGTCGCGATTGAGGGGAAGGATCAGTAACGCGACGCGCTCGCGCGCGCGAGGCTGACGCCTCTGAATCGGGCAACCAGTGTCGTTTTTCGACACTCATTGCCCGATTCAAGAACTCCGTCAGTCCCAGCGGAAGACGCCCTTGCGCCACGCATAGATGTATGCGATGACGCTGGTGCCAACGAAGAACGCGATGCGCGCGAAGAAGAGGAATGCCTCTGGACTGCGCGGTTGCAGCTGCGCGAAGGTCACGGCCCACGGGTAGAGGAAGACGATCTCGACATCGAATACGAGAAACGTCATCGCCATCACATAGAAACGGATGTTGAAGCGCTTGCGAGTCGAACCGATGGCGTCCATCCCCGACTCATATGCCAGTCCCTTGACGACGGTCTCAACGCGAGGGCCTAGGAGCGAACTCGCAACGATGTTGATCACCGCGAATCCGACCGCCATCGCGATGATGAGGAGCACCGGGATGTAGAAGCCAACCGTGTTCATGAACAGCGGAGTCTATCGATCTGATGCATAATCGGGGGATGTCGCGGATGGATGTGATGTCAGGAGTGTCACTACCGTGGACGCAACTCTTCCTCGCGGCGGGACTCGAAGTTGTGTGGGCCGTCGCGATGCCGCAGACCGAGAGTTTCACTCAGTTGTGGCCGAGCGTCTTTGTCGTCGCCGCGATGGTCGCGAGTTTCGTTTTGCTGGCGCGAGCGATTCGCACCATCCCGCTCGGTACCGCGTATGCAGTCTGGGCCGGCGTCGGTGCCGCAGGGACTGCGATCGTCGGAATGTTGCTGATGGGAGAACCATCATCTGTGTGGCGCGTCGTATCGCTGTGTGCCATTGTCGGAGGCGTGTTCGGATTGAAGTTGCTGCATGAGGCAGATCCTCCATCGTCGGCGACGAAGCCGCAGGTGCGCACGTGACGATCGAGAACGCGATGATTGGCAACGCGCTCTTCGAATCTCACGCTTGGCTCGCAATGGTCGCAGCAGGTTGCTGTGAGATTCTCGCGACGTCATGCATCAAGATGAGCGATGGACTCCGCAAGGCAAGGTGGATGGGAGG
Source organism: uncultured Singulisphaera sp. (assembly GCA_964356445.1). Taxonomy (GTDB): domain Bacteria; phylum Planctomycetota; class Phycisphaerae; order Phycisphaerales; family SM1A02; genus F1-60-MAGs104. The sequence goes on along the minus strand of CAYHHO010000013.1, from coordinate 1,516 downwards.
ATTCGCGCTGACGATGGGAGGGAGCCTCTATCTGATGAGCCTTGCAGTGAGTGCGATTCCGATGGGAACCGTGTATGCGGTGTGGACCGGAATCGGCGCAGTCGGCACAGCACTGGTGGGAATGATTGCGTTCAGCGAGTCGAAAAACCCTCTGCGGCTTGCCTGCATCGCGCTCATCATCGCTGGCGTCATCGGATTGAGGATTTCGAGCGGTGGGTGAGTGATCGGCACATCGCTTGCTACTATGTCGCTCCCTCACGGGGCGTAGCTCAGCTTGGCTAGAGCGCCTGCTTTGGGAGCAGGATGTCGTCGGTTCAAATCCGGCCGCCCCGACTCATTTCGCCCAGTCGCAAGGACGAACCTTGCGCCTGGGCTTTTTCGTCGGTGCGCGTGATCTGCGCGCGCCATCGTGCCCGCGAGCCCGAGCACTCGCGGCACTCCGTCGCGCGCATCTCACCTCGTGCTGCTTCCTCGCTCCAGCGCGCAAGTCCAAGCCCTTGCGCGCCGTCGCTCGCGCGCAGCCCGCGCCGTCGTTGGCGCCCTTCGGTCGTCAAATCCAGGCCGCCCCGACTCAAGTCAGTGATCCTCGCGCGCCATCGTGCCCGCGAGCCCGAGCACTCGCGGCACTCCGTCGCGCGCATCTCACCTCGTGCTGCTTCCTCGCTCCAGCGCGCAAGTCCAAGCCCTTGCGCGCCGTCGCTCGCGCGCAGCCCGCGCCGTCGTTGGCGCCCTTCGGTCGTCAAATCCAGGCCGCCCCGACTCAAGTCAGTGATCCTCGCGCGCCCTCGTGCCCGCAAGCCCGAGCGCTTGCGGCACTCGGCCGCGCTCATCTCACCTCGCTCCTGCGCGCAAGTCCGAGCCCTTGCGCGCCGTCGCTCGCGCGCAGCCCGCGCCGTCGGCGAGCATGTCTGAGCGCCGGGAGGTCCTTTCGCGGCCCCCACATCGTTGCATGTTGCCTTGTCAAAGTCCGCAATTCGCGCAGTATCACAGCGACCTGCTCGTGCACAGGCCTCGCGTCTCGCCCCGCGCTCGCGCGCTACTTCGCGGCAGGCTTTCCAATCATTGCACCGAGCGTTCCACCCAACCACGCGGCGGGCAGATACGCAACGCCCAAGTCGAGCCCGTCGAACCACAGCGGCGCCGCAGGGAGGAGAAACACCATGGCGATTCCACCGAGCATGTGAACTCCACCAATCACGAGCGCGAAGGTGATCTTGCGACTCGCAGCGATCGCTGCAACAACCATTCCCCCGACGAGGCTGCCGACCGCATGCGCGAGAAACGGCATCAGAAAGTGCTACGGTTCAAATCGACCGATGTTTTCTGCGAGGCTCTCAAAATCCTCGACGTTGACTCCCTCGGGCGGAGGCACGACGACGGGTCCAAGGGCAGTGATGAATCCGTTGGTGATCATGCAAGCGACCAATCCGACGATGACTGCCAAGATGTTGCGAACAATTGGGGCGCTTCACGGTTTTGTGTGGGTAAGTGACTTTTGGGGATACATATCAAGTCC